>NC_015737.1:2219166-2525833 GCF_000270305.1 Clostridium sp. SY8519 | reverse complement strand
ACGCCAAAAGGAAAAATCATTTACGGTATTATCGCAGGTATCCTGCTTGGTATTTTCCGTATGTTCGGTTCCATGGCAGAGGGCTGTTCCTACTCCATCATCTTCGCGAACCTTCTGGTTCCGCTGATTGAGCGCTGGACAATTCCGAAACCTTTCGGGAAAGGAGGAGAGAAGTAATGACGAAATCACGCATAAAAGACGCTCTGATTCTTTTCCTGATTACAATTATTGCAGGTGTTGCCCTGGGCGCAGTATATTATGTAACAAAAGCGCCGATTGCACAGGCGGAATATAATAAGATCCAGTCCGCATATCGGGAAGTCATGCCGGATGCCAAGAAGTTTGTGGATCTTCCGACCTTCAAAGCAGATGACACAGAGACGATCCTGAAAAAGGCCGGACTCAGTGAACACAATACCATCAACGGATGTGTCCAGGGACTCGACGGTTCCGGACAGCTGGTGGGATATGTCATTACAGTAAAAGACGACAACAGCTACGGCGGCGACATTGTCCTGTCCATGGGTATCTTAAAAGACGGAACAGTTACCGGATATTCACTGACCACCATCAATGATACCGCCGGCCTTGGTATGAAAGCTAAGGATGAAGCCTTCAGTTCACAGTTTAAAAACAAAAAAGTGGATTTCTTTGAAGTAACGAAATCAGGTGCCAAGTCGAAAGATCAGATTGACGCAATCAGCGGTGCCACCATTACTTCAAAAGCCGTCACCTACGCGGTGGATTCCGGTATTGCATATGGCAAATATCTGCTGAATCAGACAGGAGGCAAAGTAGTCAAATGAGTAAATGTATCGAACGTATCTACAATGGTCTGATCAAGGAGAACCCTACCCTGGTCATGCTGATTGGTATGTGTCCGACACTGGCAGTTACCACTTCGGCAGCCAACGGTATCGGTATGGGCCTTTCCACAACCGTGGTACTGGTTCTCTCCAATATGATTATCTCCATGCTTCGTAATATTATTCCGGACGGGGTACGTATCCCCGCGTTTATCGTAGTAGTTGCTTCCCTGGTAACAATCGTTCAGTTCCTGTTGGAAGGCTACATTCCGGATCTGTATGAATCACTGGGAATCTATATCCCTCTGATTGTTGTAAACTGCATCATTCTCGGCCGTGCCGAAAGTTATGCATCCAAGAACCCTGTCCTTCCGTCCATTTTCGACGGTATCGGTATGGGTCTCGGATTTACCTGGGCACTGACCATGATCGGTATTGTCCGTGAGCTTCTGGGCGCAGGCCAGATCTTTGGCGTGCAGGTGCTGCCCCTTGCTGACGCAGCATCCGGAAAAGCCGGCTTTACTCCGATCACCATCTTTGTCCTTGCACCGGGTGCCTTCTTTGTTCTGGCTATGCTGATCGCAATCATGAACACCATACGCGCAAAAGCCGAGAAAAAAGGCAAACCGCTGCCGGCGGCTTCCGGTTGTCTGGGCGGCGACTGCGCTACCTGCGGCAACGGTGTATGCATCAGCAGAAGTGCAGTAGTAGCTGTTGGCGATACCGCAGCACAGAAAACGGAAGAATAGGGGGAGCGTTAGATGAAAGAAGTAATTTTGCTTATGGTCAGCTCGGCCATCGTCAATAACGTTATCTTAAGCCAGTTCCTTGGCCTGTGTCCGTTCTTTGGCGTATCCAAAAAAGTTAATACAGCAGCCAGCATGGGCGCGGCGGTAATCTTTGTCATTACCATTGCCTCCTGTGTGACTGCGGTCATTAATCAGTTTGTACTGGTTAAGTTAAATATCACCTACCTGCAGACTATCGTCTTTATCCTGATTATTGCCGCTCTGGTACAGTTTGTAGAGATGTTTCTGAAGAAATCATCTCCCTCCCTGTACAATGCGCTGGGCGTTTATCTTCCCCTGATTACGACAAACTGTGCCGTATTAGGTGTGGCTCTGACAAATGTCCAGAAAAACTACAACATCGGCGTCAGCACATTAAACGGTTTCGCGACTGCAGTAGGTTTCACCATCGCAATTGTGATTATGGCCGGTATTCGTGAAAAGATTGAATACAACAGTATTCCGAAACCATTCCAGGGATCCGCGATTATTCTTGTTACCGCCGGTCTCATGGCAATCGCGTTTATGGGATTCAGCGGTGTAATTTAAGGAGGACAGACCATGAGTATGGCTATTATTATTGCCGCCTGCGTAGTCGGCGGTGTGGGAATTGTCATCGGTATTGTTCTTGGAATTGCCGGTGAAAAATTCAAAGTAGAAGTAGACCCGAAAGAAGAAGCAGTACTGGAAGTACTTCCGGGCAACAACTGCGGTGCCTGCGGATATCCGGGCTGCTCCGGCCTTGCGGCAGCGATCGCCAAAGGGGAAGCGCCTGTAAATGCCTGCCCGGTAGGCGGCGCTCCGGTAGGAGAAAAAGTCGGCGCGATTATGGGTGTCGCTGCGGAAGAAACTGTCCGCAACGTAGCATTTGTAATGTGCGGCGGTGACTGTACCAAAACAAAAGACCTTTATAAATATACCGGTGTGGAAGACTGTGTGACAGTCAAAAACATGCCGAACGGGGGCCCGAAGGGCTGTACCTATGGATGTATGGGATATGGCAGCTGTGTAAAAGTATGTCCCTTTGACGCAATCCATGTGGTAAACGGCATTGCCGTAGTGGATAAGGAGCAGTGCAAAGCCTGCGAGAAATGCATTAAGGTATGCCCGCAGCATCTGATTGAGCTGGTTCCTTACGATTCCACACATCTGGTAAACTGCCACTCCAATGCCAAAGGCAAACAGCTGATGTCTGTCTGCGACGTGGGATGCATCGGATGTATGATGTGCGTGAAAGCCTGTGAGTATGACGCTGTAAAAGTGGAAAATTCACTGGCGCATATCGATCAGTCCAAGTGTGTCGGCTGCGGAAAATGCGCGGCAAAGTGTCCGAGACATATTATTCTCGGCACACCGGCAGAACCGGAGAAAAAAGAAGAAGCAACTGCGTAAGGCATCTGCTGCTTAATAAAAACGCCGGGACAGTAATGGTAGGATTGCTGTCCCGGCGTTTTTTATCATCGAAACAAAAATGGGAAGGCATCGGTTTTCATTTCTGTGATTTCACGGATGGAGAGAAATGTGGTAATATAAACAGGAAGTGAATCAATGGAAAAACAAACGAGAGGTGTATGTATGAAACGAAAAGCAGTTCTTCTGCTGGCGGCAGCACTGGTCATGACCGGTCTGTGCGCCTGCGGAACAAAAACAGACACATCCAGTCCAAAGACTCAGACATCTTCCGCGGCATCCGCGTCGGCGGCAGGTGAATCTTCCGGATCCGCAGAGACGTCTGCATCCGGTGGCACATCGAATTCCGGTGATTCCTCAGCTGCCGGAGAAACCGTGACGGATAATAAAAAAACAGAGAAAGCAGACAATGCAAAGGCAAAACCGGATAAGACAGAAGCCGCAGTGGATGCGAAGGGGCTGACCAACGCGCTGAACGCCTGCATCGGGTGGGGCAGCGATAGCGGATCCACCTTAAAATGCGCGTCAGCTGCAGCCGGTCTGGTATCCTGGGCCTCTTCCAATCCGGCCCTGGCAGTATCCGCAGGAGATATTTATGATGAATTCTGGAAAACCCTGGATCAGGGGCAGCAGCAGACATTTAAGGAAAACTGGGAATACATCAAGAGCAACGGCGACACTATTTTCTCGGATTTTAACAGCATCCGGGGGACCCTGGATGACGCGGGAGCTTTAAAGAAAGCAGAAAAAGCAAGAAAACGCAGTGATGCCAAGGCGCACTGGAATGCCCTGGCGCAGATAATCGCAGATAAAATAAATAACCAGTAATGACAGAAGCCGCCGGCGACCGGACCACTGTATAAAATACAGCAGACCAGTCGCCGGCGGCTTTTGTCACAGACGGAAATCCGATGAGTTCTTTTGGGTCAGACTCAGCTTTCCGGCTGGAAGGAAACTGATGTGCCAATGCCGCTGCTGGTATGCAGTCGATAGTCACTGGTGACAAAGATGGCTTCCACCCCGTCGGTCTGCTCAATCAGACGCATGCCCTTCTTCAGACCAAGGGCGAAACAGGTGGTGCTGAGACCGTCTCCCTGCACCGAGGAATCGGAAATGATTGTGACACTGTACAGCTGATTGGAAACCGGATAGCCGGTACGGGTATTTAGAATATGATGATAAATGGTGCCGTTTTTCCTGAAATACCTCTGATATACGCCGGAAGTGACGACGGATTTGCCGGACAGGGTCAGGGTACCCAGGGACTGTTCGGTGTGAAAAGGTTTCTCGACCCCCACTTTGTAGCTGCTTCCGTCCGGTTTGTCTCCCACCAGCAGGACATTTCCGCCCAGGTTGATAATTGCGGATGAAACATGGTGTTTTTCCAGATAATCTTTCATTTGATCGGCAATATATCCCTTGGCGATGGCTCCGAGGTCGATTTCTGCTTTGGGATCTTTCAGAGCCGCTTTCTGTCCACGGATCGAGATATTTCTGTAATTTACATGGGAAACAGTGTCTTTGATTTTGGAAGCGGCCGGTATGGTGCCTTTGTTGTTTGTGAAATTCCAGAGATCAGCGGTTTTCCCGATGGTAATATCGAAGGCTCCCTGGCTTTTCCGGCAGTAGTAAAGCGCGTCCTTCAGGACTTCAATGGTATCGGAATCCACGGTTACATACTTCCCGTCTGCATCATTGATGCGGGAAATATCACTGGTCTGAACCGTATTGCTCAGGAGTTTTTCGTAATGCCCGGCCAGATCAAAGCAGCCGTCCAGATATTTCTGGTTCTCTTTTCCATAGACGGCAACGGTAATCACCGTATCGAAATACGTGCCGGTTTTTGTGTAGGATTCATTTCTGTCTGTTCCGCATCCGCTCAGAAGCACGGCACCGGCGGCAGTGATGCCGGCAAGCGCGGCAGCACAGAAGCGGAAGCGTTTTTTCTTTGTTTGTTTCCTTTTAATCATAAGAAAAAATATACCATACCCGCTTCGCAGTGACAAGGAAAAGGGTGATTTTTTCCGATTGATGTGGTAAGCTATTAAACATGATGGCGCCTTGTGCGATTTTATGAAAGGGAATCAAAAATGGATTATCACGATTATTTTAAGTATAAACGAAGAATCGTTGTAAAAATCGGTTCCTCTTCGCTGCAGCATGTGAACAGCGGCAGAACTGATTATATCAAATTGGAAAAACTGGTGCGGGAACTGTGTGACTACAGGAATCAGGGCATGGATGTCTGCCTGGTCAGTTCCGGCGCGGTGGCGGTAGGCCGGGCAGCCATCGGCCTGCAGGAACCGCCGGCTGATATCGCCACCAAACAGGCCTGTGCCGCAGTGGGACAGGGGAGACTGATGATGGCCTACCAGCGTCTGTTCAGCGAATACAATCAGACGGCTGCGCAGGTGCTTCTGACAAAAAACACGATGTTCCATGACCATTCCAGGTCCAACGCGAAAAACACCTTTGAAGAGCTGTTCCGCCTGGGAATCATTCCTGTCGTAAATGAGAATGACACGGTATCCACCTATGAGTTAAGCTGTCTGATGCAGTTCGGGGACAATGATACCCTGTCAGCCATTGTGGCATCCCTGATTCACGCGGATCTTCTGATCCTTCTGTCAGATATTGACGGACTGTATACCGATGATCCCAGAGAAAATCCCGACGCCCGACTGATTGAACAGGTCACATCCATGGATGATCACATTTCCGCCATGGCAAAAGACAGCACCGGAAGCACCGTCGGCACCGGCGGGATGACCACAAAGCTTACCGCAGCTAAAATTGTCACCCGCACAGGCGCGGACATGATCATTGCCAATGGCGCGGATGTGGGAATTCTCCATCAGATTATGGAAGGAAAGTTCCGCGGCACATTTTTCCGCGGACAGAAAGAGAGTTCCTTCGATCTGCGGGAATTTATCCGGGACAGCGTAGACATCGGCGAGGATAATGGAGGAGAACAATGAAAAGCAAGCAGGAAGTCAGAAAAGAGTATATGGCGCTGCGGAATGCTGTTTCAAAAGAAGATAATTATCAGGCTTCCGCACAGATTATCGAACAGATTATGGAGCATCTGGATTTCGATGCCTATGAGGAATATCTGCTGTTTTATCCGCTGGAGCATGAAATCAATCTTCTGCCCCTTGCCGCGCAGCTGCTTCAGATCGGAAAACAGGTGGCGTTTCCCCGTGTGCATGGGGATACCATGGATTTCTATCAGGTAACGAATCTGAGAAAAGATTTTGCAGAAGGCTGTTTTCATGTGATGGAACCCCAGACCGAAGTCCCGGCAAACCTTCGGTCTTCCATTTGTTTTGTGCCCGGTCTGGTCTATGACAGCCGTTTTTTCCGCTTGGGATACGGGAAGGGATACTATGACAGATATCTGTCCGCTTACCCGCAGATTGATTCTGCCGGTATCTGCTCCAACCGTTTTTTTCTTCCGGAAATCCCTGTGGATGAGCGGGATGTGTCAGTGGACCGGATTTTTACAGAAACCGGCGTATATTATAATGAAAGAATGAACGAGTAGCCAGGATATAGATGATGCAAAGTATATCAGATATTTTAAAACAGGTAAGAGACGGTTCCATGACCGTGGAAGAAGCGGAAGGCCTTCTGGCCCGCAGACCCATTGAGGAAATGGAGTTTGCGCGGCTGGACAGCCAGCGGCTGATTCGCTCCGGCTTTCCGGAAGTGGTTTACTGTTCCGGCAAGACCAACGAACAGCTGCTTGCCATATATAAGCGTCTCATTGAAGTGGACGGAGAAGCCTTCGGAACCAGGGCATCTCTGGAACAGTACCGGTACTGCGCCAAAGAATTGCCGCAGCTGCAGTATGATCCGCAGTCCGGAATATTAAAAGCAGAAAAACCGGGGAAAACACGCATCGGCAAGATCGTTGTCTGCACCGGCGGAACTTCCGATATTCCCGTAGCAGAGCAGGCGGCCCAGACCGCCGAATTTTTCGGCACCCGGACGGAACGGCTGTATGACGTGGGAGTGGCCGGCCTGCACCGGCTTTTGCGCCACCTGGATGTGTTTCAGGGGGCCAGCTGTGTGATTGCCTGTGCCGGGATGGAAGGAGCCCTGGCCAGCGTAATCGGCGGACTGGTCAGCTGCCCGGTGATTGCCGTGCCGACTTCCGTGGGATACGGAGCCAGCTTCGGCGGAGTATCCGCCCTGCTTTCCATGCTGAATTCCTGTGCCAACGGAGTGGCAGCTGTAAATATCGACAATGGGTTTGGCGCAGGTTATCTTGCCACACAGATCAATCGACTGGGAGTAAAGAATCATGAATAAAAGTTTATATTTTGAATGTAATTCCGGAATCAGCGGAGACATGACAGTGGCTGCGCTGCTGGATTTGGGCGCCGATCCCCAGGTGCTTCAGGAAGCGCTGGCATCGCTGCCCCTGAAAGGGTTTCGCACAGAAATCAGACGCGTAAAAAAATCAGGCCTGGACTGCTGTGATTTCCAGGTGATTCTGGATGAAGCTCTTGAAAACCATGATCATGATATGGACTATCTGTACGGACATACGCACAGGGAAGAGGAACATCCGAAACACGAACATGCGCAGGAAGGACATCACCATGCAGACCATCACCACGAAGCGCATACCCATGAAGAACATCACCATGCAGGGCATTCCCATACCCACTGTCACAGAGGGTACCGGGAGGTGACAGACATTCTCCGGCAGTCTGCCATGACCGAACACGCCAGGGAAATCGCAGAACGGATTTTCACCATTCTCGGAGAAGCGGAGGCAAAAGCGCACGGAAGCACACTGGAGGAGGTTCACTTCCATGAAGTGGGTGCCGTGGATTCCATCGTGGACATCGCGGCTGCCGCAGTCTGCTTTGACAATCTGGGAATCGATCAGGTGATTATTCCAAGGATCTGCGAGGGCAGCGGCACCGTACGCTGTGCCCATGGCATTCTGCCGATCCCGGTGCCTGCAGTGGCAAATATTGCGGCGGCAAATGGGCTGATGCTTCATTCCATGAACCGGGAAGGAGAATATGTCACCCCCACAGGAGCAGCGATTGCCGCTGCGCTTATGACATCTGCGCAGCTTCCGGAAACCTATCGTGTATTAAAATGCGGCATGGGTGCGGGAAAACGTGAATACGAAGCTGCCAGTGTGCTGCGTGTTTACATGATCGCGTCCGCAGACGGCTCCGGCAGTGCATCGGGTGAAGCGGACCGTGTCATCAAGCTGGAATGCAATCTGGATGACTGCCCGGGTGAGGAACTGGGATTTGTTATGGAACAGCTGCTGGAACAGGGCGCCAGAGATGTGAATTACACTCCTATTTTTATGAAGAAAAACCGGCCCGCCTATCAGCTGAATGTGCTTTGCAGTCCGCGGGACCGGGAGAAAATGGAAGACATCATCTTTGCCCAGACCACGACTATCGGAATTCGCCGGGCAGAGATGGAACGCACGATTCTGAAGCGAAAAGAAGATACGGTGGATACCACACTGGGGTTAGTAGCTGTGAAATCCACCGAATTTGGCGGCAGGACCCGTATTTATCCGGAATACGACTCCATTGCGGCAATCTGCAGAAATACCGGCCTGCGCTATCCGGATGTTTACCGGCGGGTAATCATGGAACTGGAAGCCTTCGAATCAGGAAAAGCTTCCAAAATCAAAGAATAAAGGAAGAATAAAGCAATATGAATACAATGGATACCAGAACCATGCAGGATTATTTGGAGGCAGTGGACCTGAACCGTCCCGCGCCGAAGGAGGAACCCTGGCGCCAGTATTATTTTGTCAGCCGGGCCAGACAGCTGGTGGCAGAGCGCTGCGCACAGGCGGGCAGGAGACTTACGTTCTGTATTCGTACGTTTGGCTGTCAGATGAATGCCAGGGATTCCGAAAAGCTGACCGGAATTCTGGAGGCTGCGGGTTATCGGAAAACTGACCGGGAAGACGCGGATTTTGTGGTTTACAACACCTGTACCGTACGGGAAAACGCGAACAATAAAGTATACGGCCATCTGGGATATCTGCACGGATACAAAAAGAAAAATCCCCATATGGTGATTGCGCTGTGCGGATGCATGATGCAGGAAGAGACCGTTGTGCAGCGGATCCGGGAGAGTTATTCCTTTGTGGATCTGATTTTCGGTACCCACAATATTTATAAATTCGCGGAACTGATTGTCCAGACACTGGAGTCCGACCGCATGGTGGTGGATGTCTGGGATGCGCCGCAGGATATCGTGGAGAATCTTCCAAACGAGCGGACCTATTCTTTTAAAACGGGCGTAAATATTATGTTCGGCTGCAACAATTTCTGCAGCTACTGCATTGTACCCTATGTGCGGGGACGGGAACGCAGCCGCAAACCGGAAGAAATTCTGCAGGAAATCCGGAACTTTGTGGCGGACGGCGTGAAGGAAGTTATGCTTCTGGGACAGAATGTAAACTCCTACGGCAAAGGCCTTCCGGAGGAAATCACATTTGCCCGGCTGCTGCAGCAGGTCGAACAGATTGACGGCCTGGAGCGCATCCGTTTTATGACTTCCCACCCGAAGGACCTCTCTGACGAGCTGATTGGGGTGATGGCATCCTCCCGCAAAATCTGCCGCCATATTCATCTGCCGCTGCAGTCCGGCAGCAGCAGGATTCTTAAGGCCATGAACCGCAGGTATACGAAGGAATCTTATCTGGCCCTGGTTGACCGGATCCGTACAGCTATGCCGGATATCGCCCTGACAACGGATATTATTGTGGGCTTTCCTGGGGAAACGGATGAAGACTTTGAAGAAACCATGGATGTGGTCCGGCGTGTACAGTTTGACAGCGCGTTTACATTTATTTATTCCAAACGGACCGGAACGCCTGCGGCTTCCATGGAGGATCAGGTCCCGGAGGATGTGATCAACCGGCGGTTTGACCGATTGCTGAAGGAAGTCCAGCAAAGCGGTGCCCGCAATGCGCAGAAAATTTGCGGACAGACCCGGCGTGTACTGGTAGAGAGCATCAACCGGCAGGATCCCTCTCTGGTCACCGGCCGTCTGGAGAACAACAGCATCGTCCATTTCCCGGGAACCGAGGCGATGATCGGCAAGATTCTTCCGGTGCATCTGAAAGAATGCCGGGGATTTTATTACATTGGAGCATTGGAAGCGGATGAGTGAAAACAAGCAGAACGCAAATAAACGAATGGGCCGTCGGGATCTGATTCTCATTCTGATTCTTCTGGCCGTCTGCCTGTCTGTGTTTGGAGTATGGAAGATCAGACATCGCGCATCCGGCGCTCAGGCAGTCGTTACGGTGGACGGCAAGGTCTATGGAACCTACCGTCTGTCGGAATCCAGAACAATACCGATCCGTATTCACGGAACCACTGCAAACGTCCTTCAGATTTCAGACGGTTATGCAAAAATGATAGAGGCGGACTGCCCCGATAAACTTTGTGTTCATCAGGGAAAGATCCACGCAAAGGGGGAGACGATTGTCTGCCTTCCAAACAAGGTAGTGGTCAGCATCCGGGGAGGCGAGGACTCTTCTGTGGATGCAGTTGTAAAGTGAGGAGCAGTTTTAACAGATGAAACATAAAAATCTTGCCTTTCTTGGAATATTTCTGGCGCTTGCTCTGATTCTCAGTTATGTGGAATCTCTGATTCCGTTTTTTTTCGGGGTTCCGGGCATGAAGCTGGGGCTCACGAATCTGGTGATTGTGGTCCTGCTGTACTGCATGGGCAGCAGGGAAGCGTATCTGATTTCCATCGTCCGTGTGATCCTGGCAGGCTTTCTGTTTGGCAATCTGTTCAGTATCATCTACAGTCTGGCCGGCGCCCTGTTGAGTCTGACGGTTATGATGCTGATCAAGAAGACCGGGCGGTACCGGGTGGTTACGGTCAGTACGGTGGGCGGAATCTGCCACAACATCGGCCAGCTGATCGTGGCGGCTCTTGTCGTGAATTCTTATAATATTTTCAGCTATCTGCCGGTTCTTCTGATTGCTGGGCTGGTCACCGGCCTGATCATCGGTCTGGTGTCCCAGGAGCTGATTCTGCGCGTCAGAAAATTTTTCCAGAAAGGAGCGAATTAAGCGTTGTATGCATACATTAAAGGCACGCTGGAAGAAACGGCTGCTGACCATATTGTTGTAGATAATCACGGAATCGGCTACAATATACAGGTATCCGGGAGAATTCTGGATCAGCTGCCTGCGCTGGGCGAACCGGTGAAGCTGTATACCTATACCAATGTGCGGGAAGACAGCTTCACGCTGTTTGGGTTTTTAAACCGTGAAGATGTGAATCTGTTTCGTATGCTGATCACAGTCAGCGGAATCGGTCCGAAAGGAGGACTGGCGATTCTCTCTGTTTTCTCGGCGGATGAACTGCGCTTCGCAGTCCTGAGCGGGGACGACAAGACGATTGCGCGGGCGCCTGGGATCGGCAAAAAAACAGCCCAGAGGCTGATTATTGAACTGAAAGACAAAATACACCCGGAGGATATTCTGCCCGATACAGATGCGGAAGCGCCTGCGGATGCTGCCGTTGCAGACAGCAGATCCCGGCAGCGGTCCGAGGCATCCATGGCCCTGGTGGCTCTGGGGTATTCCGCTTCTGACGCCGCAAGGATTCTGTCCCAGATTTCCATTTCCGACGACAGTGACACGGAAACGATTCTGAAGGAGGCATTAAAGCGGCTGTCTACGTTATAAGAGAAGAGGCAGACGGATATTATGGAAAGAAAAGTCATAGCCACACAGGTGCAGGAAGAAGACCTGAAAACAGAAAAAAGTCTGCGTCCCATGACTCTGGATAATTATATCGGTCAGGATAAGATCAAAGGCATGCTTCGGATTTATATCGAAGCAGCCCGGCAGCGGAAGGAAGCGCTGGATCATGTGCTTTTTTACGGCCCTCCGGGACTGGGGAAAACCACCCTGGCCGGAATCATTGCCAACGAAATGGGCGTGCGGATCAAGGTGACCAGCGGACCGGCCATCGCAAAACCGGGAGAAATGGCGGCCATCTTAAGTAGCCTGCAGGAGAACGATATTTTGTTTGTGGATGAAATTCACCGTCTGAACCGGCAGGTAGAAGAGGTGCTTTATCCGGCGATGGAGGATTACGCCATCGATATTATGATCGGGAAAGGAGCAGCGGCCCGTTCCATCCGGCTGGACCTGCCCCGGTTTACTCTTGTGGGCGCCACCACCCGGGCCGGACTGCTGTCCGCACCGCTGCGGGACCGCTTTGGTGTAATTTCACATATGGAATACTATACCGTGCCCCAGCTGGAACAGATTATTCGGCAGTCCGCAGATACCCTGGGGGTTACCATCGACGCAGAAGGGGCAAAAGAACTGGCCTCCCGGTCCAGAGGCACGCCCCGTCTGGCCAACCGCCTGCTGAAGCGGGTCCGGGATTTCGCCCAGGTAAAATATGACGGGGTCATTACGCAGGAAATTGCCGCCTTTGCCCTGGATCTGCTGGAAGTGGACCGCCTCGGACTGGATAAAAACGACAGGACGATTCTGATGACGATGATTCAGAAATTCAACGGCGGCCCCATCGGGCTGGATACTCTGGCAGCGGCGGTCGGAGAAGACGCGGGAACGATCGAAGATGTTTATGAACCATATCTGGTGAAAAACGGCTTGATTAACCGTACTCCCCGCGGACGCGTAGTTACGGAATACGCATACCGCCATTTTGGTCTGGACTGTCCGGATCGGCAGTAAGGAGGAAGTATGAACGGCAAATCGAATACACAGGTACTCATTGGCGGAAAAATCTTCACCATGTCAGGAAACGAAAATGAAGAATATCTCCAGAAAATTGCGGCCTATCTGAACCGGAAAATCGCGGAGATTGACCAGGAATCTGTCGGACGCCGCATGAGTGCAGACACAAAGGAGCTGATGATTCAGATCAATATTGCGGATGATCTGATGAAGGAGCGGGAACTGTCTGCACAGATGGAGACAGATTTAAAACAGGTCCGGGAGGAACTGAACATGACCCGGCAGGAGCTGGCAGCTCTCCAGACCAGATATGAAGAACTGACACGCAGAAAGAAACACTGAAGTTCGGAACATATGGAGGAACGGCATGAAACAGCACGAATTACTGGCACCGGCAGGATCCGTTTCCATCGCCAAGGCAGTGATTGATGCCGGGGCGGATGCGGTATATCTGGCCGGAAACCAGTTTGGGGCCAGAGCCTACGCAGGCAATTTATCGCAGGAAGAATTATTTGAAATCATTGATTACGCCCATGTCCGGGGAAGCAGGATTCATCTGACGGTGAATACCCTGGTGAAAAACAGGGAATTTGACCGGGATCTGTATGATTTTATCCGTCCTCTGTACATGCATGGTCTGGATGCGGCAATTGTGCAGGATTTTGGCGTTATCCGCTTCCTGCACCGCAATTTTCCGGAACTGAGTATCCATGGCAGCACCCAGCTGTCTGTCGCCGGAAGGACCGGCGCAGAATTTCTGAAAGCTGCAGGAGCGGAGCGGATTGTAACGGCCCGGGAACTTTCCTTAAAAGAGATCTCCGCCATCCGGAAGGCAACCGGACTGGAAATTGAGACCTTTATCCACGGCGCGCTGTGCTACAGTTATTCCGGACAGTGTCTGATGAGCAGTCTGTATGGGGGACGTTCCGGCAATCGGGGCAGATGCGCGCAGCCCTGCCGCCTTCCCTATACACTCTGGAAAAAGGAAGGAGACGGACGGCAGCCCCTTTCCTCCGGGGAACTGTATCCCCTCAGCATGAAAGACTTGTGTACGGTAGACCTGCTTCCGGACCTGTGCCGCGCAGGCATCGACTCCTTCAAGATTGAGGGACGCATGAAGCAGCTGGAGTACGCCGCGGGAGTGACAGAAATCTACCGCTATTATCTGGATCTGTATGAATCGGATCCTTCCGGGTTTGCCGTCCGTCAGAAAGACCGGGATCGGCTGCTGGCATATGGAAACCGTTCCGGTTTTACTGCTGGCTATTATTTCTGCCGAAACGGCCGCAAAATGCTTGCGGATCACAGTCCTTCCCACAGTTCCGGCAGCGGCAGTCCGTCTTTCACGCACAAACGGAGGCTTCCGGTGCAGATGGCGTTTTACGGCAGTCTGGGTGCGCCGGCGGTGCTGACGGCCCAGGCCGGGGACTTTACTGCCGCAGCCATGTCAGAGGAACTGGTGCCGGCGCAGAAACGGCCGATTTCAGCCCGGGAGATAAAAAAACAGCTGAAAAAAACCGGGGATACGCCCTTTGTACTGACGGAGGCGGAAGTGGAGCTGGAAGAGGGACTGTTCCTCCCCATTGGCAGAATCAACGAACTGCGCCGGGAGGCGCTGGAACAGCTGGAAGCGCAGATCGCCTCCTCCTACCGCAGATCCGGGGATTCGGAACAGCCTGCGCTTTTTTCGGACGCTTCCGATCCCGTATCTTCCGGAGATGCTCCGCTGCTGTATGTGACTGCCGCCACCAGGGAACAGATGCAGGCAGCCGCGGCATGTGATTTTGTACAGGGAATCGACCTGGACTATCCGAAGGAAACCCTGCTGGAAATTCTGGAAGAGGACCGTGACAGGATCCGCAGATCCGGCAAAGAGGCAGGTTACTGTTTTTCCTATGTGATGCGCAGCGATGACCGGGCTCATCTGCTGGGATTTGACCGCTATCTGGTCAGAAGCTATGACAGTCTCGGACTTGTGTGGAACAATCCCTCCATTTCCAGACAGAAGATAGTGCTGGATGCCGGCGTATATGTCTTTTCCCGCAGAGCCTGCGGGGCATTCCGCGAAATGGGAATTAAGAATTATACCCTGCCCCTGGAACTGAATGCCGGCGAGCTGATGCATCAGTGCTCCGAAGGCGCGGAACTGATGATTTACGGAAGAATCCCCCTGATGCTGTCGGCCCAGTGTCTGTACCGCAATTATGACAGCTGCGCCAAAGAGAATCCCTCCGCGGCAGAGGGACTGCTCCTTGCGGACAGATATCAGAATTATCTGCCGGTGAAGCGGGATTGCTCCAACTGCATGAATATAATTTACCAGAGCCGGCCCTTATATCTGCTGGATCATGCGGAAAAATTACATGCGATCCATCCCTCCGCCTGGAGAATTGTTTTTACGGATGAAACCGGACAGGAAGCGGGACGCATTCTCAGGGAATATGAGCAGGCGCTGGGAACTGCCGGCGGCTATCAGGCGCCTGATAAAAAGACTTTTGAACATAAATTCAGCCGCGGACATTTTCACCGCGGGGTAAAATAAGAGGTACCTATGGTTCATTTACTGTCACAGCTGGCAAAATATGTGGTGCTGATTCTGTTTGCGGAATATACCCTGACCAGCTTTCTGTTATTAAATACCCGTATGAGTGAACGGCGAACCCGTTCGCTGTTTGCCAGACAGACGCGGTGCATGTTTGCCCTGCATTTTATCTGTTATCTGGTGATATTTACGGTCCGGCTGGAGCTGACGGTCTGGCTTCTTTATGCCGCCGGGGTTGCTCTGATACTGGTGGTATTTCTGATCTATCGGGTCATCTATAAATACGCGGAGCGCTTAATCATCAATCATATGTGCATGCTTCTGCTCATCGGTTTTATTGTTCTGACCCGGCTGAATCCCGCTTACGCAGTCCGGCAGCTGGAGATGGCGGCACTGGCAGTGGTGGTATCCATTTTTATTCCCCAGCTGATTGTCAAGTTCAGGCTTCTGCGGAAATTCACCTGGGTTTATGCAGCCATAGGAATCGCTGCCCTGGGTGCCGTGCTGGTATTCAGCCGGACTTCCGGCGGTGCCCACATCACATTTACAGTAGGCGGCATTACCTTCCAGCCTTCCGAATTTGTGAAAATACTGTTTGTATTCTACGTAGCCTGTATGTATGCCAAAACGACAGAGTTCAAACAGGTGGTCCTTACGACGGTGGTGGCCGCGCTGCATGTCATGATTCTGGTGGCTTCCAACGACCTTGGGGCCGCGCTGATTTTTTTCTGTACCTATATTGTGATGCTGTATGTGGCATCCCGCAAGGGAATCTATCTGCTTGGCGGATTTGGCCTGGGCGCTCTGGCCGCAGCTGCGGCAGGCAAGATGTTCAGCCATGTGAAAGTACGTGTGGCGGCCTGGAAGGATCCCTTTGCCAATTACAACAGAGGCGGTTACCAGGTGGCCCAGGCGATGTTTGCCATCGGTACCGGCGGATGGTTCGGAACCGGCCTGTTTCAGGGCAAACCGGAGTCTATTCCGGTAGGGTCTTCCGATTTCGTGTTTGCCGCCATCGGAGAGGAATTCGGCGGGATTTTTTCCATCTGCATCATTCTGGTATGCTTAAGCTGCTTTATTATCATCACTAATGTGGCCATGTCGATCCAGGATCTGTTTTACAAGCTGATTGCCCTTGGATTCAGTTGCGTATACGGGGTACAGGTCTTTCTGAATATCGGCGGTGTCATCAAATTCATTCCGTCTACAGGACTGACGCTTCCATTTGTAAGCTACGGAGGAAGCTCGATCTTTGTCAGCATTTTCATGTTTGCCATTATTCAGGGATTATATATTTTGCGTCATAACGAGGGAGAACTCTATGCTTCGGAAAACCAAATCAGACAAATCGCACAATACCAGCCGCAGAACCGGAAAGCAGAAGAATATGGATCAGACAACCGCGTCCCGCAGAGCGGCAGCAGAAGAAAACAGAAGAAGAGGAATCCGTTATCCGGACAGTCCGGAGGGGAATCCGGAGAATCTGAGGAGGAACGGTGGTAGAAAATTCGAATTTCATCTGATCAACGTGTTTTTCATTCTCCTGTTCCTCGCTTTGATTGCCTACTTTATATTTTTCCTGGTGGTCCGAAGTGAAAGTGTCATCAGCAATTCCCATAATACACGCATGAATCTTTACGCGGAGCGTGTGCTGCGGGGCAGTATTCTCACCGCCGATGGCAAAACAATCGCGGAAAGCAAAACAGACGAAAAAGGGAAAGAAACACGCAGCTATCCCAGCGGCAGGATGTTTGCCCATGTGGCAGGATATACAAATAACGGAAAATCCGGAATCGAATCAAAATATAACTTCAGCCTGCTCCGTTCCCACACCTTTTTTCTGAAGCAGATCTACAATGACCTGCTTGGAAAAAAATCCCAGGGAGATTCAGTCGTTACGACCCTGAACTACAAGGTGCAGAAAACGGCCTATCAGGCGCTGGGCGACCGGAAGGGCGCGGTAGTCGTCCTGGACGTAAAAACCGGAAAAGTGCTGTCCATGGTATCCAAGCCGGATTTTGATCCGGAAACACTGGCAGCTAAATGGAAGAAGGTCACCAGTGACGGCAGCAGCAGCGTCCTGTTAAACCGGGCCTCCAACGGTCTGTATCCACCGGGATCCACCTTTAAGATCCTGACAGCCCTGGAGTACATACATGAGCATAAAAATTACAAAGACTATTCCCATCACTGTACCGGAAGCGTGACAAAGGGAAAAACCACGATTCACTGCTATGGGAATACGGCCCACGGCACGGTGAATCTGCAGAAAGCATTCGAAAAATCCTGCAACACCGCTTTTTCCACCATTGGGCTGGATTTGAATATAAAGAAATACCGTACCCTTGCTGACCGTATGATGTTTAACCAGCCTCTGCCCACAAATCTGTTTTCCGCGGCGTCCAGCCGTTTTACTTTAGAGAAAAAACAGGGAACCGCAAAGATCATGACCACGGCAATCGGACAGGGCGATACCCTGGTTTCCCCCCTGCACATGGCAATGATCGCCGCTGCCATTGATCATAACGGTGTCGTCATGAAACCCTATGCGGTGGATCGTGTGAAAAATGATACCGGTCTGACGGTCAGCTCCTGGTCCCCGGAAACATACGGGTCCATTATGGATCCGTCGGATGCCGCGGTATTGAAAAAATTTATGCGCGGCGTGGTGACGGAAGGCACGGCCAGAGCCATGGCAGATGATTCCTATCAGGCCTATGGCAAGACCGGATCCGCGGAATACAATGAAAAGGGGGACAGCCACGGCTGGTTTGTGGGATTTGCCAGTAAAAAGGGAAAACGTGATATCGCCATTGCCGTAATCGTGGAAAACGGCGGCAGCGGGTCCTCCTCTGCAGTTCCGGTTGCGGAAAAAGTTTTTGACACCTACTTTGCCTGAAGTTGCATCCCTGCCGGAAAAAGCGTATACTTGAAAAAAGTCGAATGTCTGGAGGCTGGATATGATCCAAGCAACAAGCTGCGGTGGAATAGTGATCTATCGGGGAAAAATACTGCTTCTGTATAAGCAGTATAAAAATCGTTATGAAGGATGGGTGCTTCCAAAGGGAACCATGGAGGAAGGCGAAACCTGTGAAAACACAGCACTCAGAGAAGTGAAGGAAGAGACCGGCGTTTCCGCGCAGATTGTGCGCTACGTCGGAGAAAGTTCCTATTCCTTCCATATTCCCAACAACCAGGTGGAAAAGACCGTTCACTGGTACCTGATGCAGAGCAACAGCTATTTCAGCAGACCGCAAAGAGAAGAGTATTTTACAGACAGCGGATATTACAAGTACCATGAAGCAATCCATCTGCTGAAGTTTTCCAATGAAAAAAGCATTCTGGAACAGGCCTACCGGCAATACCAGGCACTGCGCCGAAACAGACAGTGGGAGAACTGAGCCGTCGTCTTCGGAAAGATGGGAGAATTTGTATGCACTGGTACGAAAACTTGTTTTTGGGAGCGTCTGTGAAAGGCAGATGCGCCATGCTGAAATATCGAATTTCCAACCGTATGATACATCCTTCGGTATATCTTCTGGCATGGTCAGGGGCAGAAGGCGCCCTGTTTGAAATTATTCCGAGCAGCTGCCTGCTCCAGCAGGGATATCCCTCCCGGCAGCTGCATATTCTTGGAATTGCGGGGTATCGGAAGGAGGCGCTGGATCTGACGGAAACAGTGATTCGTGAGGTGTATCATGCCCGGGGCGATTTTGATGTCCGCAGCTATATGGAACAGGGCAGACCGTCACCGGGAAGCAGGAGGAACCGTTGCTTATGATGATTCTGTTTGCAGTCCTCAAAATTATCGGTCTGGTGCTTCTCTGCGTTCTCTGTGTGATTCTGGCGCTCCTGGCTTTGGTTCTCTTTGCGCCGATTGTATACCAGGCACAGGGGGACAGTGAAGCCCGTACCGCAGCTGCGCGCGCCCGCTGGCTTTTCGGTGTCCTGCGCCTGTCGTTTGCCTATGATCCGGATACCGGAACCAGGTACAGCATCCGGCTGTTTGGCGTACAGCTGTTTCCGAGAAAAGAGAAGACCGGGCGGCGCAGACATTCACGAAAAAGGCGCAGGCGAAAACACGCAGAAGAATCTCCGAATCATATTCCGGACCAGACAGAGTTCCAGGCAGCCGGTCAGGAATCGGTACGTCAGACAGCCGGACCGAAAGTAGAACCGGATGCCGCTGACAGACAGCAGGCAGATGGCATACCGCCGCAGGAGGAATTCCTGGAAGACAGCAGCGGGGAAACCTTCCGGGACACCGGCAGAAGCAGAAAGGGAAACAAGAAGGAAAAATTTTCAGACAGAGCTTCCGCGCTGGGCGGGATGGCCCACAGACTTCCTGCTGTTATCCGCCGGATACGGGAAAGCGAAGTTCTGCCCATACTGATTCCAAGGGTAAAACGACTGCTTTACCATTACCGGCCGAGAAAGCTCACCGGCAGCATCGCCTTTGGCTTTGCGGATCCCTCTTACACCGGTCTTCTGTGCGGCGGGATCAGCCTTCTGCCGGCTCTTATGGCCAGTGATCTGGATCTGCAGCCGGATTTTGAAACGGATGTTACCTATTTTAACGGAACCCTCCGCGCAGGCGGAAGGATCCAGCTGATATATCTTCTGATATTCCTGGTGGCACTGATTCGAAGAAAAGAAGTCAGAACACTGATTCGCACCATACGAAAGGCAGGTTAACGAAATCTCATGACAGACAGCAATACAACAAACAAAAACTCTTTCGGAACTACGGTAGAATCTCTCATGAAAGGCATGGAAGGATTCCTGTCCAGCAAGACAGTCATCGGCGAACCGGTGCAGCTGGGCAATACCACATTGCTTCCGCTGACCGATGTTTCCTTCGGTATGGGCGCCGGAGCCTTTGCGGGAGAAAAAAAGAGAAGAACCGGAGGCGGCATCGGCGGGAAGATTTCCCCCACCGCAGTCATTGTCGTACAGGATGGTTCGGTCCGTATGGTAAATATTAAAAGTCAGGACGGCATTACCAAACTGATCGATATGATACCGGATTTTGTCAATCGCTTTATGGATCACAGAGAGGCAAAACAGTATCCGGAGAAGGCAAAAGCCCGTAAGGAAGCCCGGGCAAAAGCAGAAGAAGAGCTGAAAGAAAAGCTGGATCTGGAGACCGAGTAGCAGAAGCCGGTTTTGCGGATTCTGCTTCCCGTCAGGATCCGGATTTCAATGATCGAAAAAAACTTCCCGTCTGTAACTGCGGCGGGAAGTTTTTTCGATCCATGGACAGCCTTCGTCAGGTTCCGATGACGGAAACGGACAAAATAAAAAGACCGCCTGTATCAGGCGATCTCTTTTCTGGTTGTATTCTGTACTTATGCACGCTCTACAGCATTGGATCTAAGACAGGAAGTGCAAACGTAAATTCTTTTCGGAGCACCGTTGACATTGCATTTCACTTTCTTGATATTGGACTTCCACATTCTGTTTGAACGTCTATGTGAATGGCTGACATTGTTACCGAAATGAGCACCTTTTCCACAAATACTACATTTTGCCATGCGTAACACCTCCTCGAATAATCATTACAACAAACGATATTTTAACAGATGAAACCGGATAATGCAACACTTTTTTTAAACTTCATGATATTCCCCGGTACTGTTTATTTTTGAGTTGAATTTCTGTATAATAAGTTGTATAGTTTTGAACTGATAATGCGGCAGACGGATGAACGGCTGCCGCAGTAAGTTGGAGGACCAGTATGAAAGGCCAGATTGATAATTCATTAGGAACTGTAATCATAGACTCACAGGTCATTGCCACCTATGCAGGATCTGTGGCCGTAGAATGTTTCGGCATCGTTGGAATGGCTGCAGTCAATATGAAAGACGGACTTGTAAAACTGCTGAAAAGAGATTATCTGCATCACGGCATCACCGTACAGATGCAGGACAACCATATTGTACTGGATTTTCATGTCATTGTATCTTATGGCGTCAGCATCCTAACAGTAGCGGACAATCTGATCAGTACCGTCAAATATAAAGTAGAAGAATTTACAGGAATGACCATCGACGAAATCAATATCTACGTTGAAGGTGTCCGTGTAATTGATTAGGGGGAAGGACTGTGGATAAAACTGTGATTGACGCCAATCTTCTGCAGAAGATGTTCCTGAGCGGGGCGAAAAATCTTGATGCAAAGAAAGAATGGATTAACGAACTGAATGTTTTTCCGGTTCCGGACGGCGACACCGGAACGAATATGAGCATGACAATCCTGTCAGCCGCAAGAGAAGTGGACAGCCTGACGGAAGTGACGATGAAAACCCTGGCAAAAGCCATTTCATCCGGATCCCTGCGGGGCGCGCGGGGCAATTCCGGCGTAATTCTTTCCCAGCTGTTTCGCGGATTTACAAAAGTCATTGAAAAATACGAAACCATCGATAAGTTTGTGATTTCCGAATCCTTTGACAAAGCGGTGGAGACGGCATACAAAGCTGTTATGAAGCCGAAGGAAGGCACCATTCTTACCGTTGCCAAAGGAGTCGCCAATAAGGCGCTGGAACTGGCCGGTGATGACGCCTATGATCTTTCAAAATACATCGATGCGCTGATTCAGGAAGCGGACCATGTATTATCCAGAACACCGGAGATGCTTCCGGTATTAAAGGAAGCGGGTGTCGTGGATTCCGGCGGACAGGGCCTGGTTCAGGTGTTAAAGGGAGCCAGAGACGCCTTCCAGGGAAAAGAGATTGATTATACCATCGAGGCCGCGCCTGCTGCCAGGGTCATGAAGATTTCAAAAGAGACGGAAGCCGAAATCAAGTACGGTTACTGTACGGAATTTATCGTTGTACTGAACCGGCCCCTGTCGGAAAAAGAAGAAGACAAATTCCGGGCATATCTGAACCGGATCGGTGATTCCATCGTTCTGGTGGCGGATGATGATATGGTGAAGGTACACGTCCATACCAATGACCCGGGCAATGCGCTGCAGCGCGGTCTTACCATGGGCTCTTTGAGCCGGATCAAAATTGACAACATGCGGGAAGAGCACCAGGAGCGTCTCTTTAAGAACAGCCAGAAACTGTCGGAAGAGCAGGCTGCCGGTTCCGCACCGGCAAAGCCGAAGGAAATGAAGGAAGTGGGATTTATCGCGGTGGCTGCCGGCGATGGCCTGACCGAGGTATTTGAAGGCCTTGGCGCGGATTATGTGATTTCCGGCGGACAGACCATGAATCCGAGCACGGATGATTTTCTGAAGGCAATCGAACAGGTGAACGCAAAATCTGTTTTTGTATTCCCCAACAATTCCAATATCATCCTTGCCGCTAACCAGGCCGCTTCTCTGTCCGGAGAAAAAGAAGTGATCGTCATCCCCACCACTACCGTTCCCCAGGGAGTGACAGCGCTGATCAATTACATTCCGGAACAGTCAGCGGAAGAAAACCGGGCCGGCATGGAAGAAGTGATTCAGACGGTCAAAACCGGCGAAGTCACCTATGCGGTGCGGGATACCGTAATTGACGGAATCACGATCAGCAAAGGGGATTATATGGGAATTGGCAGGAAGAAGATCCTGAGCAACGGGACGGATCTTGCCGAAGTTGCCGCTGCCATGACTGGAAAAATGGTAGATGAGGAGTCCTCGATTATCAGCCTGTACTACGGGGCGGATACTGCCGAGGAGGACGCAGAGGCACTGGGGAAAAAATTCGAAACGCTGTTCCCGGAATGCGAAGTCGATATTCAGTATGGCGGACAGCCGGTATATTACTATATTATTTCCGTGGAATAAGTATTTTCACATACCGTATGCGCAACGGGCGTACAGGACTGCTAGATCAGATCTTTCTGCTGATGGAGCAGTCCTTTTTCAAATAGTTTACAGACAGACGCGGCGGACAGCAGCAGATTTTATATAATATAGAAGGAGCGGACCATGCAGGCACAGGAACCGATCGAAGCAATCCGTGGAATCGGAAAAAAAACAGCCGAATATTATCATGCACTGGGGATTTTCAGTATCCGGGATTTGCTGCTGTATTTTCCAAGAGATTATGAGCAGTATCCGCCGGTCCGCGAACCGGATGCCTGTGTGTCGGGAACGATGACGGCGTTGCACCTGCAGGTGATGCGTCCACCTGTGGTAAACGCGAAAACCCCGAAAAAAACAGCCATCATGGATGTACCGGCCTCCTTCGGCCGCATCCGTATGATCTGGTTCCGGATGCCGTATATACGTTCTTTGCTGCAGCGGGGACGCGACTATGTGTTTTACGGCCGGCTGATACAGAAAAACAGGGATTATTTCCTGGAACAGCCGAAAATTTACACACCGGAAGAATATGCTGCCCTGGCGCAGACCATCCAGCCGGTGTATGCCCTTACAAAAGGTCTGAAAAATCAGGCAGTACGGAAGGCGGTGACGGCAGTTTTGGAAGATCTGCCCCGGGATATGGAATATCTGCCGGAGGACATACGGCAGAGACACCATCTGATGCCTTATGATTTTGCGGTCCGCAACATGCATTTCCCGGAGGATGAAACCGCCTGTATCGCGGCCAGAACCCGTTTCGCCTTTGATGAATTCTATCTGTTTCTGCTGCAGATGCATCGTTCCCGGTCCCAGACCCTTCAGGAACCCAACAGTTTTTCCTTTGTGGATGACGGATTTACGGACCGCCGGATCCGGCAGCTGCCCTATGCCCTGACCCATGCTCAGCTGCGTACGCTGCGGGAAGTGCAGGCAGACATGCGGGGCGCATCAGTGATGCAGCGCCTGATCCAGGGGGATGTGGGATCCGGAAAAACCATTGTCGCTTTTCTTGCCATGCTGGATGCGGTGCACAGCGGTTACCAGGCGGCGATTATGGCGCCTACCGATGTGCTTGCTCGGCAGCATTATCAGAAACTGACCGATTTCTGTCAGCGCGCGGGGGCGGACTGCGAAGTCGTGCTGCTTACCGGTTCCCTGCAGGCAGCTGCCCGCAGGGAAGCGCTGGAAAAAATTCGCACCGGACAGGGCGCCCTGATTGTCGGGACCCATGCGCTGATTCAGGACGCTGTCGCATACCGCCGGCTCGCGCTGGTGGTTACCGATGAACAGCACCGATTCGGTGTCCGGCAGCGGGCTGCCTTCGCGGCCAAGGGCGAACATCCCCATATTCTGGTGATGAGCGCGACGCCGATTCCGCGTACACTGGCCATTATTCTTTACGGAGATCTTGATATTTCTGTCATCGATGAACTGCCTGCCCGCCGGCTGCCGGTAAAAAACTGTGTTGTGACCGGTTCCTACCGTCAGAAAGCCTATGCATTTATTGAAAAGGAACTTCAGGCCGGCCATCAGGCCTACATTGTGTGTCCCCTTGTGGAAGAGTCCGAAGGGATGGACGGGGAGAATGTGACAGACTATTCCCGGCGGCTGCGGGAATACTATAACGGAAACTATCAGGTGGGCGTCCTGCACGGAAAAATGAAACCGGACGAAAAAAACCGGATTATGGAACAGTTTCTGGAGCAGAAAATACAGATTCTGGTGGCGACTACGGTGATTGAAGTAGGCGTGGACGTGCCGAATGCCACCGTAATGATGATTGAAAACGCGGAGCACTTCGGCCTGGCGCAGCTGCATCAGCTCAGGGGACGGGTCGGACGGGGGGATCTTCAGTCTTACTGTATTTTTATGCAGGGAAACCAGGGCAAAGAAAAAAATCCCCGTCTGGAGATTCTGAATCATTCCAACGATGGATTTGAAATTGCCCGGGAAGATTTAAAACTGCGGGGTCCCGGTGAGTTTTTCGGTATCCGGCAGAGCGGATCCTTTTCCTTTCAGGTGGGCGATGTCTTTCGGGATATGAAGCTGCTGCAGGATGCCGCCCGGGAAGCCGCGGATACGTTGCGGGAGGATCCGGATCTGACCCGGCCGGAACACATCCGCCTGGCACAGCGCCTGGAGGAGCTGCAGCAGGCAGATGGGACGGATTTAAATCTGTAAAGACGGTTTTCATCAGATCCGCTGCTCCCGGGTTATTCGATCCGCTCTATGCCGGTAATATCAGTATCTATCGTAAGGGAATAGTTTGTGTAGTAAACCACAAAACCGGGTTTTGCCTTGTTTGGTTTTTTTACATTTTTTTTCTGCAGATAGTCGATCTCCACTTTTTCGCTGCCCCGTCCGGCGGAATAGTATCCTGCCAGCCGTCCGGCTTCTTCAAAGGTACGGTCCGGCAGTTCACCGGTTTTGCAGCGGACAATTACATGGGAGCCCGGCATGCCTTTGGCGTGAAACCACCAGTCGTTCCCCTGGGCAAACCGGAAGGTCAGGG
This sequence comes from Clostridium sp. SY8519, assembly GCF_000270305.1. Taxonomy (NCBI): domain Bacteria; kingdom Bacillati; phylum Bacillota; class Clostridia; order Eubacteriales; family Clostridiaceae; genus Clostridium; species Clostridium sp. SY8519. The sequence continues at coordinate 2,500,238 of NC_015737.1, read as the reverse complement.
CATCGTTCTGAATATTGTTTTTTCCCACATAAATGTCAAAGCCGTCGGAAGAGCGATAGTGGTACGGCTGGCTGACTTCCCTGCTTTTCTTCTGTTTTCCGGAAGGACGTTTCAGATAGCCTGCATCTGCCAGTTCCTGGCGGATCTGGACAAGATCGGCTTCATTTTCCGCAATTTCCAGCGATGCGGCAATGGATTCCAAGTGGGTCAGGTCATCTTTGGTTTCCTGCAGCTGGATCGTGAGCGCTTCGTCCGTGCGTTTGAGCTTGTTGTAGCGGGCAAAGTATTTCGCGGCATTTTCCATAGGAGTCAGATCCTTGTTCAGGGGGACCTGCATCTGTTTTCCTGTTTCGTAATCCGTATTTTCAAAGCCGGCCATACCTTTTTTCAGCAGATAGCTGTACGCGTGGATCATTTCCCCGTATTTCCGGTATTTATCCCTTTTTTCCGTGTCTTTTTTCTGTTTTTGCTGAAGATAATATTTCTTCCGCGTGCGTTCCAGGAGCACATTGACCTGGTGGCGCAGATCGGCAGATTTCTGATGGATTCTTGTATCAGCGGCTTTTTTCGCGTAGTAATCCACCAGCAGATGGGAAACGGTATCATAGGGTACGGTTTCCTTGTCACGGTACATCGTGAGATGGTAAGAGGCAAATTCCAGGGGTCTTCCCTCATCCAGAATCATATTCGGGTAAAAGTCACCGTTTCGTATGGCATCCATAAAATGAATCCATGTTTCGGCCAGCCGGTCCCACTGCAGCGCAGTGACAGAGTCCACAGGGGCATCTCCGTCAATACCGGCCCGGTAACAGATTTCCTGTGCAGCCAGCGGGCTGAATCCGGTATAGGAGGAGTAAATGGCCCGGGCAGCCGGCATGGGACGGCTCTTCAGTCTCTGAATCAGCGCCTGTCCATCCGTAAGATCCAGAGGAGATGTTTTTCCCTCCTGTCTGGGAATAAAATACTGTCTGCCCGGAAGCACTTCCCGGACGGAGCTGATATTGGCGGAGATGTGTTTGATGCTGTCCAGGATCCTGCCGGACGCGTCGCAGAAAATAATATTGCTGTGCTTGCCCATCAGTTCGACGATCAGCTGTTTCCTGCAGAGATCTCCCAGGTCATCCAGGTGCTCGATTTCAAAAATAAGAATTCTTTCGAAGCCCGGCTGCGTAATGTTTACAATACGTCCCCCGGAAACATGTTTGCGCAGCAGCATGCAGAAATTAGGGGCAGTCATGGGACTTTTTTTATTTTCCTCTGTCAGATAGATCACCGGCAAAGAAGGGCTGGCGGAAATCAGCAGACGTTTTTGTCCGTCCGTCCCCTTCAGTGTCAGAAGCAGTTCGTCTTTTTCCGGCTGCGCAATTTTGCTGATGCGTCCCCCGGTGAATTCTTCTGCCAGATCGTGCCGTATATTGGATACCGCAATTCCATCATAAGCCATAAGCAGTTTCCTTTCTTTCCTGTTGTTTCATCCATGCGCAGTTTTTCGCGCTCTAATCATTATAGCCGGACAGGATAAAATTTCAACGGTTTCTGTTTGACTTGAAGTGGAAAAAAAAGTATAATGTATTGAATTATGTCATCACAAGGAGGGATGTTCCTGTTATGATTCAAAGCATGACCGGATTTGGCAGAAGTGAGATCACCAATTCCGCCAGAAAAATCACCGTAGAAATCAAGTCCGTGAATCATCGGTTCCTGGAACTGAATATCCGGATGCCCCGGCGGCTGAATGCTTTTGAAGTACAGATCCGCAGCCTTCTGAAAACTATGATCCACCGCGGCAAGGTGGATCTCAGTCTTTACTGCGAAGAGCTGTCAGAGGAAGCATCGTCGCTTCGTTACAATCAGAGCCTTGCGGCCGAATATGTCAGATATTTCCGGCAGGTCGCGGAGGATTTTTCCCTGAAGAATGATATCTCTGTGTCTTCCATTGTGCATTTTCCGGATGTACTGACAGCAGAAGATGCAGAACCGGACGAAACAGAAGTGTGGAAGGATCTGCAGACTGCCGTCTGCGAAGCGGCAGAACAGCTTATCGAGGCCCGCAAAAAAGAGGGCAGTTCCCTTAGAAAGGATCTGCTGGGCAAGCTGGAGCAGCTGGATGCAGACGTGGCGCAGATCGAAGCCCGGGCCCCGGGAATTGTATCGGATTACCGGAGCCGGATCGAAGCCCAGGCCAAGGAACTGCTGGGAGATGTTCAGATCGATGAAAACCGGCTGGCATCGGAACTGGTGCTGTTTTCTGACAAAATCTGCACCGATGAAGAAACCGTACGCCTGAAAAACCATATCCATTCGATGCGGCAGGTGTTGGAAAACGGGGGTGATGTGGGCCGCAGGCTGGATTTCCTCGCCCAGGAAATGAATCGCGAGGCCAATACCATTCTTTCCAAAGCCAATGACCTGGCCACCTCTGACCTGGCAATTGATTTAAAGACCGGTATTGAAAAAATCCGTGAACAGATTCAGAATATAGAATAGGCGGCACATGAAAAAAATGATTCATATCGGATATGGCAACCTGGTGAACCCGGACCGCGTCGTGGCAGTGATCAATTCAGACTCCGCGCCGGCAAAGCGGATGATCCAGAAAGCAAAAGAAACAGACGACGTTGTTGATGCAACCCAGGGGCGCAAAACCAAGAGTATCCTGATCATGGACAGCCGTCATATTGTTCTGTCGGCGTTGCAGACAGATACTTTAAGCAGCAGATTTGCAGAAAAAGAACAAGGCGGTGAATAAACCATGAGTCAACAGGGAATTTTAACTATTATATCCGGATTTTCCGGATCCGGAAAAGGCACAATTGTCAGGGAGCTGATGGCACAGCATCCGGATGAATTCGCCCTTTCCATTTCAGCAACCACAAGAGCTCCCCGGGAAGGGGAAAAAGAGGGCGTTTCCTATTTTTTCAAGAGCCGGGAAGCGTTTGAACAGATGATTCTGCAGGATGAACTGCTGGAGTACGCGCAGTATGTCGATAATTATTACGGGACTCCCCGCGCGTATGTGGACCGGCAGCTGGCAGCGGGAAAAAATGTGATCCTGGAAATAGAAGTGCAGGGCGCAATGAAAATCCGGGAGAAATATCCCGATACCCTTCTGCTTTTTGTAACGCCTCCTTCCGCGGAAGAGCTGAAGCAGCGTCTGGTGGGAAGAGACACCGAGACGGCGGAGGTTATTCTGTCGCGGCTTAGCCGGGCCTATGAAGAAGCTGACGGATGTGAAGCCTATGATTATCTGGTGATCAACGATCAGCTGGATGCCTGTGTCAGACAGGTCTATGATCTGATTCAGAATGAAAAGCACCGCATGGTTTACAATATGGACAGAATCCACAGAATCAAAGAAGAACTCAGAGCATTTTCGAAAGGAGAACACTGAAATGATCCATCCATCTTTTACGGAATTAATCGCAGCAATCAATGAACGCGAAGGAGGGGACGAGCCCTTTATCAAAAGCAGATATTCCATTGTCATCGCCTCCGCAAAACGGGCCCGTCAGCTGATTGACGGGGATGAGCCCACCATCGAAGTCAAGGATCCGGACCGGAAGCCGTTATCCATTGCCGTTGAAGAATTGTACCGCGGTGAAGTAAATATTGTACCGGAAGGCTACCAGGCAGAAGACAGCGCGGCAGATGCCGAAGACGAGGATCTTTTTGAAGACCTGGAAGAACCAGAAGAATCAGAAGAATCGGAAGAACCGTCCTTATGATGAAAGTGTTGTTTATTTCCCTGGGATGTGACAAGAACCGGGTGGATTCGGAATATATGCTCTCCAGCCTGGTGCATGAGGATTTCACCGTTACCGATGAGGAATCCCAGGCAGACGTCATCGTAGTAAATACCTGCTGCTTTATTAATGACGCAAAAGAAGAGAGCATCCAGACCATACTGGAAATGGCAGAGTATAAGACATCCGGCAGACTGAAGGCCCTGATTGTTGCCGGCTGCATGGCAGAACGCTACCGGGAGGAGATCCACAGGGAAATTCCCGAGGTGGACGCGGTCATCGGCACAAATACAACCGGAGAGATTGCCCGGGCCATCCGCAGCGTGCTGGCAGGACAGTATTATGAATCGTTCCGCAGCCTGGATGATATTGAGGCACATCCGGAGGGACGAAGCGTGACCACCGGAGGCTATTATGCTTACCTGAAAATTTCCGAAGGCTGCAGCAAACACTGTACCTACTGCATTATTCCGTCCCTGCGGGGACCGTACCGCAGCGTACCCATGGAAGATCTTGTGGAGGAAGCCCGCCGCCTGGCAGCGGGCGGCACGAAGGAACTGATTTTAGTCGCCCAGGAAACCACAGTCTACGGCACCGATCTGTATGGAAGAAAGGCTCTGCCGGAGCTTCTGGACCGTCTCAACGCAGTCGAAGGCCTGGAATGGATCCGTATCATGTACTGCTATCCGGAAGAAATCGACGAAGCGCTTTTGGACGCCATGGTGCGCAACCGCAAGGTCTGCCATTATCTGGATATGCCGATCCAGCACATTAATTCGGAGATACTGCGTCGGATGGGACGGCGTACCAGCCGGGAAGACATTATCGAAAAAATACATATGATACGGGAAAAAATGCCGGATGCGGCTCTTCGCACCACACTGATTGCCGGATTCCCGGGCGAGACAGAAGAACAGCACGAAGAACTGATGCAGTTTGTCAATGATGCCGAATTTGACCGTCTGGGAGTATTTGCCTATTCCAGGGAAGAAGACACACCGGCGGCGGCCTTTGCGCAGCAGCACACGGAAGAGCAGAAAGCAGAATGGCGGGACGCTTTGATGGAACTGCAGGAAGAGGTAATCTTTGACAAAAACCGGGAAATGATCGGCAGGACCCTGCCGGTAATCATTGAGGGCCGGATTGCCGAGGAAGACACTTATATCGGACGCAGTTACCGGGATGCCCCGGATGTAGACGGCTATGTATTTGTCGGCTGCGATTACGAACTGATGTCCGGCAGTATCGTGGAAGCGGTCATTACCGGGGCCCATGAATATGACCTGATTGGAGAGTTGAAGCAGCTATGAATTTACCAAATAAACTGACGATGTTCCGGGTGATTCTGATTCCGTTTTTTGTCTTTTTCCTTTTGACGGACGTACTTGGAACTGCAGGCGATTATCTGTCTCTGGTGATATTTCTTGTTGCCAGCCTGACGGATATGCTGGACGGAAAAATCGCCCGAAAATATAACCTGATTACAAATTTCGGCAAGTTTATGGATCCGCTGGCGGACAAACTGCTGGTGTGTTCGGCGATGATCTGCCTGACAGACATGGGCAGGCTTCCGGCCTGGATTGTGATCATCATTATCGCGAGGGAATTCATTATCAGCGGCTTCCGGCTGATTGCCGCAGACAATCAGGTGGTCATTGCCGCGAGCATGTGGGGCAAGGCAAAAACTGTCTGCCAGATGGCGATGGTCATTTTCCTCCTTTTGAACCTTCCGGTTCCGGGTTACTGGATTTTCACCACCGTGCTCACCTATGCCGCCCTGGTTTTAACCGTGGTTTCCCTGGTGGATTATCTGATCAAAAACAAAGATGTGATGAAAGAACAGAGTTAGAGGGGATAAAGTATGATACAGGATGCGATCGTAGCGGAACTGACCCGGATGCACTGCTGTGTGTCCACGGCAGAATCATGTACCGGCGGCCGGATTGCCGCGGCTCTGATTGATCCCTCCGGGGCCTCTGCCGTCTATCAGGAAGGATATATTACTTATTCCAACGAAGCCAAGCATAAGCTTCTGGGCGTATCCAGACACACGCTGGATACCTTTGGCGCCGTAAGCCCGCAGACTGCGGCGGAGATGGCGTCCGGATGCGCGCGGGCGGCAGGCAGTGACTACGCCATCGTGTCTACCGGAATTGCCGGACCCACCGGCGGAACAGCAGACAAACCGGTGGGACTGGTTTATCTCGGCTGCTATGCCCGCGGGACGGTCAGTGTCTACCGGAATCTATTTACCGGGGACCGCAGCCGGATCAGGGACAAGGCCGTACAGCGCGCCCTGGAGATTCTTCTGTGTAAGTTAAAGAACCCCTGAATCGATGAAACCCTGTTGGAATTTCCCCGGCGGGAAACAGATTTCATACAGAAAGGAACCCTATGAGAATAATTGCAGGAACTGCCCGCAGTCTCCCCCTGAAATCCCTGCCCGGTTCTGATACCAGACCGACGACGGACAGAATAAAAGAAACGCTGTTTAACATGATCCAGACCAGAGTGCCGGGAAGCGTAGTGCTGGATCTTTTTGCTGGAAGCGGCAGTCTGGCGCTGGAAGCAGTCAGCCGCGGAGCAGAAAAAGCGGTCCTTGTGGAAAACAGCCGCAAGGCGGCAGCAGTCATTCAGGAAAACATCAATTTCACAAAGTTTCAGTCCAGATGCAATCTTCTGGTTATGGATGCGCTGACAGCACTGCCGACCATGGAGCGCCGGTATGTGTTTGATCTGGTGTTTCTGGATCCGCCGTATGGCAAAGAGCTGGAAATCCAGGCTCTGGACTATCTGGCCCGCTCCTCTGCGATTACGGAAGAGACGCTGATTATTGTGGAAACCTCTATGGATACGGATATTTCTGTCTATACCAGGGACGGCATCTACGAAATTACGAAAGACAAACGATACAAAACAAACCAGCATGTATTTTTGAAACGTGTCAGAAACTGATCACGGTGATTCAGGAAAGGAGAGCTGAAATTTCAGCTGAAACAATATGAGCATTGCAATCTATCCGGGCAGCTTTGACCCGTTAACTTACGGTCACCTTGACATTATTGAGCGTTCTGCGCAGATGGCAGACAAACTGATCGTGGCTGTTTTGTGCAACAGCGCAAAAAATCCGTTGTTTTCTACGGATGAACGTGTTAGTATGATTAAAGATCTGACTGCGCATATTCCAAATGTAAGCGTAGATACCTTTGACGGCCTGACGGCGGAATACGCCGACCGGGTCGGAGCCACCATCGTTGTGCGGGGGCTGCGCGCAGTGACGGATTTTGAATATGAACTGCAGATCGCGCAGACCAATCGTATCGTAAACCCGAAACTGGATACGATTTTTCTGACAACCAATCTCAAATATTCTTATCTGAGTTCGACCATTGTCAAGGAAGTCGCTCAGTACAACGGCGACATTTCTCACTTTGTTCCCCCGTCCATTGCGGACAGGGTTCGGTCGAAATTCAGCAAAAACAAGGAAGCATAAAGGAGCACAGCATGAGTCGTATAGAAGAAATTATCGCAGAACTGGAAGATTACTTTGAAAACTGCAAATTTCAGCCCTTGTCCAATACAAAGATCATCGTCAACAAAGATGAAGTGGATGAGATCATCGATGCCCTGAAAAACAGCACACCGGATGAGATCAAACGGTATTCCAAAATGGTAAGCAATAAGGATGCCATTCTGGCAGACGCGCAGAAAAAGGCAGACGCCCTGATCGAACAGACCAAGGCGCGCGCCCAGGAGATGATTACCGAGCATGAGATCATGCAGCAGGCATACGCCCAGGCCAATGAAGTAGTGACCATCGCTTCCAACCAGGCCCAGGAGATTCTGGACAAGGCCACCGATGACGCCAATGACATCCGCACCAGCGCCATCACCTATACAGACCAGCTTCTGGCGAACCTGGCCTCGATCATCAGCAATGCCATTGCAGTAAACAATGAAAACTACACCAATCTCATTGCGTCCCTGCAGGAAAACCTGAACCTGGTCAACACCAACCGCGGCGAACTCCACGAACAGGACCAGGCTGCTGATACAGATTCCCAGACTGCGTCCGCTGACGCTGCGGCAGACGGCATCTCGGTCATTGCTTCCTCCGGAGACGAGGAGTAACCGGGATCCAAGAACACAGATATCCCTTGTTTATAACCGGCATCCGGAATTTGCACAAATATCCAGATGCCGGATTTTTTGTTGGACTGTCGTTCCTCTGGGGTTCCCATGGGATTTTCCGGCAGAACAGAAGCAGAAGAGGAAAGAATTTATGCTCACAGACAAACAGGCGGTTTTATTTGACCTGGACGGAACCCTCGCTGACTCCATGTGGGTCTGGACCGATATTGACCGGACGTTTTTTGCCTCCAGACAGATCCCGGTGCCGGACAGCCTGCAGAAGGATATCGAAGGTATGAGTTTTACTGAGACAGCCCAGTATTTCATCGATACCTTCCATCTTCCCGAGACACTGGAGGAACTGAAGCAACTGTGGAACCGCATGGCCATGGAACGGTATGCCACAGAAGTAAAACTGAAACCCGGCGCGCTGGAATACCTGCACCACCTGAAACGCAAAGGAATCCGGACCGGCATTGCCACCAGCAACTCCAGGCTTTTGCTGGATGTGTTTCTCCACCGCAACCATCTGAAAGGGCTGTTTGACGCCCTGACCACCAGCGATGAAGTAAAGCAGGGCAAACCATCCCCGGATGTTTATCTGCGCGCTGCCCGCAAAATGCAGATCAAGCCCGACCGGTGTCTGGTATTCGAAGATCTGCCCAATGGCATCCTGGCAGGAAAAAACGCGGGAATGGAAGTATGCGCCGTAGAAGACTCCTATTCCGCTGATCTGAAAACTGTAAAACAGCAGATGGCAGATTATTATATTAAAGATTTTCTTCATATGGAACAGGAGAGTTAAGCAGTGGAAGAGTTTATTATCGGGAAACATCAGGCCGGACAGAAATCCTTCAAATATCTTTCCAAGCTGCTTGGCGGTGCATCTTCCGGATTTCTGCACAAAATGATGCGGAAAAAGAATATTGTCTTAAATGACCGGAAAATGACCGGCCAGGAAATCCTGAGAGAAGCGGATTCCATCAAAATCTATTTTTCACATGACACGTTTGTAAAATTCGCGTCCCATACGCCGGCAGAAGATTTTGCAAAACCGAACGCAGATCCACGGTACCGCCGGGAACAGATCCCTGTGGTATATGAAGACGCAGACATCCTGGTACTGAACAAACCGGCGGGCATGCTTTCCCAGAAGGCAAAACCGACAGACTATTCGGTAAACGAATGGATCCTTTCCTATTTGCTGGAGACCGGAAGCCTCCGGAAAGAGGATCTCCGTGATTTTCGGCCGTCCGTCTGCAACCGTCTGGACCGCAATACCTCCGGACTGATTCTGGCAGGAAAGACCATCGCCGGCCTGCAGGAGCTGAGCCGTCTGCTGAAAGACCGTACCGCGGCAAAATATTATCGCTGTGTCGTATGCGGGACCATGCAGGAAGGCCGTCATCTCACCGGATGGCTGGCCAAAGACCGGAAAACCAACCGGGTTTCCGTATCGGATCAGGAACTGCCGGGCAGTGTCCGGATCGAAACGGTCTATGAACCCATACAGTTTCTGGAGGGCTGTACCGAACTCCGCGTGCATCTGATTACCGGAAGATCCCACCAGATCCGGGCACACCTGGCCTCGGTGGGGCATCCGATTCTGGGAGATCCCAAGTACGGGGATGCCCAGCGTAATCAGGAGTGGCGCCGCCGCACCGGCCTGAACCGTCAGCTTCTCCATGCCTGGCGCATGGAATTTCCGGACGGAACCACAGTAACTGCTGACGTTCCGGCAGATTACCAAACAGTAGTAAAGGAGTGCGCCCGCTGATGTCTACCTGGAATTCCAGAGGATTGAGAGGCTCTTCCTTAGAAGAGTACATTAACCGGACCAATGAATTATACAAACTGGAAAATCTGGCGCTGATCCAGAAAATCCCGACACCGATTACGCCAATTACCATAGACAAGCAGAGCCGGCACATTACCCTGGCCTATTTTGATCAGAAAAGTACGGTGGATTATATTGGTGTCGTGCAGGGAATCCCGGTATGCTTTGATGCAAAAGAATGCAGGACAGATACCTTCCCCCTTCATAACGTTCACCCCCATCAGGTGGAGTTTATGCGCTGTTTTGAACGGCAGGGAGGCATTGCCTTTCTGATTATTTATTATGCTGCGCTGGAACAGTATTACTATCTGCCGCTGCGTGATCTGAACCGTTTCTGGGATCGAAAGGAAGCCGGCGGACGCAAGAGCTTCCGCCGGGAGGAACTGGATCCGGCCTATTACTTTCAGCGCAGCGGCAGCACCCTGGTGCCTTATCTGGTGCCGCTGCAGTATGATCTGGATCACCGGCCGGATAACAGTTGACTTTTCACGGGAGGTTACGTATAATTAACGTAATTTCACGTGGTAGCATGGTAGCACGCTAAAGTGCCATGGGAATACAGGAGGTTTTCATGAAAAATAATATTCTTCATACACCGGAGGGCGTACGGGATATCTATAACGACGAATGTGAGAAAAAGATGATACTGGAGAAAAAGCTCTATGAAGTGCTGAAGACTTACGGATATCATCAGATACAGACCCCCACCTTCGAATATTTTGATGTGTTTAACCAGGAATACGGCGCCACATCCTCCCGGGATCTTTACAAATTTTTTGACCGGGAAGGCAATACCTTGGTTCTTCGGCCGGACATCACGCCATCCATTGCCAGATGCGCGGCCACTTATTTTCAGGATGAGGATGTTCCGCTTCGTTTTTCTTATACCGGCAATACTTTTATCAATAACAACAGTTATCAGGGCCGCCTGAAGGAACGGACCCAGCTCGGCGCAGAGCTGATCGGAGACGGATCGGTAGACGGTGACGCGGAGATGATTGCCTTATCCGTAAAACTGCTGCAGTCTGCCGGACTGAAAAAATTCCAGATCTCTGTGGGACATGTGGATTACCTGTCCGGATTGTTTGAAGCATCCGGTATTGATGAAGACATGCAGGAGGAGATCCGCACCCTGATTCTGAACCGTAACTTTTACGGTGTCGATGAAATTGTGGGAAAACTGAACTTAGAGCAGAATCTTACGGAACTTTTCGGACTGTTAAAATCCGTCGCTATGGATCGGGCAGCGCTGGAACAGGCAAGAAAGCTGGCGGCCGACTATGAAAAAATCTATCAGGCCCTGGACCGCCTCATTGAACTGGATACTCTTCTGGATTATTACCGGGTCAGCCATTATGTATCCTATGAGCTGGCACTGGTATCCGGACTGAATTATTATACCGGAATCATTTTTGCCGGATATACGTTCGGCAGCGGGGAAGCAGTGGTAAACGGAGGACGTTATGACCAGCTGCTGACCTATTTCGGAAAGGACGCGCCGGCTACCGGATTTGCCATTATTGTAGACCAGCTGTTTACTGCACTGAGCAGACAGAAGATTCAGATTCCCCTGACGAAAAACACACGCTGGATCCTTTATACAGATAAACGCCGGGAAGATGCGCTGAAAGACGCCTGTGATCTTCGGATGTCCGGAGAAAAAGTGGAACTGATGAAAGTCACGGCATCCAGGCCAAAGGAGATTTATGAAGCCGCCGCGCGGCGCAGCGGCATCCAGGATCTGATTTACTATCTTGGATAACACGAAGGAGAGATTGAGAGTATGCGATATTTGACATTTGCCCTGGGAAAGGGCCGGCTTGCCAATCAGGCGGTGGATATGTTTGAACAAATCGGGATTCCCTGTGAAGAGGTAAAAGACAAGGAAACACGGAAACTGATTTTTGTCAATGAAGAACTGAAACTGCGGTTTTTTCTTGCCAAAGGTCCGGATGTGCCTACTTATGTAGAATACGGAGCTGCGGATATCGGCATTGTGGGCCGGGACACCATTCTGGAGGAAGGCCGCAATATCTATGAAGTGCTGGACCTGGGCTTCGGAAAATGCAGAATGTGCGTCTGCGGAAAGGAAAGTGCCCGGGATCTGCTGAATCACCATGAACAGATCCGGGTTGCCACAAAATATCCGAAGATCGCAAAAGATTATTTTTACAATAAAAAGCACCAGACAGTGGAAATCATCAAACTCAACGGTTCCATCGAACTGGCCCCCATTGTGGGACTTTCGGATGTAATCGTGGATATTGTGGAAACAGGAACCACCCTGCGGGAAAACGGCCTGAACGTTCTGGAGGAAATCACCCCCCTGTCTGCGCGTATGGTAGTGAATCCCGTAAGCATGAAAATGGAGCAGGAGCGGATTACGGATATTATCACCCGGCTTCGGAAACTGCTGCAGGAAAAAGAGTAAATAAGGAGCGTGTACTGACAGAATGCGTACATTAAATTTAAACAAGGAAACAACCGACAGAATCCTGGAGGACCTTCTGAAGAGAAGCCCCAACAATTATTCCAGTTATGAGGACAGTGTAAATGCGATCATCCGCAGTGTGCGGGAACGCGGCGATGCGGCAGTCTTTGATTATACCAGACAGTTCGACGGCGCGGTTCTGACACCGGAGACAGTAGAGATTACAGAGGCAGAGTATGAAGAAGCCTATGCCTCTGCAGATCCGGATTTCATCCGCGTCATCCGGAGAGCAAAGGAAAATATCCGCGCGTATCACGAGAAGCAGAAGCAGTACAGCTGGTTTGACAGCACAGAAAAAGGAACGTTACTGGGTCAGAAAGTGACACCGATCCGGCGGGCGGGGGTATACGTCCCCGGTGGAAAAGCAGCCTATCCTTCTTCCGTGCTGATGAATATTATCCCTGCAAAAGTGGCCGGTGTGGATGAGATTATCATGTGTACCCCCTGTAACAAAGAGGGAAAAGTAAATCCCGGCACACTGATCGCTGCAAAAGAAGCAGGCATCGACCGCGCATTCAAAGTGGGCGGTGCGCAGGCCATTGCCGCGATGGCATTCGGTACCGCATCCATTCCGAAAACAGACAAAATCGTCGGTCCCGGCAATATCTATGTGGCTCTGGCCAAAAAAGCGGTCTTCGGATATGTCAGCATCGATTCCATCGCCGGTCCGAGCGAGATTCTGGTGATTGCGGATGAAACCGCCAATGCCCATTATGTGGCCGCTGACCTGCTGTCCCAGGCGGAGCATGACGAAATGGCCAGCGCGATCCTGATCACCACCAGCCCGGCATTGGCAGAGCAGGTAAACAGGGAGATTGACGGCTATCTGAAGGTACTTTCGCGTCGGGACATCATTGAAAAATCTCTGGAAAATTACGGATATATCCTCATCGCAGAGGATCTGCAGACTGCTGTGGACACCGCCAATGCCATTGCTTCCGAGCATCTTGAGATCGTCACAAAAGATCCGTATCAGGTTATGACAAAAATACGCAATGCCGGAGCGATTTTCCTTGGTGAATATTCCAGCGAACCCTTAGGGGATTACTTTGCCGGGCCGAACCATGTCCTGCCCACCAATGGCACAGCAAAATTCTTTTCTCCCCTGTCTGTGGATGATTTTATCAAAAAATCCAGCATTATCTCTTATTCCAGAGAAGCCCTGGAGGAAATCCATGAGGATATCATCCGTTTTGCCGAGTCAGAACACCTGACAGCCCATGCCAATTCCATCCGTGTCCGTTTTGAGGAAAAGTAAGAGAAAGGAAGATTTATGAATCAGCGTACAGCGACGGTCAGCAGAAAAACAGGAGAAACAGATATTACGATCACCATCAATCTGGACGGCAGCGGAAAGACAGATATTCATACAGGAATCGGCTTTTTCGACCACATGCTGAACAGTTTTGCCCGCCACGGTTTTCTTGATCTGCAGGTGACGGCCCGCGGCGATCTGGAAGTGGACTGCCATCATACCATCGAAGATACGGCTATTGTGCTCGGAGAGGCGATCCGCCAGGCAGCAGGCACAAAAGAAGGGATCTGCCGCTTCGGCAGTATGATTCTTCCGATGGATGAGGCCCTTGTACTGTCTGCTGTGGATCTTTCCGGCAGAGCCTTTCTGGTCTTTGACTATGATTTCCGTGTGCCCTCCGTGGGCGGTTTTGATACGGAAATGGTGCATGAATTTTTTTATGCCCTCAGTTCCCACGTCGGCATGAATCTCCATATCAAAGTCCTGGAGGGAAAAAATGCCCATCACATCATCGAAGCCATTTTTAAAGCCACTGCCCGCGCCCTGGATGCCGCGTTAGCCGGGGACGGAAGAATCGACGGGATTCTTTCCACTAAAGGAAGCCTGTAAGGAGGAACCATGACAGAACAGACAAAAAAATGGAAGGCAACGCTTTCATTTTCCGATTTAAAGACAGACAGCCTCGGCCTGGTTCCGGTCATTGTACAGGAATACGGCACCGGCGAAGTCCTGATGCTTGCCTATATGAATGAAGAAGCATACCTTGCCACCATGCAGACCGGCCGAATGACCTACTGGAGCAGAAGCCGGGAGGAACTGTGGGTCAAAGGAATGACTTCCGGCCATTTTCAGGAAGTGAAGGCCCTGGCCATTGACTGTGACAACGATACCATACTTGCTTCTGTCATTCAGACCGGCGCAGCCTGCCATACGGGCCATCACAGCTGCTTTTACCGGACTCTGGCAGAACCGGCGGACCAAACGCCGGCATAATGGAGGAATACTATGAAAAAACTGGCGCTTTCTGAACGTCTTCTGATGCAGGCAGAAAAGCCGGAGCGATACATCGGCAATGAAATTAACAGTATCCAGAAGGATCCCGCTGCTGTCGGGATCCGCTTTGCTGTCTGCTTCCCGGATGTCTATGAAATCGGTATGTCTCATCTGGGCATACAGATTCTGTATGAAATGTTCAATCAGCGGAAAGATGTCTGGTGCGAACGGGTCTATTCCCCCTGGCCGGACATGCATCGAATTTTAAAAGAAAACAACATCCCCCTGTTTGCACTGGAATCGCAGGATCCCATCCGTTCCTTCGATTTTCTCGGCATTACCCTGCAGTATGAGATGTGTTATCCCAATATTCTGCAGATTCTTGACCTGTCCGGCATTCCGTTCCGCGCGGCAGAACGGACCTGGGAGGATCCCATTGTCATTGCAGGCGGCCCATGTGTATACAATCCGGAGCCAATTGCGGATTTTTTTGATCTGATCTATATCGGAGAAGGGGAAACCTCCTATGACCGTCTCCTGGATCTGTACCAGGCCTGCCGGAAGGATAGCTCCTGTTCCCGGCAGGAATTTCTGCGGCAGGCAGCCGGAATTGAGGGAATCTATGTGCCGTCCCTGTATGAGGTGAGTTATCACGCCGATGGGACCATTGCCTCCTTTGTTCCGACCGCGGAGGGCGTTCCGGAAAAAGTGCGGAAACAGGTTGTGACCGACATGGAAGGCCAGTATTTTCTCAAACGTCCGCTTGTTCCGTTTCTCAGAACGACGCAGGACCGTGTGGTACTGGAGATTATGCGGGGCTGCATCCGGGGCTGCCGGTTCTGTCAGGCCGGAATGATTTACCGTCCCCTGCGGGAACGGAAGGTGGAAATGCTGAAGCAGGCTGCTGCGCAGATGCTTGCGGCCACCGGCCAGGATGAAATATCCCTGAGTTCCTTAAGTTCCAGTGATTATTCCGAACTGGAAGAGCTGCTTCATTTTCTCACAGAAGAGTACGCAAGCCAGGGAATTTCCGTGACCCTGCCGTCACTGCGCATCGACGCCTTTTCCCTGGGGATTATGTCCCGGCTGCAGGATGTGAAAAAAAGCAGTCTGACTTTTGCGCCGGAAGCCGGTTCCCAGCGCCTGCGTGATGTCATTAACAAGGGGCTGACAGAGGAGGAGATTCTGTCCGGTGCCTCTCTGGCGTTTCAGGGCGGATGGAATAAAGTGAAACTGTATTTTATGCTTGGACAGCCCACGGAAACCGAAGAAGATATGCGGGCCATAGGCGAACTGGCACAGAAAATCGCGGAGCAGTATTACGAAATTCCGAAGGAGTCCAGGAACGGGAAATGCCAGATTACGGTAAGCACCTCCTTTTTCGTTCCGAAGCCCTTTACGCCGTTTCAGTGGTATCCCATGTGCCGGATGAAAGATTTTGAGCACCGGGCATCCGTAGTAAAAGAATCGATTCGTTCCCAGACGAATCAGAAAAGCATCCGTTATCACTGGCATTCTTCCGATGTGACAGTAATCGAAGGAATCCTGGCCCGGGGCGACCGCAGACTTTCCGAGGCGCTGATCCGCGTCTATGAAAAGGGCGGTATTTTCGCTGCCTGGACAGACTTTTTTGACCGTTCCCACTGGGCAGAAGCCTTTCAGGAAACCGGAATCGATACGGACTTTTATACGGTACGGCCGCGGGCGGCAGAGGAGATCTTCCCCTGGGACTTCATTGATGCCGGTGTCAGCAAACAGTTTCTTTACCGGGAATGGCAGCAGGCCCTCGCCGGTAAAGTGACGCCAAACTGCCGGGAACAGTGCAGCGGATGCGGAGCCGCAGTATGGAAGGAAGGAGTCTGTTATGAAAATCCGAATTAAATTCCGGAAATATGACACAATGAAATACATCGGACACCTGGATCTGATGCGCTTTTTCCAGAAGGCAATCCGCAGAAGCGGTATTGATATCCGCTATACCCAGGGATTCCATCCCCATCAGATTATGTCTTTTGCTCTTCCGCTGGGCGTCGGTATGATTGGCGACGGGGAATATTTTGACATAGAAGTCAATTCTACAGAATCCACGGAAACTGCGCTGAAAAAGCTGAACGCCCAGATGGCAGACGGAATCGAAGTGCTGAACTATGTGCTTCTCCCGGATGACAGCAAACCATCCATGTCTCTGGTAACCTGTGCCGACTATCGCTATACCGTTCTTCCGGAGGAACGAACTGTCGCATTTGACCTGCTGCAGGATCGGATCCGCACCTATTATGAAGCGCAGGAAATCATTACGGTAACCAAAAAATCAAAAAAATCCGAGCGTGTCCTGGATATCAAACCGCTGATTTACAGCATGAAGGCCGTGGAGTCTGAGGGCCGTCCGGCAGTGTTTCTGAAGCTATCGGCCGGCAGCCAGGAAAACATCAAGCCGGAACTTGTGCTTTCGGATTTTCTGAATTATTTCGGAGAAACCTTTGACCCTTACTGCTACGAGCGGCGTCGGCTGGATGTATATACCGGCGCTCCCGGAGCCTGGAAAACACTGGATGCTTTGGGCACTCCGATTTTACAGCCTGCTGCAGAAGCCCTATGAAAAAACAGAAACTGATTGTTACCGAACTGAATCATGCAGTCACCTCCCATAAGACCAGAATACTGACGGCTCTGACAGAAGACGGTCGGCTGTCCGAAATTTATGCGGAACCAACCGAGCAGAATCTTCGGATTGGGAGTATTTATATCGGAAAAGTCCGGAAAATTGTACCGAATATACAGGCAGCCTTTGTCGATATTGCTCCTGGAGTTTCGACCTATCTGAGCCTGGAGCATACAGAACACTGCCATCGGGTCAGAGCCCAGAATGCTGCAGGAAAAATTGTCCCGGGTGATGAGCTTCTGGTACAGATTCAAAAAGACGCAAAAGGCGGAAAAGTTCCCACTGTGACTACGAATCTATCCCTGGCAGGCGAATATCTGGTACTGACCACAGGAGACCGCAAACTCGGTATTTCCGGGAAAATCGATCCGGATACCCGTAAAAAGCTGAAAGCAGCTGCAGAGTCCATGCCGCGGAAGGACTATGGCATTATTGTACGCACCAATGCCTGTTTCGCCAAAGAGGAAGAACTGGAAAAGGAGAGGGTACAGCTGGACCGCATACTGACCGCCATTCTGCGGAAGAGCGAAACCAGAAGCTGCTACAGCTGTCTGTATCAGGGAATTCCCCAGTACATCCGTCTGATGCACCGTGTGCGGCCGGACCGGGTGACGGAGATTGTAACAGATCTTCCGGAGATCTGTCAGGAACTGACTGCCGAACAGCAGAATCAAAGTTTGCCGCTGCCGCCGGTTCGCCTGTATGAAGATTCCTATCCGCTGGCATCTGCCGCAGGGCTTTCGTCCCAGCTGGAAAAAGCGCTCAGAAAAAAAGTGTGGCTTAAATCCGGCGGATCACTGATTATCGAACCCACGGAAGCCCTGACAGTCATTGACGTAAACACGGAAAAAAGCATCAGTGGAAAACACAGCAAGGAACTCCATTATCAGAAAACAAACCGGGAGGCTGCCCTGGAAATCGCCCGTCAGATCAGGCTTCGTAATCTGTCCGGGATCATTCTGATCGATTTTATCAATATGAAGTCAGAAGAAGCCAACCATGCCCTGATGCGTCAGATGCAGATGCTGCTGCAGGAGGATCCGGTTCCGGCTCAGGTCATTGATCGGACCGCCCTGGGTCTGGTGGAAATCACCCGTAAAAAAATCTCGAAATGCCTGGCAGATCAGTTGACTTCTGATTGATGCTGTGCTAAAATACACCAGTATGCCGCTCAGGAAGGTAGAAGTCTGTAGAAATACAGCACCGGAACTGGCGAGTAATGATAATAGGAGGTGCCATTTATGTACGCAATCATTGTTACCGGAGGAAAACAGTACAAAGTTTCTGAAGGAGATGTCATTACCATTGAGAAACTCAATGCGGAAGCAGACGAAAAAGTTACATTCGACCAGGTGTTAGCTGTTAATGACGGTTCTTTAAAAGTCGGAACTCCTACTGTTGCAGACGCAACTGTAGAAGCCTCTGTTGTAGAAAACGGACGCGCAAAGAAAGTGATCGTTTACAAATACAAGAGAAAAACCGGCTATCATAAGAAAAACGGCCACAGACAGTGCTATACTAAGGTAAAAATTGACAAAATCAATGCTTAGTTTTTAGGTGTTTGTTATGGTGAAAGTTACAGTTTACCGGAATTCCGCCGGTTTGTACACCGGGTTTGACGTGTGGGATCATGCGGAATACGCAGAAGAGGGCACCGACATTATCTGTGCTGCTGTATCTGCGTTAACCATTAACTGTATCAACTCCATCGAAAGGCTTACCGATACTTCTTTTGAACATGAAGCAGAAGAGGCGGAGGCCCGGATTCGGTTCCGGCTGAAGGGAGCACCCGGAAAGGATGCCGACTTGCTGATGCAGTCCTTCCTTTTGGGAATTCAGGAGATTGAGAATAACTATAGCAGATATGTTGATTTGATTATTAAGGAGGTGTAACAGCTATGATGAATATGAATCTTCAGTTCTTTGCTCATAAAAAAGGTGTTGGTTCCACAAAGAACGGACGTGACTCTGAGGCAAAGAGACTTGGAGCCAAGAGAGCAGACGGACAGTTTGTAAAAGCCGGCAATATTCTTTACAGACAGCGCGGCACCAAGATTCACCCGGGTGTGAATGTAGGAATTGGCGGCGATGATACTCTGTATGCCAAGGTTGATGGCGTGTTAAGATTTGAGAGAAAAGGAAGAGACAAAAAACAGGCTTCCGTATATCCAGTTGCCAGCAACGAATAAGAATACGCATTTGCTAAGACAGACCCGCCAGATTTGACGGGTCTGTTTTTTTGAAACAGGAGGAAACCCATGTTTGCAGATACAGCCAGAATCGTGATCCGATCCGGAAAAGGAGGCGATGGAGCAGTCAGCTTCCGCCGCGAAAAATATGTATCCCATGGCGGCCCGGATGGCGGAGATGGCGGAAAAGGCGGAGATGTCATCTTTGAAATCGATGAAGGACAGAACACGTTATCCGATTACCGGCATCGCCATACCTACGCGGCACAGAACGGAGAGCCGGGGGGAAAACGCAGATGCCACGGCAAAGACGGCACAGACATCATTCTGAAAGTTCCGGCAGGAACCATTATTAAAGAGGCAGAAAGCGGCAAAGTCATCGCGGATATGTCCGGTGACAGAAAACGCCAGATTGTTTTAAAGGGAGGCCGCGGCGGAAACGGCAACCAGCACTATGCCACATCCACCATGCAGGTACCGAAATACGCACAGCCGGGCAGACCGGGCATGCAGCTGGAAGTAATCCTGGAATTAAAAGTCATCGCAGATGTCGGACTGGTCGGATTTCCCAATGTAGGAAAATCCACCTTCTTATCCCATGTTTCCAATGCCAATCCGAAAATTGCCAATTATCACTTCACGACATTGAATCCGAATCTGGGGGTTGTGGACCTGGGCAACGGCCGCGGATTTGTGATGGCAGATATCCCGGGTCTGATTGAAGGCGCTTCGGAAGGCGTCGGACTGGGCCACGAGTTTTTAAAGCACATTGAACGCACACGCGTCATTGTCCATGTCGTGGACGCAGCATCTACTGAAGGAAGAGACCCGCTTCAGGATATCCGGGCAATTAACCGGGAACTGAGAGAGTACAGTGAGGCCCTGGCCCGCAAACCGCAGATGATCGCCGCCAATAAGATGGATGTTCTCACACCGGAGGAACAGGACGAAGCCCTTGCGTCCCTGCGCCGGGCACTGGAACCGGAAGGAACCCGTGTCTATCCGATTTCCGCAGTTTCCGGCCAGGGAATCCGTGAACTGCTCTATGCCATTGAGAACATGCTGGAAGCAGATGACTCTGAACCGGTGATTTATTCCCAGGAATACTTTCCGGAATATCATCTTTTCTCAGAAGATCCCTATACGGTTTCTTATGACAGCAAGGAAGCGGAATATGTGGTAGAAGGACCCAGGATTGAAAAGATGCTGGGGTATACCAACATTGATTCGGAAAAGGGCTTCCTGTTTTTCCAGAACTTTCTGAAAGAGCAGGGCATCCTGGATGAACTGGAAAAAGCAGGGATTCAGGAGGGCGATACCGTCCGTATGTACGGTCTGACATTTGATTATTACAAATAGAAGAGCAGTAAAATCCTGCTTTTTCCGTACAGAAAACTTTTAATACAGGAAAAGGAGCATCTAACATGACGAGCAAACAGCGCGCATATCTCAGGAGCCTTGCCATGAACCTTACCCCTCTGTTTCAGATCGGCAAGAGTTCCCTGACACCGGAGCTGGTAACAGCTGTAACCGAAGGATTTCACACCCATGAACTGATTAAAATCACAGTTCTGAAAAACTGCATGGAAGATCCCCGTAAAATTGCCGAAATGCTTGCGGGCCGCACCCGTTCCGAGGTTGTACAGGTAATCGGACGAAAAATCATCCTGTACCGTCCGTTTAAAGACGAACCGAAAATTATTTTACCGAAATCCTGAGCAGAGGGTCAGAAGCATGGACAGCAGTTCAAAACGAATCGGAATCCTTGGGGGAACCTTCAATCCAATTCACTACGGTCATCTGATTATCGGTGATAACGCGATGCATCAGTATCATCTGGATCAGGTGATTTTTCTTCCCACCGGTCATGCCCCGCATAAAGAATACGGCGGGGAAGCCATGACTTATCACAGATGCCGGATGGTAGAAGAAGCGATTGCAGACAATCCCCGTTTTACGATTTCCTACTACGAAACACAGAAAAACACCGTCAGTTATACCTATTCCACACTGCAGCATTTCAAGGCAGAGTATCCGGATGCGGAGCTGTATTTTATTGTCGGCGCGGATTCACTGATTGAATTCGAAACCTGGAAGCATCCGGAGCTGATCTGCCGGGAGGCCATTCTTCTGGCCGCTGTGCGGGATACCTATAATGAGAAAAAAGTCGACACGCAGATCGCCTATCTGCAGGACAAATACCATGGCAGAATCCACAGACTGGAAACTCCGAATTTTAACGTATCCGGCAAAAAACTGCGCCAGAGGGTTCAAACGGGAAAAACTATCCGTTATATGCTTCCGGACCGTGTAGAAGCATATATCCGGGAACACAGTCTGTACATTCGGGAGGAAGAAAAGTGACATTTTCGGAAATGCAGGAACAGCTGCAGCATGAACTGAAAGAAAGCAGATATCAGCATACGATGGGGGTCGTGGACACCGCACGGACACTGGCGGACCGGTACGGCGCCGACAGAAGTCAGGCGGAAACGGCCGCTTTGCTGCATGACTGTGCGAAATACATGCCCCTTTCCCAGAGAATTTCTTACTGTGAATCCCATGGTGTACCGGTCAGTGAAGCGGAACGCCGGAATCTGACCCTTCTGCATGCCAAATGCGGATCTATTCTGGCCCGGGAACACTATGGTGTCACAGATCCGGAAATTCTGCATGCCATTTCCGTCCATACCACCGGTGAGCCGGCCATGAATCTGCTGGATCAGATTATTTTTGTATCTGACTACATAGAACCCGGCAGAAATCAGGCCCCTCATCTGGAACAGCTGCGGAAAACAGCGCAGACAGATCTGGAAGAAACCGTGTATCGAATCCTTTCTGACACCGTGGAATATCTGAAGGATTCGAACGGAACGATTGATACAACAACCAATCTGGCCTATCAGTACTATCAGAAGAAAAGGAGATCCTACACAATGTACGATGAATCCAGAAAAATGGCTTCCGTTGCATGCGCTGCACTGGAAGAAAAAAAAGCAGAGGAAATTAAAGTAATTGATATCAGCGAAGTATCTGTGATTGCAGATTATTTTGTGATTGCGACCGCCGGAAACCAGAGTCAGATGAGCGCTCTGGTGGATAACGTGGATGAAAAAATGTATAAAGCCGGGTACACCGAGTGCCGGAAGGAAGGAAATCAGAGATCCAGCTGGTTCCTTATTGATTACAAAGATATCATCATTCATATTTTTCTGAAAGAGGACCGGCTCTTCTACGATCTGGAGAGAATCTGGAAAGACGGAAAGCTTATGGATCCGGAAGACTTAAAAGCTTAACGCGTAACAGCTTAATTTTGTTTTCCAAAAAACAAAAGGAGGATGGCGCAAGGGAACCTGCGAATAAATTCGCAGGTTCCCTTGCGCCTATGTATTATGGAAAAGAAATTCAATGTGAAAAGACCTGATGTAAGATATGTTGCTACAAAATTTTTTCTTGACGGCGATAACATCGTAGCATGTGTCACTGATCGATGGGCTTGAACAGATCACGCTCGATGAGGCGGCTGATATCGTGTTTGTTCAGGACAGCACACCAGCTGTTGAAAAGCACTATGACGATCATGGCAGAAAAACTGCGATCATCAGATGCCAGAAACCTGAAGAAAAGACATATCAGTATAGTGCCGAAGAAACAGCACGCCGTCTGCACATGACCGATATGACGTTTATAAAGGCAGACGGAAAAACTGTAGAGATCCAGTATTAGGCCAAAAAAAGCAGGGAGCATACATAGCTCTCTGCTTTTTTGCGGAAAAAGGCAATCAGTAAAAGCGATACACGCCAAACACCTTTCCGAGTATGGTCACATCCTGTACAAGAATCGGATCCATTTCATCGTTTT
Source organism: Clostridium sp. SY8519 (assembly GCF_000270305.1). Taxonomy (NCBI): domain Bacteria; kingdom Bacillati; phylum Bacillota; class Clostridia; order Eubacteriales; family Clostridiaceae; genus Clostridium; species Clostridium sp. SY8519. The sequence goes on along the minus strand of NC_015737.1, from coordinate 2,477,076 downwards.
CCGGCTGCAGCCGGATGTGATCCGATTCCCGGTAAAAGGTCTTTACCGTCGCGGAATCATCAATCAAAGCAACCACAATATCCCCGTTTTCTGCTGTATTCTGCTGAGAAACAAGAATATAATCCCCATCCATAATCCCGATTTTGATCATACTGTTTCCCTGTACCCGCAGAATAAAAGTTTCCCCTCGGGGAATCTGATCCGCCGGAACCGGAAGATAGGATTCCACATTCTCTACGGCAGTAATCGGGATACCGGCGGCAACTTTGCCGATCAGCGGGACACTGGCAGTTTCTGTGCGAATCGTGTTGAAATTGTCATCAATGATTTCTATGGCCCGTGGCTTGGTGGGATCTCTGCGGATATATCCGTTTTTTTCCAGCTTTTCCAGATGCGCGTGGACAGAAGAAGTGGATTTCAAATGCACCGCGTCGCAGATTTCACGCACTGCCGGCGGATAGCCCTTGCTGAGAATTTCACTTTTGATAAAGTCAAGAATTTCACTCTGTTTCTTGCTGATTATTCCATAGGCCATGTGATATCCTCCTCACAGCAGAGCGCCTGGAAGAACGGCAGGAAAAGACCGAGCGCAGCCGGATCTGCTGATTCTGAATAAAGTATAATATTTATTATAATTTTACCATGGAGCAAAGAGAAAAGCAAACATATATTCCGAAAAAACGTTTGCTTTTCGGTTGACAACCAAACAGAAGTTCGATATTATAAGCATGCAAACAAGAGTTCGGAACATGTATTCGAACCATTGGCAATTAGTTACACAGGAGGTTATGAATGATGTACACAGCAGCATATAGTAAGCAAGATTTCTGCAGCAGAAACCAGTATGATCCTTCCTGTATCCACAGCGAATCCCACAGGAACAGACGGATCCGTGCAGCGAGAGAGAAGCAGCTGCGAAAAATGAAACGGCGCTTTGCCGGAATCTGTATCTTTTTCCTGGTGCTGGGCGCTGCCGCGGGCATTTTCGCCGCCTCCGCCCTGAAAACAGACGCCTCCCCCAGTCATGACCGAAAAGCCGTATATACCTCGGTTTATATCGAGGAAGGCATGACTCTGTCCGATCTGGCCCAGACCTATAATACATCCGGTACCGTCAGCAATCGAGCCTATATCCGGGAAATCAAAAAGATGAATCATATCAACGACAGAAATATCATTCATTCCGGCGCTTACCTGACAGTACCGACGTATCCGGAAGACTGAGCGCCTGCAGCGGAGAAAACGGAGAAAAATATTCTCAGGGCCGAATCTCATTCTGGGTCAGATGATCCAGCAGGTGTTCCGGCAGACGGAAGATTTGGGTCAGAACCTGATCCATTTCTTCCTTTTCATGAATTCTTTTTTGTATACATGAATTCTCATCACCGTTTACCACCTGCAGAAACGGTCCGTTTAATGCAGCATATCCATTTCTCAGACGAATATTCAGAAGCATTCCTTCGGTAAAATGATTGAATTCTTCCTGGGCCTGACAGCAGCAATAATGACTTAACGCCAGAAAATCCGCCGGATCCTGGGGCTGCAGACAAATTCGGAGCATAGGCACATACCTGCCCTTTGACAGGCGTTCCAGCTGCAGCCACTGATGCGGCAGAGAAACAAGCCGGTAAGTATCCATGGCTATTTTTTCCGGATGAAGGGTCTGAATTTCCAAAGCACCGCCGGGGACCGGTCCGCCAAAGCCCACATCACAATAGTAACTTGAGTCCCCGATCCGGACAACTGTAGCGCGATGCAGCGCCGGATAATAGGGATCAGAACCTTCCAGAACTTTGCAGAGCACAGGATATGCCTGATAGCCAAGTGCAGTCAGCAGACTGAAAAACAGGCTGTTCAGTTCAAAACAATAGCCGCCCCGTTTCTTCCGGACAATTTTGCGGTACAGATCCGGAATTTCCAGAGAAATCAGCCTGCCGCCGGGAATAATATCCAGGTTTTCAAATGGAATCAGCAGTTGGTGCTGAAAAATCAGATGATCCAGATACGCCTTGTTTAATGAATTCGAAAAATCGCACTGAATACGTTCTAAATAAGCAGCGGGATCCGGCAGCGGATCATAAAGCGCAGATAGGTTCATAGATAGTTTCCTCTGTGAAAAACATGTAACTTTTCGTTAAAGTTGTCTTTTGCGAATAGTTAAATCTCCAGCTCTGTTCCCGTGGATAAGGCATGAATATCCACCCCCTCTTTCTTCAAGAGGTCAAAGGCCTGGCTTCCGGTACAATGACCGGTATAATAAATGATTTTCGGCAGGCTGTGCGCCAGATTCCGAACGGTTTCCTCCGGCAGCATTTCCCCTGTCCGCGGGCTGAATAAATGAAATCCGCCGATCACAACATCCGGTTTACAGGGACAGCTTTGCAGGATATTCAGAACCCCTTTGTGTCCGCAGCCCATAAGCAATACAGTTTTTTCACCGTGAATGATCAGATGCTGTTCATGCTGAAACGTATCACGGGCAAAATCTTCCTTCAGAAGATTTTTATTTGTGGGATAACATTCTCCCGGTACATGGGTAAACAGCTCCAGTTCATCATCCAGTCGTTTATTTCCATTCAGCAAAACAACCTGCGGATGCCGCATCAGCTCCGGATCCAATCCGATATATGACGGTCCGTCCGGCAGCTTTGCGTAATGTTTCTGAAAGGCCTCTTTCTGCAGATATATTTTCGCGTGATGATTTACGGAAAGAAAAGACGCAAGTCCTCCGCCATGGTCTTCATGTCCATGGGATATCACAACGGTATCCACCTGTTCGATATCAACGGAACAGGCACGGGCATTTTTCAGAAACAGATCGGAAGATCCTACATCAAACAGCAGTTTGTGATGCTCCGTTTCAAGATAAATGCAGAGGCCATGTTCCGCCTTCAATGGTCCATGGGTCGTATCTTCGATCAACGTAATTAATTTCATTTTCTCCGCTCTCCCTTCTCCTGAAACCGGTATCTGATCCCTGCAGATTCCTGCAGTATCCGATTCATAAAATGTATTTATCCGGTACATATTGAGTGTCCAAGTAAGAACATCTGCATGCTGCGTTATTTTCCTTTGTCTGCGTGCATCATATAATATTTCCGCATGCGTCCGGCATCCTCTTCGATTAAAGTCCCTTTGCCAAACAGTCCGGCCCTTGTTTCCAGATGATGCCGAAACTCATGACGGATGGTCTCACGAATCTGGTTTCGTACAGTATCATCGTCTGCCTGTCCCAGCGCGGCTGCAAAAGACCCATAAAACAGGACGATCTGTTTTCCGAGTATCCCATGGTTGGTATACGTCCCCAGAATATAAAGGTCATCGGTGACACGCCCCGGATGAAGAAAAGCGGATTCATCCGCAAGAACGCCGCCGTTTAATTCTTCATATACATAATCCGGCAGAAGTTTCATTTCTTCTTCCAGAACCTGGCAGAAATTATCGAAATTATCCAGGATCATCTCTGTCGCCTTTCTCTTATATTCTATTCAAATATATATTCTATTTTATTCAAAGAATCTTCTGCAGACCAGAGGGCCATTAATCTTCTGCAGACCAAAGGGTCATTCCGCAGACCGGAAAATTCTTCCGCACTCCGAAAGACGGAAGAACACAAAAAACAGATCAGGAGCGAAGATCCGAAAGGATCTGCTGAAAAATCCGGTCCGTTTTTTCCTGTCCTTCTGCAATCAGAGCTGCTGCCCTGGCATTCAGTTCCTCCGCTGCAGTTCTGTCTTTCATTGATTTTGTATTAATAAAAATATTGAGAGACGCGCCTTTTAATGCGGCCTGCGCAAATACGGCAGCCACTCCGGCATCGCTGACAGCCATCCTGCTGCCCTTTTCCGCTGCTTCTGCTGTCAGGTCAATGACTTCCGCTACCGTCTCCATGATCCGCAAAGGAACATTGGAAGCATTCCACAAAACGGTTTTCATCACTTCTTCCCTGTGCTGCTTTTCCTGATCCGTTGTCTGCGGCAGACGGTAGGCCTCTGCCAGAGGCGCGAAGGCTTCCGCATCTGCATCCGCAAGCCGGATCAGCTGATCTGAGAGCCGTGCGGCCTCTGCCCGTATTCGCTTCATATCTTCTTCATAGGCGGCATATTTTTTCTTACCGACGGTCAGATTTGCCACCATGGATACCAAAGCAGACGCAAGTGCTCCTGCTGCCGCAGATGCGCCTCCTCCTCCAGGCACCGGCGCGCTGCTGGACAGTTCACGGACAAACTCCGCAAAGATTTTATTTCCTATATTCATATTCAATCGTATGATCTCCTCCCGGGATGATTCGAACTGAGTTCTTCGAAAAGATTTCATTGTAACTAACAATTCAGCAGGAGCTGCCGCATGCAGCAGCTCCTGCTGATCAAAACCAGAGAAAACTTCTGTTCTTCCTGCGGTGTACAATCTTCCTGTGGTATACATTTTCCTGCAGTGTGCACCTTCCTGCAGTGTGCACCTTCCTGCAGTGTGCATCTTCCTGCAGTTTAGAACAGTCCGGTTATCACTCCGTCCTCATCCACATCGATTTTTTCAGCGGCAGGAACTTTCGGAAGTCCCGGCATCTTCATAATATCTCCGGTGAGGGCCACCAGGAATCCTGCGCCGATGGATGCGGTAATATCCCGGATCGTAATCCGGAAGCCTTCCGGCCGGCCGAGTTTTTTCGCGTCATCCGTCAGGGAATACTGATTTTTCGCCATACAGATCGGAAGATTTCCAAAACCCAATTCCTCAAATTTCTTTATTTCCCGATTGGCCTTTGCAGTATAGTCCACACCGTCTGCACCGTAGATCTTGGTGGCAATTGCCTGGATTTTATCTTTGATGGGCAGATCCAGATCATAGGTGTAGTGGATTTCCTTTGCACCGTCTTCCGTCAGGCGGAGCACTTCTTTTGCCAGTTCTTCGCCGCCTTTGCCGCCGTTTGCCCATACATCAGACAGCGCAACATTTACACCCATTTCCTTACATTTCTCGCGTACCAGTGTGACTTCCGCATCCGTATCTGTCGGGAATTTGTTAATGGCAACAACAGCCGGAAGGCCGAACTGCCGGGTAATATTTTCCACATGTTTTAACAAATTGGGGATTCCGGCTTCCAGTGCCTGCAGGTTTTCCTGATTCAGCTCTGTTTTTGGTACGCCGCCATTGTATTTCAGAGCCCGTACCGTGGCTACTATCACAACGGCACTGGGCTGTATGCCGGCCTGCCGGCACTTGATATCCAGGAATTTTTCCGCGCCAAGATCTGCGCCGAAACCGGCTTCTGTAATCATGTAGTCCGTAAGTTTGATCCCCATTTTCGTTGCGATCACACTGTTGCACCCATGGGCGATATTGGCAAAGGGACCGCCGTGGATCAGAGCCGGTGTCCCTTCCAGTGTCTGAACGAGATTGGGTTTGATGGCGTCTTTCAGCAAGGCGGTCATAGCGCCTTGGGCATGCAGATCCCCGGCGGTAACCGGCTGACCGTCTTCATTGTATGCAACCACGATTTTGGAAAGACGTTTCTTTAAATCCGGGATGTCTGTGGCCAGACAGAAAATCGCCATAATTTCAGAAGCTACTGTGATGTCAAACCCATCTTCCCTGGTTACTCCGTCTGCCTTTTTCCCGAGACCGTCCACAATGTTGCGCAGCTGCCGGTCATTCATATCCACACAGCGTCTCCAGGTAATGGTCTTCGGAACAATACGCAGCTGATTTCCCTGATGGATATGATTGTCCAGCAGGGCAGCCAGAAGATTGTTCGCTGCTCCAATCGCATGCAGATCGCCCGTAAAGTGCAGATTAATGTCTTCCATGGGGATAACCTGCGCATATCCGCCGCCTGCTGCCCCGCCTTTGATGCCGAATACCGGGCCGAGGGAAGGCTCACGCAGCGCCACCATCGTTTTATGTCCCAGACGGTTCAGCCCATCGGCCAGTCCGATGGTTGTGGTGGTCTTTCCCTCACCGGCAGGCGTCGGGTTAATCGCGGTGACAAGCACCAGTTTTGCGTCCGACCGGTTTTTCAGTTCCCGGTTATAATAGCGGTAATCAATTTTTGCCTTATACTTTCCGTAATTCTCCACATATTCATCGGGTATGCCCAGTTTTTCTGCGATTTCGTTAATCGGGCGGATCTCCGCTTCCTGCGCGATCTCAATATCGGATTTAAATCCCATTGGAAACCTCCTTGTGTTCCATATGCATCCATAGATTGTCCCTCAGGATGCTCCTCTTGTTTTCCAGAGTTCTTCTACCCGTGGGTAGGTCTTTTTAAATCCCATCATAGCCAGGTAATTTCCACTGTCCGGATATTCTTTCTGCAGTTCCAGAAGCTTTTCATATCCGTCATATACGGTGTCTTCCGGTATGGTTTCTCCGATGACTTCCGACAGAAGATAAACCTTTTTTGACATCCAACATTCAATAACGACCGGAAGGTCCGGATACTCCCGCATCACACGGTCCACCAGCGGATTTCGCCCCAGGATCGGCTGCGTGATGATGTATTCCGCGCCGGCCTCCACTTTTCTTTTCAACTTGGCAAATTCCTTTTCCTCCGGCTCATAGGGATTAAAGGCAGCGCCCAGATGGAACTCCGGATAATATTTTCTGATGTAGCGGATCAGTTCCACAGAAGTGGTAACCGGCACTTCCGGAGCTTCCAGCTCTTCCGGCTCCAGCTTGTGCATCTTATCCGATCCGTCTCCGGAGAGGCAAAGAAAGTTTGTAATGTTATGGCTTTTTCCAAAGGCAAGGATTTCATCCAGTACTTCTTTGGTGTGAAACGTATTTAAATGAATCAGCACCTGATTTTCTCTGGGCTTAAGGTCCAGTTCCTCAATCATCTCATGGGGCTGAAAATGAAGAATCCCCATTGCATTGTCCGTAATGGACGCAACAAAGCCGCTTTCCATCACCCGCTCAAAACGCTCGGCAAAAGTGGCAAGATCTTCTTCCAGTTTCTGGGAATTTTGTTTCGGTGGATTCATTTCCACTTCACAGGTATATTTATCTGGCATAATGGGTACCTCTCAATACAATTCAGATTATCTCACAGGAAAGCTGCGGAAATAGCTTTCCGTTATTTTTTCTGCACGCCGAAAAGATCCGCCTGATATGCTTCAATGTATTCAATACAGAATTCGTCTTTTTCCAGCAGTGCTTCCGTGGCATATAATGCGCCCAGCATATTTCGGTTGGTGGGATCCATGATGGCGCTGTCCATGCCTGCTGCCATGGCAAGCACAAGAAATGCCTGATTGATGGTCTTACGTGAAGGAAGGCCAAAGGAAATATTGGACAGGCCGCTGGTAACATGGATATCCGGATATGCGTCTTTTACATATTTCGTAACTTCCGCAAAATTTGTAAAGGCATCCGGTTTGGTTCCTACCGAAAATACCAGTGGATCAATATGGATCCGCTCTGGAGCGATGTGGTACTCGTTTGCCTTCTCCATGATCTTATCAAAAATCTGTTCCCGGTCTTCAATTCCATCCGGGATTTTATTGTTATCACATAACAGCGCGATTACTTCCCAGTCGGTATCCGCGATCACCGGAAATACCGTATCAATTTTGTCTCCTTCCAGAGACACGGAATTGATCAGTCCCGGCTTGCTGCAGTATTTCATCACATCCACAATCGAATGGGCGTTGGGACTGTCGATGCAGATTCTGGCATCACTGACCTCCTGTACCAGTTCGATCATCCACTTCAGCACCTCGGTATCCCCTTCTACCACAGAGGAACACACATCAATAAAATCAGCTCCCCCTTCGGTCTGGCGTTTTGCCAGATCCCGGATATGATCGGCATCTCTTGCTTCAATGGCCTTGGCCATAGACGGAATCGCTCCGTTCAGCTTTTCTCCGATAATTATCATATCTGACTCCTTTCGTTCTGCAATTTCTTTCGAGTTCCTGAATTATCTAAATTGTACTGAGAATGATACAATGCGTATAATAATTTTTTTTGTATCTTTTGTAAAATATTAACTTCCGCATACTTACCATAAGGCAAAAATATACAAAACGCAACAAAAAGATATCCCTGCTTTTTCTTTCTGTGTACAAAACAGGAAAAAAGCAGGGACTGCTGAAACGTTTAAAAAAGTTTTCTGTAGTAAGTGCCTCTGATCAGAGAATCGGATATACCGGCGGAAGCTGCTTCTAATCCGGATCGCGCTGCTGACTGACCGTATTGCGGTAACTGGCCGGCGTCCTGCCGGTTTCTTTTTTAAACACTTTGGTAAAATACTGCTGGCTGCTGTAGCCGCATTCTGTGGAAATTTCAGCCAGGCTCAGCGTAGTGTCCAGCAGAAGTTCCTTAGCTTTTTTCAGTCGCAGATGATTGATATACGCGGCAAATCCCACGCCTGTTTCCGCCTTGAACAGCCGGGACAGATAGGTGGGACTGGTAGAGGAATACGCAGCTGCATCTTCCAGCGTTACATTGTCCCGGTAATTTCGGTGAATGTACTCCAGACATTTTTTTACCTGATAGCCGGATTTCGGATAGACATGTTCCCGGATTAAATGAATCATCTGTTCCAGAAGCAGGGACAGATCGTAGCTTAAATCATCTGCGTCCTTGTAGGATGCGGTTTTTTTCTGAAACTCATTGACCAGGTCAAAGAAACTCTCATCCGTATACCCGCTCCGGTAAAGGCGGCGGGAAACAACGGTAATCAGTTCCGTCACCCGGATTTTAATCAGTTCCAGATTGTTGTCGGAAGAAAAATAGATATTTCCCAGAAGATCATTCAGAAGAATCTGAGCGTTTTCCAGGTTTCCTTCTTCCATCAGGCTGGTCAGCTCCAGTTCCCTGGATTCCTGCAGCGTACGTGCCGCCGGATGCTTTTTCTGCTGCTGGTAAGCCCAGCTGATCTGACGGATCTGACGGTTCTGCTCCCTGGTCCTTACCGCCAGCTGCTTCTGGCGGTCATCCAGATAACTGGACATCAGCTGACTGAGCAGCTCTCCGGTATAGTAAAAGCGTTCCGGAGTCAGAACCGGAATGTCTTCCAGATACTGATACAGCAGGGCTCTGGATGCCTGGTTCATTGCGCCGTAGGCGATGATGTCATTCATGGTGTCTGTATCGGGATATTCCAGAAGCACGGGACCGATCAGGACACTGCAGACATAACGCCCGGCCCGGTAGAGGGCGATGGATGCGCAGGCCAGGGCATTGTAGCAGTAAAAATAATAGCATTCCCCAAAACGGGCGGCCTGCTCTCCTGCTTCTGTATGATATCCGTTGCAGCGTTCACACAGCAGGGCATTCTGGCGAAACATGGAACAGTAGGCACAGATATGTCCAAAATGTTCCACCACATTTCCATCCAGATCCAGGAGTGTGGTTCCAATACCCACCGCATTGGCGAACAGATCCAGTGTGTGATTCAGTTTGTGAAAATATCCCTCGGTATTCATGTTCGATCCATCCTTTGCTTCCCCTGGCATGACGCTTCAAGCGTCCGGCCCGTGTACGCCTACAACTGGTCAGAATCCAGAATGATTGTAAAAGGTCCGTCATTGCACAGGTCAATTTTCATATCTGCGCCAAAAGAGCCGGTCTCCACCTGCGCAACGGTTTTCCGGCACTGGTCAATGATATAATCATAGAGTCTGCTGCCCAGTTCCGGATTTCCCGCTTTTATGAAAGAGGGCCGGTTGCCCTTTTTACAGTCGGCGTAAAGCGTAAATTGGGAAACCAGGAGCAGGCCTCCGCCGACATCTGCAAGGCTTTGATTGGTCTTGCCGTTTTCATCTTCGAAGATACGCAGATTCACCAGTTTGCGGACCATTTTATCCGCAACCGCTTCGGTATCATCCTCCCCGATTCCGATCAGCACCAGAAAGCCTTTCTGAATCGCGCCTGCCAATTCATGATCAATGGTTACACTGGCATGTGTCACCCGCTGGATTACAAATTTCATAGGAACCTCCTTTGAATCCCCCGTTTGTCAAACGCCGGGAAATCTTTTATAATAGAGAATACATGCCGGCATCTGTTCCGGCATGTATCTTATTTCTATCATCCTATTATAAAATAACAGATCCGGTTGGTAATTCATACGGGTCTTTTGAAAAAAGTTTCGCATCTTGCAAAAGGAGCACACAGGTGAAAGAACGAAATTATCATGACAGGCTGTATATCGAACAGGAAAAGAAACTTCGGGAACTGATTCACGACCTTCCGGCTTTCTGCGGGGATTTTTTCATAGGAATCGAACCAACCACCTCTTCCCGGACAAGAATTGCCTATGCCTATGACCTTGGCGTCTTTTTTCACTATATTCATGAAAACAATGCGGTATACCGCAAATTAAACATCCGCGAGTTTCCCCTGGAACTGCTGGAGCAGATTACGCCCCAGGATATTGAAGAATACCTTCAGTATCTGAAGTTTTATATCCACAACGGTCAGGAACATACCAATGACGAACGGGGACAGATGCGCAAACTGGCCAGCCTGCGCAGTTTCTACAATTATTTTTTCCAAAAGGAACTGATTGAGAAAAACCCGGCACAGCTGGTAAAAATGCCGAAACTGCACCAGAAAAATATCGTCCGTCTGGATGTGGATGAAGTGGCCATTCTTCTGGATGAAGTGGAAAGCGGGGAAAAACTCACCCCACAGCAGAAACGGTTTCACGAAAAAACAAAAGCCAGGGATCTGGCAATGATGACCTTGCTTCTGGGTACGGGAATCCGTGTATCCGAGTGCGTGGGTCTGGATCTGGATGATCTGGATTTCAAAAATAACGGCATGCGAATCCGTCGGAAAGGCGGCAGCGAAGTGGTATTATACTTTGGCGATGAAGTGGCTGACGCACTGCAGGAATATCTGGCCGAGCGTAAGGAAATGCACCCCCAGGAAGGCCATACGAATGCCCTGTTTCTCTCCCTGCAGAACCGGAGAATCAGTGTGCGTTCTGTGGAGAACCTGGTGAAAAAATACTCCCGGCTGGTTACCACTGTCAAAAACATCACGCCCCACAAACTCAGAAGTACCTATGGAACGAATCTCTATCAGGAAACCGGTGATATTTATCTGGTGGCTGATGTCCTGGGACACAAAGATGTGAATACAACCAGAAAGCATTACGCGGCGCAGACAGACAGCCGGCGGCGCATGGCAGCCAAAGCGGTCCGTCTGCGGGAACCGGAAGAAAAGCCGGATCAGCCTTAGGTCTTCCTTCCGCTTTGGATCATTGCTTCCGAATCGCCGTTATGCTGCTTTGAGTGTCTCCTCCCGGATTTCTGTCATTTCTCTTCGGGTGTTTCCTTCAGAATTTTAGAAAAGAACAGGGTGCTGAGAATTCCTGCAGTCATCTGCTGAAACAGCGTCCCCATCATTACCGGAAAAATCGCCTGTCCCGGAAAGAAGGCAACAGCAATCACCGCTCCTGCTGAAATATTCCGCAGACCGCCGCCAAACAGAACCGATACGGTGTCTTCCCGGCTGCTGCGAAGCAGGACCGCGGCCGCCAGCGAAATCAAAAACCCAGCGATCACCATTCCCCACATAAACAGCGCTTCCAGAATCCGCTCCCCGGAAAGCGTGCGGACATAGGGACTCAGTTTGGTGGAATTCAGTGTAATGACCGCGATCATGCAAAGTTTGGAAAAGGGCTTTAAGTTCGGCTTCCACTGCTCTCTTGCCCGGTTATGGGTCATCTGGTTGCAGAGCATTGCCGCAAAAGCAGGAAGCGCAATCAGCAAAAGCAGACTGCGGATCATGGAGCCCAGGGCAATCGAAACGGAACTTCCGAGAAACAGGTGAATCAGCAGTGGGATCACAAAGGGAGAAATCAGTGTGTCGATTACGACGATGGAAAGCGAAAGAGCCGCATTGCCTTTATAGATCCCGGACCAGGTCAGACTGACAATCGCAGCGGGAATCGCTGTCTCAATCAGGATTCCCGTCATAATATCCGGCTGTTTTCCAAAACAGAACATGCCGGTAAAAAAAGCCAGAAACGGCATGATTCCATGAAGAATAATCAATACCGTGATCAGAGAGGCCGGATGGGAGGCAACCGTTCCTACCGAACGGAAGGTAGTGCCCAGGCTTCCCTCAAATGCCATAATCACAAAAAAGAGGGGGGACAAAACCGCAAAGGGCTCCAGCCACCGGGACAGCAAAATCCCTGCTGCCAGGCAGCAGGGCGCTGTAAAGAGCATATGCTGTTCAATGAACTGATTCCATCTGCGTAATACTTTCATATCTTCCTTTGATCTGTCTTTTTCCTGTTCTGCACCGATCGCTTCTGCCCTTCTCCGCCACCCGTACAAAGGGACAGGGTCTGAACTGCATTTGCGCCGTCCGTACCGAGCGGGCTGGATCTGAACTGCACTTACCCGCGTCTGCGCAGAATGGACAGGAGTTTGTCCAGATACTCCGGGATCGGAGCGGAAAATTCCATATACTGCCCGGTGGTCGGGTGGATAAATCCGATGGTTCTGGCATGCAGCGTCTGCCCCTGCAGATTGCTGAATTCACAGCGGGCCGGGCCATAGACCGTATCCCCAAGCAGCGGGTGATGGATGGATGCCATGTGAACCCGGATCTGATGGGTGCGTCCGGTTTCCAGTTCAAACTGCAGATAGGAATATCCTCTGAACTGCTCCAGAACGGTATAGTGTGTGACGGCCGGTTTTCCGTTTTTGGGATTGACTGCCATCTTCTGCCGGTGTACCGGATGTCTGCCGATAGGACCTTCGACGGTTCCGGTGGTATCGGAAAAATTACCGTATACGATGCCCACATACCTTCGGGTCACACTGTGCGCTTTGATTTGTTCCGCAATTTTCCGATGGGCACTGTCGTTTTTGCAAACGATCAAGGCGCCGGTCGTATCCTTGTCAATACGGTGCACGATTCCCGGGCGGATCTCCCCGTTAATGCCGGATAACTGTCCGCGGCAATGATACAAAACAGCATTGACCAGTGTTCCGCCGGCATGCCCGGCGGATGGATGCACAACCATTCCCTTAGGTTTGTCAATCACCAACAGATCCTCATCTTCATAAAGGATGGAGAGAGGAATGTCCTCCGGGAGGATTTCTGCCGGTCTGGCCTCCGGAATACATACGGTAACCTGTGCGCCGGGTGCCAGCAGGGTGCTGACTTTCGTAACCGGCCGGCCGTTTACTGTCACTTCACCGGAACGGATCAGTTTCTGCAGAAAGGCTCGGGATCTATCAGGAAACTGTTCCGCCAGATAGCGATCGATTCGAATATTGTCTGCTGTGCCTGTTTCAAATGTCTGTATGGATTCACTCATGGTTCTTCTCTGAATGGCGGGACCTGTGGGGCACCAGCCGATCTTTCAGTGCCGCAAAATCCTCTTCCTGGAACAAAAACAATACGGCATAAATCAGCAGGACTGCTGCTGCAACCACATAAATATCCGCCACGTTAAAAATCGGAAAGTTAATGGCCTTAAAATAAAGAAAGTCCACAACGTATCCGTTGGAAATACGGTCAACAAAATTTCCCACAGCTCCGGCACCTACCAGTACCAGGATCACCCGCAGGAAAATAAATTTACGCGTATATGGCGCTCTGGCATATACATAAAGAACCACAGCCAGGATAATAATTGTAATGAGAATCAGCGGGAGCCGACGCCCCTGGAGAATACCAAAGGCGGCTCCTCGGTTTTCCAGATACTGGAGAACAAAGATACCGCGGATCAGGGGCATTTCCGGCTGGTCTTTCAAATGGAGAACTGCTAGATTTTTCGTGATACGATCTGCCCAGATCAGGATCAGGAAAAACAGAATGCCCAGAACCGCGCTGAAAGTTTTCTTTTTCATTCTTCTGAGTAAAAAGCGATCAGATATCCATCTGGATCGAGGATACATCAAAAGCATCCACAATGGATTGAATATCGCCGGAAATATCAACTGCCTGCGGGGTCACAATAAAGATATAGTTGGAAATCTTCTGAAGATTGCCGCCGATGGCAAAACAGGAGCCGGATGTAAAATCAATCAGACGCTGTCCCACTTCCAGGTCAATGCCCTCCAGATTCAGCACAATCGTGCGGCCTGCCAGCAATGTTTCCGCGATCTCACGGGCGTCGTCCACGGTTTTCGGCTTAATGACACATACTTCCATCGCAACGCTCTGATTTGCTCTGCGGGAAGAACGCATCGGTGTGATTTTGGAAGAAGCGGATGACTTCAGTGAGTCAGAATGAGATACGGAAGGCCGTTCCATATCATCCTCCCGGTTTTCATTACGGCGGAAGGCACTGCGCCTGGGCCGAATCGGCTCATCGTCCATATACTCATCTTCTTTGTCGTAATAGTCATCGTAATATTCTTCATCATCCGCATTCAGACGCATTGCGTTCATGAATTTGTCCATAAAGCCCATAAGATATGTCTCCAATCCAATTGATTAAATCGTATAATTTCTTTCACCAAAGATCCCTGTCCCGACACGCACATGTGTGGCGCCTTCCTCAATGGCGATCTCAAAGTCTCCTGTCATGCCCATTGACAGAAAATCCATGTGTACATTATCAATGTTTTCGGCAGCTATGTCAACCGATAATTCCCGTATCTTCCGGAAATAGCCCCTGTTGTTCTCCGGATGCTCCGTATATGGCGCAACGGTCATAAGACCGCGGATCCGGATGCCCGGAAGCTGTGCCGCTGCGCGTACCAGATCAAAGGCTTCCTGGCGGGACGTGCCGAATTTGCTCTCCTCCCCTGCAATATTTACTTCAATCAGGATATCTGTACAGATCTGATTTTTTACCGACAGGCGGCTGATTTCCTCCGCCAGCCGAAGGGAGTCCACGGAATGGATCAGTTCGGTTTTTCCCATCAGATATTTTACCTTGTTGCGCTGCAGATGCCCGATCATATGCCAGCGGATATCTGCAGGCAGAATTTCTTCTTTCTGCATCATCTCCTGCACTTTGTTTTCACCGAAATCGCGCACACCGGCATCATATGCCTCCTGCAGCATCTCGGCCGGTTTTGTTTTGCTGACTGCAATCAATGTAACCGTTTCCGGATTCCGTCCGGCTCTGCGGCATGCGTCAGCAACCCGCTGCCGGATATCTTTCAGATTTTCTGTAACCATATGGATATGTCCTGCCTCCTTATACTATTTGCCGGGCTGTGAACCTGCTGTCCGGCGCCGCTGTGAAAGCTTTTCGCAAAATCAGGAAATCACCTGATTTTCCGAAACCTGATCCGCATTCAAAGCAATGTGATCGTAAAGGGAAATCCCGTAATCCGTCCCGGAAGCCACAATCGAATATTCGTCATTGGAACTCAGGACCTTGATGACTTTGAATACGGCATAGCCTTTGTTAATATTATACACTCCCTTCAGGGAAGCCGTTTTACTGATGGTGTACTGTCTGGTGGAATTTGGCATCTGTATGGTATCGCCGGCCTCCAGACTGTCTTCCTTGATGTAGTAATATTTGCTGGTTTCATTATAAATGGCAACCGGTGTGAATTCCGGCGTGTCCGAACCGGCAGAATGCTTCAGCACCCCCTGACTGGAGGAGTCATTTCCCTTGGTCAGGTAATCCTTGGGGATAACAAAGAATTCCTTGCTGGTGACTGACGAGTTTGGTATTTTCAGACCGCTGCTGGTATTAATTGCGATGGAAATATCAATGTACCGATCTGAAATATAGCGTACCATAGAACTGTTGAAACTCAGGCGAAGAAAATTTTTCCCGCTGGAGGATATGATCTTTGCGGCTGCGTAACAGCTGCTGCTGTCCTGGAGAAATGTGACTTTCAAAACCGAACGGTCTGCATAGGTCTTTTTCTCTTCCTCGGTGATCGGTACCATAATATACCAGTTTTCGCTGGTTGCCAGTTTATAGATCGGACTGCCGGATTTTACCGTTGTCCGCTCCTTGAAATCTGTTTTTTTGTAATCCGCAGGCGAATAATCGCTTGCTTTGAAGTTTGCAGGGGTTATGGATTCATACCCGTCGGAATACAGCGCCAGGATACCGGTATCAGCCGCGCGGAGAAAAGTGAACGTACGGTTGCTGACTGCCTTTGAAGTCTCTTCTGAGTAATTTTTCAAAGCGTTGAGATACAGATCTTCCTGCAGGACGGAATTGATGCTGTTCTTAAAATTATAGACCTTGTAAAACGAATCACTGGTATAGTCCGCGCTGAAGGATGCGATGGATGTCTGGATTCCGTCCAGATCCTCATCGCTTAACTTGGAGACATCTTTGCCGGCTGCCGTGATTTTACTGGAAAGGGAGCCGTCTTTGTCTATGGAACAGATCCGGTCTCTGACCGCTACATTGTCCCCTTCTTTTTTATAATAATTCAGACTGCCTGCGGCAGTGGAATTCACGACCTTTTCGCTGCGGAGGATCAGACCGGTATAACCGGCAGTATCCGCGATCTGTCCGGCCTGTACCTCGTAGCCGGATACATGGCTGCGGAAGGAATAGGACAGAATATTGACGATAAAATAGATCAGTACCAGGGCAAACAAAAGAATCCCGATATTGATATGGAGCGGGTGTCCGTGAAAACGCAGAATTTTACGGTTGTTCTGTTTTCTGTTGGTGTTGCGTTGCGTCATATACAGGGAATCCTTCTTTAGTTCGGAAAACAATCAGGTAACTCATAAATCGCTGTGTGATCAGCAGATACTCGTTGCAATCAACAAATACGGTGTCTTAAGTGGTAACCTTAAGACACCGTATTAATTCGCGTCATACATCCGCCTTTTGATACAGGATCTGAAACATGTGCTACAAAGATACGATTAGCTTCGCTTTGACACTTTCCGGAAGATCCGCTTCGCCTCTGGAAATACTCAGGATAAACTTCACATTGAATTTCTCGCTGATTACGTCCAGCTTCTCAATGGCATGCACCAGCTGATTCTCGCTGACATTGGCAATCGTCAGAAAGCTGTCCAGATACATCTCCTGAAGATCGTAATCCTGCGAAACAATGCCGCAGATAAAGCCCAGAAATTCGTCACAATTGGAAATCGGATACTCGGTAACCGTGATCAGCCGAACCTTATTGCTCAGTTCATGCATATGCTTCTGACTCTTATCCAGATAAACGATGTTACCCTTCGAATTTTCCACGGACTTATTGACCATATCGAGAAGATATTTTGTCTTTCCCTTGCCCTTTTCGCCAGCAATAATCTCAACCATAATTTATCCTCCTGCTATCCTGTGATCCCCACAGATTTGTTAGATTTATTATATTATAATGAATATTAAAAAACAACCGTTAATTGGAAAAACCGGTCAGCAGAGCGTTCATCAGACGGTAGAGATTTTCCTTCGTATCACTCTTCATAATGATGGAGATCATACGGTCATCCCCCTGTTCCTTCTGGCTGTATAACACAAGACAGTAACCGGAACTGTCGGAGGATCCTGTTTTTCCGCCGATAATGGTATAGCCGGCCGGAGAAGCAGCCTGTCCTGTTTTGTACCAGTTTGTATTCCGGAAGGTGGCAGTCACTTTTTTCCCTGCGGCATTTTGATAGGTGACCGTCTGGGCCTTTGTGTTAATGATCCGGACAAACTCCGGACTGGACAGCGCCTTGTTGAAAATCAGGTACATGTCATAAACGGTGGTGTAATGGTTGGCGGTGGGAAATCCGTGGGGATTCACGAAATGAGAGTCCGTCGCGCCGATCTTCTGCGCTTCCTGATTCATCATGACCGCGAATTTTGAGGTGCTGCCGGAAATATGCTCGGCAATGATATTGGCGGCATCATTTCCGCTCATTAACAGCAGTCCGTATAAAGCAGTCCGCAGGGTAATCCGGTCGCCGATTTTAAATCCGGCGATGGATGAACCGGCCGGAACCGCGGCTGCTGTGGAGGAAACTGTGATTTTATCGTCCAGATTCCCGTATTTCAATGCCAGATACGCGGTCAGACACTTGGTAGTGCTGGCCGGATAGACACGCTGATAGATATTCTTGGAAAAAGTAATTTTCTGTGTGCTGGTGTTGAACACCGCTGCTGCCTTCGCGGTATCTGTTTTCACCGAACCGGAATCCGTATTGGAGGTTCCGCCGACACACAGCCCCTCTCCCATCAGGGATACGTCAGCCGAATCCGCAGGGCTGGAAGCCAGCCCGTAGGAAACAGATGTCTGATATGCCTGATAGGCGTCTGAAACATTCTTCATATTGGAGCAGCCGGTAACAGACAGCGTGGTGACAGTGCCTGCGATCAGCAGCGTGTAGAATTTAAGCCGTAATTTATTTGTACATTTCACGCCAGTCAAGCTCTCCTCGTTCCAGTGAATGAATTAACAGTTCCGCTGTGGCCACATTGGTAGCCAACGGTATGTTGTGCATATCGCATAGGGAAAGTATATTCGCGATACTTGGGTCATTGGGTTTCGCTGCCAGGGGATCCCGCAGAAAAATCACAAGGTCGATGTTATTGCTTGTGATATCCGCACCCAGCTGTTCGACTCCGCCCAGATGTCCGGAAAGATATTTGTGAACCGGAAGGTTGGCAGCCTCTTCCACCAGCCTGCCGGTTGTTCCGGTGGCAAAGATTTTATGTTTTCCGATAATTCCACGGTAGGCAATGCAGAAATCCTGCATCAGTTTCTTTTTGGAATCATGCGCGACTAATGCGATATTCATTCGAGAACATCTCCTTTCCCATAGCGACGGGCCTGAAGCCCGATATTCAGTACGATCCCCATAGCAATGAACAGACTGACCAGAGAGGTCAGGCCATAGCTGACAAACGGAAGGGGTACGCCGGTATTCGGCATAAGACCGGTGGCGACACTGATATTGACAAAGGTCTGAAACCCGACCCATCCGGCTACTCCGCAGGCAATCAGGCGGCCGGATAAATTCTTGGCGTTACGGGCGACAATAATACACTCGACCACAATCAGTGCCAGCAGAATCAGTACAATGACACATCCGATAAATCCCATTTCCTCGCCGATCACCGCATAAATAAAGTCTGTCTGCGGTTCTGAGATAAAGTGACCGTTTTTCACAGAAAGAACGGAGTGGTTATACAGTCCCTTTCCCCAGAGTCTGCCGGAACCGATGGCGCGGATGGAATACTGGGTCTGGTATGCGTTGTCCGAATACTGGCTCGGATCAATCCATGCCATGACACGGTTGCGCTGATAATCGTGAATCGGAAGAATATCCTTGACAATCAGGACGATTCCAAGGATTCCGGCCGGTACACAGACCGCCAGTACTCCAAGGATTATTTTATAACTTAACCCGGCAATAAACAATAGGGTAACAAAAATCAGTCCGGTAATAATCGTGGTGGAGAGGTTCGGCTCTTTGAAAATCAGCGCTGCCGGAACTGCAAACAGAATGATTGCCATAAGCAGTGTTTTCCAGGTATTCAGTGTTTCCCGGTATTTCATGAGAAAGGCGGAAAAGAAAATAATCAAAAATATTTTTGCGAATTCCGACGGCTGAAACTGAATGCCGCCTTCCCCTCCGATCATGATCCACCGGGTGGCTCCGTTGACGTTCTGTCCCGCCACAAGCACTACCGCAAGCAAAAGGACAGCCAGCAGATAGAACAGGCGGGAATATTTGACAAAGTATTCATAATCAATAACAGAAACAATCAGCATCAGGATTGTCCCGCCAATGACACCGATGACCTGTTTGGCCTGAAAGGAAGCATTTGCGCTTCCGATGGCAAGAATGCCGATAAAGCTCAGTACCAGAATATAGGCAACCAGTCGAATACGAAAATCTCTGAAACGGTATTTCTTTAACATATTCTTATCATCTCCGGATTAATCATTTCCATTGCTGGAACTGCTGCTGGAAGAAGCGGTTCCCTTCAGGAGATCCTTTTTGTCCTTCAGCCCGAAATAATACTCCATTACCTTTGCCACAAAAGAGCATGCATTGCTGGAACTGTATCCGTGGGCAATTCGGGTCGCTATGGCAATTTTTGGATGGTCATAAGGCGCAAACCCGACAAACAGCGCATGGTTCGGACGTATCTGCGATTCCTGGGCGGTACCGGTTTTGCCGGCCAGTTTGACAGAAGTCACTCCGCTAAACTGTTCGTGCTCCTTCACCGCCCCGATCATACCGGTTTTTATGGCAGACCAGGTACTGGAAGATACGTTGCTCATCTGATTCTTTTCTGTCGCGTGGTAAGTTTTCCTGGTCTTTCCGGACGCAGAAGTCACTTTGTTTAAAAGCGTCAGATCATACACCGTTCCTTGATTGGCAATGGCGGATACATAGCGCGCCAGCTGGATGGTGGTATAGGCATTGTTGGACTGTCCGATGGCCGCAGGGATCGGCTGCTCGCTGGCCATCTGCGAGTTGCTTTCCGCGATTTCCACACCGGTCCTGGATCCAAGTCCCATCTCCTTTGCGTATTTCTGGATGTTTTTAACTCCGGCCGACTCGTTGTATTTTCCGTTTTTCAGGCTGAGCCGGTAGCCGACTTCCGCAAAGAAATAGTTACAGGAGTCCCGGATTGCCTGGGATACGTTTTCGTTTCCGTGATTTGACGGATAGACCCAGCACTTCAGGTTCATTCCCTGTTTGGTGTAGATACCCGTATCATTAATAGTGGTTCCTGTTGTAATCCTGCCTTCTGTCAGACCGGCAACCGAGCTTAAAAGTTTGAACGTGGAGCCCGGCGCAGTCGTCTGCTGTGTCGCGTTATTGTATAACGGCAGGGAGGCATTGGTCAGCAGGTCATTGTAATAATCCGAATTCTCCGCATTTGACAGTTTGTTGGTATCATAACCCGGATAGGATACACAGGCCAGGATGGAGCCATTGTTGGGATCCATAATCACGCAGGAGCCGGAACAGGGATCCAGTCCCAGCTGCCCCGGCGTGATCTTCAAGGAATGGATCTTCGACCGGATAAAGGCATAGGAGCTGATGGCTCCTGATTTTAACCTGCTGTAATCACGGTCTTTCTTTAATACCTTCTGTTCATAAAGCACCAGGCAGACGTCTCTCCCGCTGATGGAATCACTGTAGAGAAGATCCTTGTAAATCAGCTTGTCAAATCCGCTGTTGTCTGACATTTCTGAAATCACATAGTCTGTAAGGCTTTTGTACAGTTCATCAATATCTGAGTATTTGCTCCTGATATTCAGGGATGAGATATCAATCCAGTTCTGTTCGATGGCATATTCCAGATACTCTTTTGCTGAAATGGTGCCCTTTTTCCAGGCTTTGTATGTGCGGTTGGAAGAGTCCACCATATTGGAATCAAAGACGCCGTTTCCCTGCAGATACTTGATAATATAGGAAATATAATCCTGCATGGTATCCGACAGATCTTTGTACCGGGTGCCGGCATTCAGCGCCGCGCGGGTGGATTTCAGCACTGATTTTCGTCTGGATCGGTAACTGCTGTAGAGTTTTGCGGAGACTGTCCCGGATTTTGCGGAAGGAAGCTGATCCAGATCAATCACATTGTTAGTCAGCAGTGCCGTATACACTTCATAGCTGGACGCAAAAATATTTTTCTTGGAAGAAGTGGATTTGGTGTCTTCCAGGCTGGAGCTTAAAATACCCGCAATCTCCTGTTCCAGCAGCTGATAGACTGCTTTCTGAAGTTTGGCATCAATGGACAGATAGACATTATTGCCGGTCTGCTCGCTGGTGGAACTGATTACTTTCTGGATTTTTCCCACATTGTTGACGTATACTTCCTGCCTGCCTTTTTTCCCGCGCAGCTGGGATTCCATCACCTTTTCGATGCCGGTTTTTCCTACATAATCCGACAGGGAATAGGTGGAATCATTTTTGGAATAATCCGAATACTCATCGGTGGAAATCTGTCCCACATAGCCGATAATGCCGGATAAGTATTCCGGATAGGTATAGACACGCTTAGTGTCATTTTCAATGGACACGCCCTCCAGGCTGTCCGAATTTTCCTTGATGGCCGCAACGGTTTCATCCGATACATCCTTCGCAATGGTTGTGCTTACGTATTTCTGATAGCTGTTGGCTGCCAGGGCATAACGAACCACCAGAATCTGGTAGATCCGGTAGGGGGTATAGCTGTTCTGAATCTCTTTGGTATCCAGGCCGTATTGCTTTAACAGGAAGGCGTAAACATCGGAAGCAGACGCAGTGGCTTCATTGCCGCCAAGCTTCTTGTTATAGCTCAGGTCGGAAATTTTGGAATGTCCGAAGACATCCGCGCGAAAGCGCTGCAGGGCGGTGCCGGACACATCATAGGTGACCTTGCCGGTACTCTTATGGTAGGTCATGGAAAAATTGTTTTCGATGCTGTCCTTCCCCGCCTGAATCAGTTCGATAATCCGGTTGATTTCCTGATTCAGGGCCGCGTTCTTTTCCTTATTTGTGGAATAGGTGCCGGAATCCTGCAGGGTAACCTTGTACGCCAGTTTGTTATAGGCCAGCAGCACTCCGTTTTTGTCGTAGATATTTCCCCGTACCCCGTCCACAGTAATGGTTTTCTGGATACTTTCTGTATAGGTCTCCTGATAGTCATTGCCGTGAATAATCTGCATATTAAAAAGGTGCTGAACCAGCACCAGAAACAGCAGAACTATTATGAGCAGCAGAATGAAAATCCTTGTTTTCAGCAGTCTCTCAGCAATCTCTCTTAATATTTTAAACAAACTTTGCCGCGCTCCTTTTCTCAATGGCTTCCAGCCGCTGGTTGATCTTTAAAATTACCGGATACAGCACGAGGGCAACCAGTGCTGTATACACAAGTTCGGGAAAAATGATATGGAACAGATAATATCCGAAGGCAAATTTCCCGCGGATCAGAAAAGATGCGATATAAATCACAACATTCACAAAGAAATCCGTCAGGATCACAGATCCTACCGGAAGCTTGATGTTTTCCGGATAAAACGAACGCTTGAAAAATCCGTTCAGATATCCGGCGAACAGATAGATCATCGTGTAAAAGCCCAGGGCATTGCCGGACATGATGTCCAGCAGAAGACCGCAGAAAAATCCGGTGAAAAGCCCTTCTTTCGGTCCCCGCATAAACCCGGTGGCCGCTGTCAGTATAATCATCAGATTCGGGAGGATCCCTGCAATGGCCAGGTGCTCAAATACAGAACACTGCAGCAGGTAACAGCAGATAATCTCTGCAGCAGTAATAAGGATTCTACGGATCATCCGGCTGTCACCTCCTAATCATTTGCGTTGTCGTAGTTTTTCGTGGTAAGTATCACAAAAACATGTTCCAGGTGGTCAAAGTCAACAATCGGTACCACGGTACCGGATTTTGTAAGATCCCCGGAATCTGTCTCCAAAGAAGTGATATATCCGATGGGAATTCCCTTCAGATAACGGCTGCTGACCGCAGAGGTCACCAGTTTATCCCCTTTGGCTGCCTTCAGCTTCTTTGAATTGCGCATATCGGAAAATTCGATCTGCTGCTTCTGGTTCATGGATTTCAGGGATCCGTTGACGATACACAGATCCGAGGTGGCGCTGTCCATGGCACTGACATTGCTGGAGTCATCAATGATGGAACGGACTTTCGCATAATCTTTGCCCACATCCGTGACGATCCCTGCCAGTCCGCCTCCGGCAATCACATTCATGCCGGCCCGAATGCCGGAATCTCTGCCCCGGTTAATCAGAAACGTGGAGAACCAGTTGCCGGAGTTTTTGTCGATAATATCTGCGGCGACCTTTTCATACTTGTCGTATGTCTTGTCTGTTTTGTACATGTCCTGGTATTGCTCCAGCTCATGCTTCGTGATCTCAGACGCGTCTACCTGCAGCTGCAGCTCGTCAATCTGCTGCTTTAAGCTTGTGTTCTCTTTTTCCAGTTTCTGCTTGGAAGTGAAAAAAGTGGAGACGCCGTGGAACACAGTGCCCACCTTGTTGATTCCCTTCTGCATAGGCACCACTGCGTAGCCGGCAATGGATGCGCCTGCCCCGCTCTTAGAAGCTGAGGCCGTCTTTCCGATACTGATCAGCACAATACAGAGAATCACCATAATGACCAGCACGTAACGCGGTGCAGGAGATTTTCTTTTTTTGCGTTGTTGTCTTTTCATGCGATCCCTTACTTAAATGATTTCGGTTTCATAGTATAGGCAAGCTTGTGGTAGCCGGGTTCTGCAATAATGGAGGAAAGGCCGCGCACCACACATTCTTCCGGATTTTCGCAGGTATTCACCTGTATTCCCGTCACGTCCGCGATAAGCTTGTCGAAATCTTTCAGCTGTGAGCTTCCGCCCGTAATGTAAATGCCGGACTTAACCACATCCTTCGCCAGTTCCGGCGGCGTCTTCTCCAGAATCCGTTTGACGGCGCTGCAGATGGAATCCAGAGTGTCTTTGATCGACTCATAGATAATCTTGGAAGAAATCTCCATCTCCATCGGCAGTCCGCTGACCACATTCAGGCCGACAATCCGATAGGTGGTTTCCTCCTCCTGCGGCAGTGCGGAACCGATTTTTTCCTTTAAGAGTTTTGCGGACTTCTGTCCGATCACCAGGTTGTCATTGCGCCGGATATAGCTGCTGATGGATTCATCCAGGCGGTTGCCGCCGTAATGAAGCAGTTCGCTTAAAACCATTCCGCCCAGAGACACCACGGAAATCTCTGTCGTGGCGGAACCGATATCAACAATCATGATCCCGGTGGGTTCTGTGGAATCTAATCCCAGTCCCACTGCGTCTGCAATTGGTTTTTCGCACAGGAGCACATTTTTCGGCTTTGCCTTGCTGCGGTAAAACAGATCAAAGAAAGCCTTTTTTTCCACTTCGGTAATATCCGTCGGTACTGCCACAATAAAATCAGAACCCTTGACCCTTCCCTTGGAAATGGTCTCCAGATAGGCAAGGATCATATTCTGCATATTGTTGAAGTCCGCAATGACACCATTGACAATCGGAAAGGTTACTTCAATATTCTCCGGTGCCTTTTCGTACATTTGGTAGGCTTCGTCCCCGAATGCGTAGATCTGTTTTTTATTGATCAGGGAGATTGTGTTTTTGGTTTTTGTTATGGATTTATTGTGGCGGTTGTAAACCTTTAAATTCATAGTGCCAAGGTCAACACCAAACATGTTTGCCATTCGTCTTTCCTCTGCTTTCCGAGAAAATATCAGTCTGTGATCAGATGATTTTCTCTAAAACTGTAGTATCTGTTATCACCGATAATAATGTGATCCATCAGCGGAATTCCCATCAGTCTGCCGCAGGACGCGATCCGGTCCGTGGACAGCATGTCATCCTCTGAAGGTGACGGGTCTCCGCTGGGATGATTATGGAGCAGAACAATATATTCCGCATCGTGCTTCAGCGCACAGCGAAAAATCCCGCCGGGGGAAATCAGCGAGGACGTAGATGTACCGATGGTCATCACCTCATCCCCGATCAGCCTGCAGCGTACATTGTACATGGACAAAAGCACGGTCTCCCGGTCCAGATGCCGCATGCGTTCCATATAGTAGGAAGCAATGGTTTCCGGACTGTTCATTTCGATACGGTCTGCGCGCAGGGCGCCTGCCATACGCACCGATATCTCTGCCGCGCACTTCAGCTGAACCGCCTTCACAGGTCCGATTCCCTTCAGGGCAGTCAGTTCTCCGATGGACATGGTATGGAGGTTCAGGATTCCATCCGGTCCCATGGCAAGAATTCTTCGGGCCAGTTCTATCGATGGCTCTCCGCAGCTTCCGGTACGGATAATCACTGCCAGAAGCTCCGCGTCGGACAAGGACGCTGCCCCGTGGGCGAGACATTTTTCGTAGGGTTTCTCAGAATTCGGTAATTCTTTAATTGTAAGTGAATCTGCCATAAAACTCCTTGCACTCTCTCAAGGACGCAGTATCATTCCCATTATAATAACACAAAAGATTTTCAAAGTACATGAAAAACATCTGCTCAGGATGTAAGGCCCGGAAGCACGGCCAGACCCCGTTCCGTGAGTTTCTGCAGTGACATCAGGATGCCGTATTTCGCATGGGGCCAGGTCAGTCCGCCCTGGAAATAAACCGCATAGGGTTCCCGCATGGGAGCATCTGCGCTCAGCTCAATGGAAGACCCGGAAACAAAAGTTCCGGCTGCCATAATTACCTGGCTGTCATAGCCCGGCATATCCCAGGGAATCGGTGTCACATGGCTGTCCACCGGCGCTGCCGCCTGGATGCCTTCGCAGAATCCCACAACCCCCTCCGGTGTGCCGAGGGTGACTGCCTGGATGATGTCATGCCGGGATTCGGTGCCGTTGGGAATCACCGGAAAACCGAGCTGCTCATAAATATTTGCCGCAAACACCGCCCCTTTCAGCGCGCTGTTGACTGCCACCGGGGCCTGAAACAGTCCCTGGAACATGCTGCGGTTTACCCCGAGGGTGGCCCCTACTTCTCTGCCGAGCCCCGGCGAAGTCAGGCGGCAGGCGGCATTTTCCACACATTCCCGGGTTCCGCAGATATACCCGCCAATGGGCGCCAGGCCACCGCCCGGATTTTTGATCAGTGAGCCTACGATCATATCCGCCCCTGCGTCGGAAGGTTCTTCCGGTTCCACAAATTCCCCATAGCAGTTGTCCACCATGATGATAACATCCGGTTTGATTCCCCGGATGAAGCGAATGAGTTCGCCGATCTGTGCAACGGAAAAGGACGGCCGGGTCTGATACCCCTTGGAACGCTGGATCGTCACAACCCGGGTCCGGTCATTGATTGCCTGCCGAATCCCTTCATAATCAAAACGGAAGTCCTCCAGCAGGTCCACCTGCCGGTAGGTAACCCCGTATTCCGCTAAAGAACCCCTGGAAGGACGGATGCCGATTACTTCCTCCATGGTGTCATAGGGTTTGCCGGCCGGGGAAAGCAGCTCATCCCCCGGGCGCAGGTTCGCGGATAATGCCAGCGCCAGCGCATGGGTTCCGCAGGTGATCTGCGGACGCACCAGCGCGTCTTCCGTGTGAAAGCAGGCCGCGTACACCTGTTCCAGCGTATCTCTTCCGAGATCATTGTATCCGTATCCGCTGGTGGACTGAAAACATTCTGTGGATACCTTTGCCTGATGCATGGCATGAATCACTTTCAGCTGATTCAGTTCCATGACCGCGTCAAAACCGGAAAACCGTTCTTTCAGCGATTCTTCCACCTTTTGTCCAAACCGGTATACTTCCTCGGATATTCCAAGCTGCCGGTACATTTGTTCAAGTTTTAATTCATTCACTTCTGTTCTCCCATCGGGTCTTTATTGTTTGAAGGATCCTGTCCTCGTCTTCCTGATAATTCTGACGGTTGATCCAGATCACCTGTTTTTCCCGCCGGAACCATGTCAGCTGCCGTTTGGCGAAATGTCTGGTATCCCGTTTCAGCAGACGGACTGCTTCCTCCAGGGAACATTCTCCGGACAGGCAGGCATACAGTTCTTTGTAGCCAAGTCCCTGCATCGCGGTGGAAGTTCTCGGTACTCCCTGTTTCATCAGGGTCTCCACCTCCCGAAGCAGGCCTTTTTCCATCATCTGATCAATCCGGTCTTCGATTCTCTGATACAGTTTTTCACGGTCATCCGTCAGTACAAAATAGCAGTAATCATATGGAGATTCTTTCTGCCGTTCCTCTGCATTGTGTTCGGAAATGGGCCTGCCGGTACTCCGGTAAAATTCGAGGGCACGGATCGTGCGTTTGATGTTGTTTGCGTGAATCTTTTCAGCGGAAACAGGATCCACCTGCCGAAGCATTTCATGAAGGGCATGGGGCCCCTCGTCTCTGGCCTTCTGCTCCATCGCTTCCCGGAAGCCCCTGTCTTCCTCCTGGCTGGTAAAATCAATATCATAGAGCAGCGCCTGAATATAAAATCCTGTCCCTCCTGTAAGAATCGGCAGCCTGCCGGAAGCGCGGATCCGGCGGATGGCATCCTTTGCCATCTTCTGGAAAAGCACCACATTAAATTCTTCCGAAGGATCCAGCACGTCAATCAGATAATGGGGAATCCCCTGTTTCTCTTCTTCTGTAATCTTGGCTGTGCCAATATCCATTCCGCGGTAGACCTGCATGGAATCCGCGGAAACAACGGATCCGTGAAGGGCCTGGGCCAGACGAATGGACAGGCTGGTTTTTCCAACTGCTGTCGGTCCGGCCAGAATCAGCAGCGGTATTTTATCCGGCTGAATGATCTGACTGCTGACAGGGTTTAATTCTATCATAGGTTTCTTACCTTGTTATTGCGATTTTATAAAATTCGCTTAAACTTTTTGTCAATTTCATAGTGTGACATGGAGATGATCACCGGCCGTCCATGGGGACAGAAATACGGATTTTCAAGCGTCAGGAGCTCATCCAGTAATTTTTCCGCTTCCGGACGGGACAGATTTTGATTGCCTTTTACCGCGGCCTTGCAGGACATGGAAGCGATTTTTTCGCGAACCACCGCTGGGGCCTCACTGTCCGGCAGATCGGACAGTTCATCGATCAATGCCAGAAACAGTTCCTTCCCGTTCAGCTGAAATAAGTTGGCCGGGATCCCGCGGACAGCCCAGGCCCCGTCGCCGAAAGGCTCCAGTTCGAAGCCCATTTCTTCAAAATAGCCGTGAAAACGATCCATGAGCTCCTGTTCCTGTATGGTCAGGTCCAGAATCATCGGCGGACTGATCAGCTGGGCGTAAAACTGTCTGGTCTGAAACGCCTGCATGGTCCGTTCATACAGGACTTTTTCATGGGCGGCATGCTGATCCACAATATACAGGTGGTCGTTGTACTCCAGCAGCCAGTATGTTTCAAAAAGCTGCCCCAGAATCCGGTAGTTCGGCCGGGCCTGTCTGGAAAGCAGTTTTTCTCCGCCTGCTCCTTCCCCAAGCTTCAGCGTTTCCTGATGATACTCGTATTTTTTTTCATAGGGGCTGTCCTTTGCCACCGACTGGCGGATCTGTTCCAGGCGGTGCGCTTCAAAGGGCTCTGGAGCCGTATCCCCGGGATGTGCCGGGGAAGCCGCCGATGCCCGTGGTCTTTCTGCTTCCCGGGGCTTTTCGGATGCAGAAAGGTCGGTTCCAGGGCATTCTGCCGAAGATGTTCCGGTACCGGAGGCTTTTACCGCAGCCGTGCCGGTTTCTGGATTCCCTGCAGCAGACGTGTCAGCTCCTAAGACTTCTGCCGCAGATGTACCGGTTCCTGTGTCTTCTTCCGCTGGTGTACCGGCGCCGGAGGCTCCTGCCGTGCGGCTGTCCTGCGGCATATCCCTGCCTCCCGGCAGGACTTCCGGTATCAGTTCCTGCTGCTGCAGCGTATGGTGCACCAGTTCCGAAATCTGCCGGTAGATTTCCTCCTGACCGGAAATCCGCATTTCCATCTTGTTCGGGTGCACATTGACATCTACCATACGGCCGTCAATCGAAAGATGCAGGACCGTCAGGGGAAATTTATGCTGCATCAGGAACCCGTGATATCCGTCTTCGATCGCCTTTGCCAGAAGCTTGCTCCTGATGTACCTGCCGTTTACAAAGTATGTTTCAAAATTTCTGTTTCCCCGGCTGATCAGCGGCTTTCCGATATAACCGGAAACAGAAAAATGCTCAAAGGTTCCGCTGAGCGGAAGCAGATTGCCGGCAATGGAGCGGCCGTAGATCTGATAAATAATGTCTTTTAATTCTCCGTTTCCGGATGTGTGAAGCTTCATCCGCCCGTTCATCAGAAACTTAAAGGCAATTTCCGGATGGGAAAATGCCAGCTGCTCCACCAGGGAAGCCACATAGCCGCCCTCTGTCTTCGCGGTTTTTAAAAATTTTCTGCGGGCCGGTGTGTTGTAAAACAGATTGCGCACAAAAACCGTTGTTCCATTGGGTGCACCGATTTCCTCCAGCTGTTTTTCCTGACCGCCTTCGATGCGGTAGCGGCAGCCGATCAGCTGCCGGGTCGGCTTTGTGATCAGTTCCACTTGGGAAACCGCGGCAATGCTGGACAGCGCCTCGCCGCGAAATCCCAGGGAATGGATTTCCATAAGATCCGCTGCCTGACGGATTTTGCTGGTCGAATGCCGACAGAAGGCCAGGGAAATCTGTTCCTTTTCGATTCCGCACCCGTTATCGGTAATGCGGATCATTGAGCTGCCGCCGTCCTGAATTTCAATTGTGACGGCCGTAGCCCCCGCGTCGATGGCATTTTCCACCAGTTCTTTTACAACGGAGGAAGGACGGTCTACGACTTCTCCGGCGGCAATTTTGTCTATGGTCTGCTGATCCAGCAGTTCAATCTGCGGCATAAAACTTCTCCTACCAGCGGTTCTTTACTTTACTCTGCAGTTCGTTCAGCCGGTTTAACGCATCCAGCGGCGTCAGTGTGCTGATATTGATGTTCTTTAATTCCTCAATGATATCATCATTTTTCACCGTGTCAAACAGGGAAATCTGTGACAGTTCCATTTCGCTCGGCACTTTCTGTGTGATTTTATCCAGGGAATCGTCTGCGTGCAGACTGGCGGCAATATTCTGCAGCCCGGATTTTTCAAGCTCTTCACAGATCTCCTTCGCACGCCGGATCACAGGATCCGGTACCCCGGCAATTTTCGCCACCTGAATTCCGTAACTGCGGTCCGTGCCGCCCGGGACAATCTTTCGCAGGAAAACAATATCATCCCCTTTTTCCCGCACAGCGACACAGTAATTGTGTACGGCATCCAGTTTTCCTTCCAGTTCGGTCAGCTCATGGTAATGGGTGGCAAACAGTGTCTTTGCGCCCAGCAGTTTCGGATTGCTGATGTACTCCACCACAGCCCAGGCGATGCCGAGGCCGTCAATGGTGCTGGTACCCCGGCCGATTTCATCCAGGATCAGAAGGCTGGAGGCGGTGGCGTTGCGGAGGATATTCGCGACTTCTGTCATTTCCACCATAAAGGTACTCTGACCGGAAGCAAGGTCATCCGACGCGCCCACACGGGTAAAGATTCGGTCCACAATACCGATGGAGGCGGATTTGGCAGGAACAAAGCTTCCGATCTGCGCCATCAGCACAATCAGGGCATTCTGCCGCATATACGTGGACTTGCCCGCCATATTCGGTCCGGTTATAATGGCGATTCGGTTGCTGTGATTATCCAGTGTCATGTCATTGGGGATAAACATGTCATTGCGAATCATCCGTTCCACAACCGGATGGCGCCCCTCGGTAATGCGGATACTGCCCTTTTCATTGATCTTCGGGCGCACATACCCGTTACTGTCTGCCACCTGCGCCAGCGAAACAAAGACATCCAGTTCCGCCACTGCCCGGGCTGTCTGCTGGATCCGCACCACCTGTCCGGCGATTTTCGAACGGATTTCACAGAACAGATCATACTCCAGTGCATTTAATTTATCCGACGCGCCGAGAATGGTCTCTTCCAGTTCCTTTAATTCCGGGGTAATATAACGTTCCGCGTTGGTAAGGGTCTGCTTGCGGATAAAATAATCCGGAACAAGATCCCGGTAGGAATTGGTGACTTCCAGATAATAGCCGAAGACTTTGTTGTATTTGATCCGGAGATTCCTGATCCCGGTTTTCTCTTTTTCCTCCTGCTCAATGCGGGCAAGCCAGCTTCTGCCGTCACTGCGGGCTGAACGAAGACGGTCCGCCTCTTCACTGTACCCTTCCCGGATGATGCCGGCCTCCCGGACGGAAACCGGCGGATCTTCCGTAATGGATGCCTGAATCAGGGAAAAGAGATCCGAAAGGTCATCCATCCGCTGATTGATCTGCTGCAGCAGCTCACAGGAAAAATCTTTCAGAATCTCCCTAATCGGCGGCAGCATGGCAATGGAATTCCGAAAGGCGATCAAATCCCTGGGATTTGCGTTCTGGTAGACAATCCGGCTGATCAGGCGTTCCAGATCATAAATCGGATTCAGGTATTCCCGGAGTTCTTCCCGTCCGATCATATTTTTTTTCAGTTCCTCCACCGCGTCCAGCCTCTGATTGATTTCCTTTCGGTCAATCAAGGGCTGCTCAATATAGGAACGCAGTGTCCGGGCGCCCATGGCGGTTTTTGTTTTATCCAAAACCCACAGGAGGGAGCCCCGTTTGTTTTTTTCCCGCAGCGTCTCGGTCAGTTCCAGATTCCGCCGGGTGGAGCTGTCGATCACCATGTACCGGCCGGTGGAATACGGCTCGATTTTGGTCAGCTGTGTCATGCCGTTTTTCTGGGTTTCATACAGATATTTCAGCAGGGAACCGGCAGCCGTCACACCGCAGCTGTAGTCTCCAAGCCCCAGTCCGTCCAGGGTAGCCACATGAAAATGCTCTTTCAGGATCTCTCTGGTGGTGTCGTTGGAAAAATACCAGGAATCCAGTGCGTTCAGCTGAATTCCGAGGCGAAAGCTCAGATCCTCCAGATCAACACCGCTCATATAAAACGATTCATTGCATATGATTTCCGAAGGCATGTATTTGCTGATTTCATCCAGAAGTCTGCGCTCTGTGTCCACTTCCGTAACCAGATAGTCCGCGGTTGTAATATCCGCGACAGAAATTCCGTACCGCCCGTCGGTGTAGACGATACACATAATATAATTGTTTTTTGATTCATCCAGTGCGCCCGGGTTCAGATTCGTACCGGGGGTCACCACACGGATCACTTCTCTTTTCACCAGGCCTTTGGCAGTTTTCGGATCTTCCACCTGTTCGCAGATGGCCACTTTGTGTCCTGCGGCAACCAGCTTGTTCAGATACCCTTCATAGGCATGGTAGGGAATTCCGCACATGGGCGCCCGTTCTTCCAGACCGCAGGATTTGCCCGTCAGAGTCAGCTCCAGTTCCCTGGACACCAGTTCCGCGTCCTCGAAAAACATTTCATAAAAATCACCGAGCCGGTAAAAAAGAATGCAGTCACTGTACTGCTGTTTGGTTTCCAGATAAACCCGCATCATGGGGGTTACCTTGTCTATGATTGCGCTGTAATCCGTCAAACTACCATTCCTTTCTGTCTCTGCTGCTTCCTGCCGCCGCTATACCGGCAGGTAAACCTGCATCACTGCCTCTGCGCATTTTAATCCGTCCATGGCAGAAGACATAATTCCACCGGCATAGCCGGCACCCTCGCCGCAGGGATAAAATCCGCGCAGTTCGCTTTCAAACTGAGGATTCCGTGTGATCCGCACCGGTGAGGAAGTACGGCTCTCCACACCGGAAAGTATGGCATCCTCCCGGTCAAACCCTTTCAGCCTGTGACTGAAGGCATGTATTCCCTCAATCAGGGACTGATTCAAGGTTTCCGGCAGAAGCTCCCGAAGATTGGCAAAGGTATGCTGCCCCTTCAGGCAGGAGGCAAAGGAGCCGTAGGACCGGGATGCCGTGTTTGTCTCGAAATCAGCAAAAAGCTGTTGGGGAACGCTTCCTTTTCCCAGAAGCCATGCCCTGTGTTCCAGGTCTTTCTGAAACCGGATCCCGTTTAAGGGATACCCTTCCGCCGGGAAATCCTCCGGGGTGACGGTAACAATCACCGCGCTGTTGGCATTCGCGGAATTTCTCCCGTGATAACTCATGCCGTTTACTGCTGTTCCCTCCGGTTCCGATGAGGCATTCACCACATATCCGCCGGGACACATGCAGAAAGTATATACCCCCCGGCCCGCTTCCGTCTGGTGGGTCAGCTTATAGGGGGCAGGGGGAAGCTCCTTTGCATGGAGACTGCCGTACTGGGCACAGCTGATCTCTGCCTGCGGATGTTCGATGCGCAGGCCGACGGCAAAGGCCTTGGGCTGCATGGGAACCCCTGCCTGATGCAGCATCGCAAACGTATCCCGCGCGCTGTGTCCGATACAGAATACAGCGGCAGTCACCGGAATCTGTTCCTTTTCATTGACCGTCAGCCCGGTAAGCCGGCCCTTCTGCACGGTAATTCCGGTTACTTTGGATTCGAACCGCACCGTTCCGCCCATCCTGCGGATCGCCTCCCGCATACCGGAGACGCAGGAAACCAGCCGATCGGTTCCGATGTGGGGCTTGGCTTCGTACAAAATGCTTTCCGGAGCGCCATATCGGACAAATGTCTCCAGAACAAACCGATTGCGTCCATATTTGTCTTTTACCAGGGTATTCAGCTTTCCGTCAGAAAATGTACCGGCGCCGCCTTCCCCGAACTGGACATTGGATTCCGGATTCAGTTCGCCCGTATCCCAAAAACGTTCCACATCCCGCATCCTCTGATCGATACTGGGTCCCCGTTCCAGCAAAAGGGGACGATAGCCCTTTTTTGCCAGGAGATAGGCACAGAACAGTCCCGCCGGACCGCTGCCCACAACTGTGACCGGATGGGAAAGTTCTTCCCGTCCGGTTACCTGCGGATCGTAGATCTTCGGCACGATGGGCGTGACATTTTTTCGCTTCTGATACTGAAATCTGCGTTCAATGGTCAGATCTACGGCATAGATATAATGAATGTCGTCTTTCTTTCTGGCGTCCAGCGACTGTCGGACAATCGAAGCGCCTGTAACGTGCTTCGGGTCACCGCCGGCAATATGGATCGCCCTGCGAATCACCTGTTCCGCCGTGTGACGGACCGGCATTCTGATCTGAGAAATACGGATGGTTTTTTCGTTCTGCATGATTCTGTTTCCCTTATTTTCGTTTCTTCGCGCCTCTCCTGTTCGATCCGGCAGACCTGGCGCAGCCGGCTGCCGAAGCCCCGCTTAACGCGCCGCTGGACCAGGCCCACTGCAGGTTGTATCCGCCGCAGATGGCATCCACATCCAGAATTTCTCCGGCAAAAAAGAGTCCGGGAACGCGTTTCGATTCCATCGTTTTGCTGTCAATCTGGGAGACATCCACCCCGCCGCAGGTAACCTGTGCCATATCATAGTCCCTAGTTCCGGTAACCGGCAGTCTGGTATGACAGATGCTGCGGGCAAGCTGTTCCGGACGGCCGCCGCGGGGAAACCGCGAAAGAAACATATCCGTAAGCTTATCGTTTAAAAGTCCGTTCAGCCTGGTGCGCAGGTCAAAGGCTGCATCCGCATGGGTAACTGCGTCTTTCAGCAGTGCTGTACACTCCCGTTCCGAATAATCCGGAAGGAAATTCAGCTCTGCTTCTGTTTTTTTTCCTTCCGCCAGGGATAACGCGGCAAAGCGGCTGATCTGAAAAACCGGAATGCCGGAAATCCCGTATTTGGTCATCTGGATTTCTCCGGTATCCTCCGCCAGCATCCGGCCGTCGGAATACAGACGCACCCTGCCCCGGGCACGTACGCCTGCGGTCTGCTTCAGCCAGGAGGCCCGGCATTCCAGCGGAACCAGCGCCGGATATGTCGGTGTGATCCGATGACCGAGCTGTCTGGCGAATCGGTAGCCGCTGCCGTCACTGCCGGATTTCGGGGCTGCCTTCCCCCCGGCTGCCAGAATCACGGTCCGGGCATGCCAGGTATGTTCCTGACTGCGGATGGAAAAGCCCTCGGAACTGTGCCGGATGCTTTGAATCTCTGTATCTGACAGAATCGAGACGCCATTCGCGCTGCAGGCAGCCAGGAGGCCGCTGCGCACCGCGGAAGCCTGCAGTGAGCGGGGATAGCAGTATCCACCGCGTTCCGCATGATGAATATGCAGCACATCCCGGAAAAACCGTATGGTGTCTGCGGCATTCAAATAGGAAAGGGCCGGCAAGACAAAGGCAGGGCAGCCGCTGTGATAGCACGCGCTCCCCTGCTCTGTATTCGTAAAATTGCACCGTCCGTTTCCGGTGCTCAGAATTTTTTTACCGGGCTGTCCGTTATGATCCAGTGCCAGCACAGAGGCGCCGGCTGCCGCCGCATGAATGGAAGCCATAAGGCCCGCGGCGCCTGCTCCGATCACAATGACATCCCATGGTTCTGTCCTGTTCATAATACTCCCTGCTGTCAACCCCTTGGAATGCGGCATTGACAGAACTTATAACAAATGCAGTTTTTTTGCAAAGCGAATAATTACGGTTCCTTTCGGGAAACTTTTCAGTTCCTCTTCGGTCAGTGCTTTCGTCAGAAGCAGGGCAACGCTGTATACAATCATTGCCACCAGGATGGCAGCCACACAGGCGATGCTGTTATGACCGGTTACTTTGTGTATTCCCATATATGCGCCCAGAGTGACAATCCCCATAATGACTGCGGCCAGTGCCGGTTTGACAAAGGTTTTCATCACTTCCGGCCGGAATCCGGAATGTTTCTGTACGGCTCTTCCGTTTAATATGCACATCACAAGTGAAAATACAATATTGGCAATGACCACGCTGTAGATCTTTAAATCAAAGACAAACATGGAAATAAAAATCGCCACCACCTGAACGATCAGCGAAATAACCGCATTGATCACCGGGGTGCGCATTTGGTCAATGGCCTGCAGCACCGCGTTGGACAGTGTGGAAATGGAATAAAAGATCACACTGCAGGCGCCGAGCATCATCAGACCGGCTGCCAGGCGGGAAGAATCGTGGAACAAAAGCTGCTGAATCGGAGAAGCCAGCACAAACAGGCCAACCGCGCAGGGAAATGCCACCACCATTTCAAACCGGAGGGAAAGACCGATGCGTCGCTGTACCTGTCTGCGCTCTCCCCGTGCAAAGGCCGCGGAAAGGGTAGGCACCGCGGAGACGGCAAGGGCGGAGGCAATGGAAATCGGTACATTGACTAACACCCGATATTTTCCCGCAAACACGCCCCACCAGGTGGACACGGTGGACGCGTCATAGTTCTGGAAGGCCGCGAAATTTTTAAAAATACCCTGGTCAACGATGGAAACCAGATTGTAAACGGTTGTGCTTAGAAGAACCGGAACAATTGTGAAAACCAGGATTTTCACGATACTGCGGTAACTTTCGGTGGGCGCTGCGCCCTGCTTTTCCGCTCTGCGTTCTTCTTTCCTGATCGCTCTGCGCAGACTGGGACGAAACAGGAAATACACAAAGATGACAAAGATCAGTCCGGCCAGGGAACCTGCACCGGTGCCTATGGTACCGCCCGCGGCGCCAAATGCCGCCGGATAATCCTTCCCGCTGCCCGTCGCAGCAGCAATCCGCATGCCGTAGGCGTACAGCACATAGGCGGCGCCGACGCTGACAACCGCATTGACAATCTGCTCGATGACCTGAGAAATCGCGCTGGGGACCATCGTTCCCATCCCCTGGAAAAATCCACGGATCACGGCCATAACTGCAACAATAACAAGGGTCGGAGAAAGCACCCGCAGGGCGTAGACTGCCATGGGGGTCTTAAACAGTTCCGTCAGCGGTCCGGCACACAGGAAAATAAACAAAGCGCCGATCGCTCCGGTAATTGCCGAAAAAACCAGGGCTCCCTGAAATACCCGGTAGGCATTGCGCCGTTCCCGGCGCGCGTTGCGCGCGGAAACCATTTTGGAAACCGCCATCGGCAGGCTGTAGGAAGACAACAGAAGAATCAGGCTGTAGATTTCAAAGGCCGTACTGTAATAATCATTCCCGTGGTCGCCGATAATTGCGGTCAGCGGAATTCGGTATACCAGTCCGATGACACGGCTGACAATCGACGCGATCGCGAGAATGGATCCCTGGATCAGAAAACTGGTGTCTTTTTTCTTACTCATATCATTTATTTCCTAACGTTTTATTCCCAGACGATGCATAATGATCCGCTGGTGTTCTTCCATCACTGCCCGCTCTTCTTCTTCCATATGGTCATAGCCGAGCAGATGCAGCATACTGTGCGCAATCAGAAAAGCGTACTCCCGGCGCACCGAATGGCCATAGGCTTCTGCCTGCGCCCTGACCCGTTCCAGAGACAGGACAATATCCCCCAGACAGACTTCCTCTGTGTCCGGATTGATGCATGCTTCCAGGTTTTCTTCCAGCAGAGTATAGTCTGCCGGTCTGCAATAGTCAACCATAGGAAAAGAAAGCACATCCGTCGGCGCGTCAATTCCCCTGGATTCCCGGTTCAGTTCGCGGATATGCGCGTCATCGGTCAGTGTGATGCTGACTTCCGGCGCATAGGGAAACTGTTCTGCCTCACAGGCGGTCTGCACCACCTGCTGTGCCAGCTGCCGATAATGAAACGAAAGGTTCGGCGGAACCTGATTCCATAGTTCTACTGTCATAAACTGTTATTTTCTCCTGTAAAGATTCCTGCATATTATTTCTTTTTCTGCCGGGAACGTCCGTGGGATCTGGCCCGGGCAGCTTCCTGCTCTTCATAGCGCTCATATGCCTTGACGATTTTCTGTACCAGCGGGTGACGCACCACGTCCTTGCTGGTGAGACTGCAGAATCCGATATCCTCCACATCCTTCAGAACCCGCAGCGCCACGTCAAGACCGGAACGGACATCTTTTGCCAGATCTTTCTGGGAAGGGTCCCCGGTGATCACCACTTTGGAGCCAAACCCGATTCTGGTCAGAAACATTTTCATCTGGGCCGGCGTCGTATTCTGGGCCTCATCCAGAATAATAAAGGCATTGTCCAGCGTACGGCCGCGCATATAAGCCAACGGCGCCACCTCAATCAATCCCTGTTCCTGATTGCGGATAAAATTCTCCGCTCCCATAATCATATACAGCGCATCGTACAGCGGGCGCAGATACGGATCAATTTTACTCTGCAGGTCCCCAGGAAGGAATCCGAGTTTTTCGCCTGCTTCAATGGCCGGACGTGTCAGAATAATCCGGCTCACTTCCTCGCGTTGAAAGGCGGTAATGGCCATGGCCATCGCCAGATAGGTCTTTCCGGTGCCCGCCGGTCCGTTGCCGAACACGATCATTTTGTTCCGGATCAGGTCCACATAGCGCTTCTGCCCCAGTGTTTTCGGCTGCACCGGCTTTCCGTTGATGGTATGACATATGATATCATCGCTCATGGACACAATCTGACCGGTGGTTTCCGGAGAACTGGTATCCAGCGAATAGCGGACATTCTGTTCCGTAATCTCCACTCCTTTTTCTGACAGGGCAAGAAGCTCTTTCAGAATTCCTGCCGCATGGCGTACAGCAGACGCCTCGCCCGTGATTTTGGTCACCTCATCCCGGACAATAATGCTGACCTTCAGCCGGTCTTCCATCAGTTTCAGATTGGAATCAAAACTTCCAAATATATTTCCCATATGTGAAACAGGAATATTTAATTTTATTTCAGTCACTGCCATATTGCTTCCTTTGATTTTTTGCTTACTTATGATAAGGTTCTCCGTGATTGATCCGGAAACAGCGGTAAATCTGTTCCAGGAGTATCACCCGCATCAGCTGATGGGGAAACGTCAGATCAGAGAAACTTATTTGTTCGTCCGCGCGCTGCATCACTTCATCGGAAAGGCCGAGGGATCCTCCGATGACAAAGGCAAGTTCCGAGCGGCCGTGCAGCGTCAGATCGCTGATGTGCGCCGCCAGCTTTTCAGAGGTATAAGACCTGCCCGGAATGGCCAGCGCAATAACATAAGAAGAACTGCTGATCTTCGCCAGCAGTCTCTGTCCTTCCTTTTGTGTAATCTGTTTTTTCTGTGTGACGCTGGCATGCTCCGGCGTCTTTTCATCAGGCACTTCTATGATTCTGACGTGACAGTATCGGCTCAGACGCTTGGTGTATTCTGCTGCTGCGTCCCGGAAAAAACGTTCTTTCAGTTTTCCTACTGTATAAATCGAAATATTCATATCACCGTATTATCCCACAGGCATACGCTCATTTCAATCCTTTTCTGTTCTTTCTCTTTGGTATTCCAAAAAAATATGATATAATTTTAGCAGAATTTTCAGAACAGGTCAAAGCCGGAGAAAATCCTACCCGTATCCGGACGGATCTGTTTTTCCGGAAGAAACGGCCGTTTTCTTCTGAATTCCAGAATTATCTAAGAGGTGACAATCGTGAAAGAATTAAAAGAAAAAATCTTATCAGACGCTATTGTGGTGGATGCGGATATCATCAAAGTGGACAGCTTTCTGAACCATCAGGTGGATCCGAATCTGATGCAGAACATCGGAAAAGCTTTTGCCGCGCATTTTGCAGGGCAGGGTATCACAAAAGTGGCCACAATCGAATCTTCCGGCATTGCTCCGGCGCTGATGACCGCGGCCGCCATGCAGGTTCCGATGATTATTCTGAAGAAGCAGCCGTCTTCTATTCTGTATCCGGATGTCTATTGTACCGAAATTAATTCTTACACGAAAAAAATCGGATACAAACTGACCCTGTCCAAAAAGGTGATGTCCGCAGATGACCATGTGCTGATTGTGGATGACTTCCTTGCCAACGGCGAAGCCGCCGCCGGTGCCATGCGGCTCATACACATGGCAGATGCGACTGTGGCAGGGTTAGGTATTGTAATCGAAAAATCCTTCCAGCCCGGCAGGGAAAAACTGGAAGAACAGGGACTGCACATCTGCTCCTTGGCCCGGATTCGTCAGATGAGTCCGGATCGTATCGACTTTCTGGATGACGAAGAATAAGTTTCTTTCTTTTTGCTTTTTTCCACGGATCCCCGGCGTGTATCCGTACCCTTTCAAAAAATCCCCCGGAAGCGGCTGCTGCAGAGCAGTCGCTTCCGGGGGATTCTGCTGTTATCCATATCCCGTCTTATTTTTTCCGCGTTTTCTCTGCTGCTTCGATTACGTGTTTCATCAGCATGGAAGTCGTCACTGTGCCCACACCGCCGGGAACGGGAGTAATTGCAGCCACCACAGGTTCGGCTTCTTCAAATACGGTATCGCCGCACATCTTTCCGTCTGCGGTAAAATTAATTGCCACATCAATAACGGTCTGTCCCGGACGGACAAAATCGGCGGTTACCGTGCCGCTGTGACCGGCCGCCGCGATAATGATATCCTTGTCCCTGCAGATCTCTGCCATATGCTCTGTTTTCGTATGGCAGACGGTGACGGTAGCATTGCGCTTCATCAGCATCATGGCCACCGGCTTGCCGATGACTGTGCTGCGGCCGATGACTGCTGCGGTTTTGCCCTGCAGTTCCACCTGATAATAATCCAGGATTTCCATACATGCCTCTGCGGTACAGGGCGGGAAGCCAAGATTCGCCCCGCTGTAGACCCCCGCCATGGAATAATCCGTAATTCCGTCCATGTCTTTTTCGGGTGCCAGGGTATTGCGCACCACATCGTCATTCATCTGTCCGGGAAGCGGACGGAACAGAAGTACGCCATGAATGGAAGCATCTGCATTGATTTTTCTTATTTCCGCGCAGAGCGCCTCCTGGGACATATCTTCCGGCAGCAGAAATCTGCGTACCGCCACGCCGGTCTTTTCCGCGCGCTTCATCGCTCCCCGTTCGTAAGCCAGGTCATCCGGACGCTCCCCCAGACGGATAATTCCCAGGGCAGGGCAGATGCCGGCTGCTTTCAGCTTCTCCGACCGCTGCAGCAGATCACGGTTCAGTGCCTGCGTAACTTCTTTTCCTGTCAGTAACTGTGCCATAGCTTCGGTTCTCCTTTTGGGTTTTCCTGTCACTGCGTTTCGTAAATACTTCTCTTTCCTGTTATTCTAACAGGGAGCCAGCAGTATTTTTTTCAAAGTCTTGTGTTTTTTTGCAAAATTTTTATCTGCATGGCTGCACAAAAGAAAAATACCGGCTCCCTGCATATCAGGTGCAGAGAGCCGGTATCAGCAAATTCGCTTCTGCTGCGATCAGCAGACGAATTTCTTGTTCAGTTTACGCATTCATCTGTGCAGCTACTTCAGCAGCAAAGTCTTCGTTTTTCTTTTCCAGGCCTTCGCCGGTCTCAAAACGAACAAAGGATACGACCTTGACCGGAGAACCGACGGACTTGCTTACCTGATCCAGGTATTTCGCAACGGTCTGCTTGTCGCCTTCTGCCTTTACATACTGCTGCTCCAGCAGGCAAACCTCTTTCAGTTCCTTGTTCAGACGGCCGATGATCATCTTTTCGATGATATTGTCCGGTTTGTCCGGATTTTCTGTCTTAGCCTGTGCCAGAAGAATCTCTTTCTCATGGTTCTTGTATTCTTCACTGACTTCATCAGTGGAGACATATTTCGGGTTCATTGCGGCAATCTGCATCGCGATATTGGTCAGCGCTTCTTTGACTTCGTCATTTACCACGTCTGTCTCAGCTTTTACGATTACGCCGATCCGTCCGCCGCCATGGATGTAATCCACCAGAACACCATTGTCAACCGTAACTTTTTCAAAACGGCGGATGCTTAATTTCTCACCGATTACGGCAACTTTTTCCACTAATGCTTCGCTGACTGTCTTGGAGTCGTCTTCGATCCATTTCTCAGCCATGAAAGCATCCATATCCGCAGCGTCAGATGCTGCTGCCTGTTTTGCAACTGCTTCAACAAACTGCTGGAAAGTATCATTCTTTGCCACAAAGTCTGTCTCTGAATTCACCTCAACGATAGCAGCGGCCTTTTCCCCGTTGAATGCCACGCGGACAAGTCCCTCTGCCGCGATACGGCTCTGCTTTTTCTCTGCTTTCATGATGCCGTTCTTGCGCAGATATTCCACAGCAGCGTCCATATCGCCGTCTGTCTCTGTCAGGGCCTTTTTGCAGTCCATCATACCAGCGCCGGTTACATCACGTAATTCTTTTACCATTTTTGCTGTAATAGCCATCTCTGTCATACCTCCGTATTTTCTGGATTCCACATCAGTGCCAGGGGTCCCGGCTGATTCCGGATTTACTCTTCTTCTGCAGCAGCTTCTTCTGCTTCTTCCGGAACATCCTGTTCGGACACACCCTGCTGGCCTTCGATTACCGCGTCTGCAATTGTTGCTGTAATCAGTTTAACGGCACGGATTGCGTCGTCATTGCCGGGGATGATGTAGTCAAGCTCTTCCGGATCACAGTTGGTATCAGCGATACCGATCAGCGGAATGCCCAGAGCTTCTGCCTCTTTTACACAGATTCTCTCTTTTTTCGGATCTACGATATAGATTGCATCCGGGATTCTGCCCATTTCCTTGATACCGCCAAGGTTCTTTTCAAGCTTATCCCATTCTTTCTTTAACTGGATGACTTCTTTTTTCGGAAGCACGTCAAAAGTACCGTCTTCTGACATTTTCTCGATGGCTTTCAGACGCTCAATCCGGCTCTGGATGGTGGTGAAGTTTGTCAGCATACCGCCTAACCATCTCTCATCTACATAATACATGCCGCAGCGCTCTGCCTCAGCCTTGATGGTATCCTGTGCCTGCTTTTTGGTACCTACAAACAGCACAATACCGCCGTTGGCCACCAGATCCACAACTGCGTTGTAAGCATCATCAATCATGCCCACTGTCTTCTGCAGGTCGATGATATGGATGCCGTTGCGGTTGGTGTAAATATACGGAGCCATTTTCGGGTTCCATCTTCTGGTCTGATGTCCGAAATGTACGCCTGCTTCCAGTAACTGTTTCATTGATACTACACTCATTTTTTACCTCCATGGTTTTACTTCCATACATTTTATCGATCAGCTTACCGTAGGGTGTTCCCTGCGGCACCATACTGATCATCCGTGTATGTGTTTAATGAAATTCAGCCTTAAAATAATATCACACTCCGGAAGGGAATGCAAGATAATTTCGTAGCTCTGAAAAAGGGACTTTGCGGCGGCAGACCCCTTATTCTTTGCTGTTTTCCTTTAAATGTTCCAGTTCCTCAAAAATCGAATCATTCAGCACTTTAATATAGGTGCCCTTCATGCCGGAAGACCGGGACTCGATGACGCCGGCGCTTTCAAATTTTCTGAGCGCATTCACAATCACTGAGCGGGTGATTCCCACACGGTCAGCGATTCTGCTGGCCACCAGAATCCCCTCGGTGCCGTCCAGTTCGTCGAAAATATGGCAGATCGCGTCCATTTCCGAATAGGACAGGGTATTGATGGCGGATTTGACAATCTGCTTTTTCCGGTTTTCCTCTTCGTTTTCTTCATTGACCGACCGGAGCATTTCCAGGCCCACCACCGTTGTGCCGTATTCGCACAGAATGATGTCATCGATGTCATACTCGCCGGACTGCCGGTAAACAAACAGGGTTCCGAGCCGTTCTCCCGCAATGTAAATCGGTGTAATGGTGGTCGCGTAACTGTGGGGCTGGGCATGTTCAAATCCCAGAGTTTCCAGATT
Organism: Clostridium sp. SY8519; assembly: GCF_000270305.1. Classification (NCBI taxonomy): domain Bacteria; kingdom Bacillati; phylum Bacillota; class Clostridia; order Eubacteriales; family Clostridiaceae; genus Clostridium; species Clostridium sp. SY8519. Next base: position 2,433,078 of record NC_015737.1, on the reverse strand, counting down.
GACATTTTCTTTGGTGGACAGGATTCCCAGCAGCCGCTCATTCAGCGCCTCATCCACATAGTCGCCCACGTGGCTGTGGATCAGATGGGTGATTTCCGTTACGCTGCGGGAAAGACTGGCTCCCAGTACTTTTCCCTTTCGGCTGATCACCAGCACATTGGAATCCAGAATATCTGTCATGACATCACAGATATCATTGAAAATCACCTTTGATGAATTGTTATTATGAAGCAGATTGCCTATTTTGCGTGTGCGGTCTAATAACTGTATGCTGCTCATTCCTTTTCCTCCATACATACTGCTAATTACTGAATCCTGCATAAACCGAAGCTGTGATCTGTCAGCGCATGATGTTCGGTCTGCTGCCTGCCGGAAAATCCGCAGATTCATTTAATTTCCGTAATTTTATCACTACTTTTCAGTTAATTCAATGCAATTCACAAAATTCTTCGAATTTTCACCGAATTTTACTGATCGGAATCTTTTTCATCCTTTTGTTCCGGCATTTTCATAATGTAGCCGCACTGATCGTTGGCGCATTGCAGCTTGCTGCCTTTTTCCACCATATAGCTGCCGCATTGCGGGCATTTCTCAGCGGATGGCTTCTGCCAGGATGTAAAATCGCAGTCCGGATAATCTTCACAGCCATAGAACCGGCGGCCCTTTTTGGTCTTGCGCATGACGATTTCCTTTCCGCATTTCGGACAGGATACGCCGATTTTTTCCAGATACGGCTTCGTATTGCGGCATTCCGGAAATCCCGGGCAGGCCAGAAATTTGCCATGGGGGCCGAACTTCACCACCATATGGCGTCCGCACTGCTCGCAGACCACGTCAGTCACTTCATCATGGAGCTCTACTTTTTCCAGTTCGGCTTCTGCCTTTTTCACCTGGCGGTCCAGATCCGGATAGAAATTGGCGATTACTGTTTTCCAGGGAATTTTGCCTTCACTGACCGCATCCAGCAGGGATTCGATATTCGCGGTGAAATGCTGATCCACAATTTCCGGAAAGGACTCCACCATGATCTTGTTTACCACTTCGCCCAGTTCGGAGACAAACAGATTTTTCTTTTCTTTGACCACATAATGCCGGGCAATCAATGTGGTGATGGTCGGCGCGTAAGTGCTGGGACGGCCGATTCCCAGCTCTTCCATGGCCTTGACCAGGGAAGCTTCGGTAAAATGCGCCGGCGGTTGGGTGAAATGCTGCTCCGGTTTCAGTTCCACCAGCTGAAGGATGCTGTCCGGTTCCAGCTTTTTGCTCAGCGCCGCGTATTTGGATTTGTCCTCTTCCACGGAATACACATTTAAATATCCCATAAATTTTACTGCGGAAGCGGTTACTTTAAACCGGTAAGTGCCGGCGCCGATGGTAACATTTACGTTTTCATATACGGCCGGCGCCATCTGGCTGGCGGTAAAGCGATTCCAGATCAGCTGATACAGCCGGAACTGGTCTCGGCTCAGAGATTCTTTGATCGCAGCCGGCGTCCTGGTGATGTCCGAAGGACGGATGGCTTCATGGGCATCCTGAATTTTCACGTCGGATTTCCGGCTTTTCTGCCCTTCTGCCAGATATTCTTCTCCGTATTCTGCCTGAATGAACTCCCGGGCCGCTGCCTGCGCTTCTTCCGATATTCTGGTGGAATCCGTTCGCAGATAAGTGATGAGACCGACGGTGCCGTTTCCCTTCAGTTTGATTCCTTCATACAGCTGCTGTGCCACCCGCATGGTTTTCTGGGTGGAAAAATTCAGATAGCTGCTGGCTGCCTGCTGCAGGGTACTGGTCGTAAACGGAAGCGGCGCCTTCTTTTTCCGTGTGCCCCGTTTGATATCCAGCACCCGGTACTCTGCTCCGGACAGTTCTTTCATCAGCTGATCCACATCCTGCTGGCCGGACAGGGCGATTTTTCCGTTTTCATCCCCGTAAAACTTTGCGGTAAGAGGTTTCTTTTCCCCTTCCGGCTTTAAATCGGCTTCCAGGGACCAGTATTCATCCGGAATAAAATTGTTGATCTCTTCCTCACGGTCACAGATGATGCGCAGGGCCGCCGACTGCACGCGTCCGGCACTTAACCCGCGTTTTACCTTTACCCAGAGCAGCGGCGAGATTTTATATCCCACCAGCCGGTCCAGCACACGGCGGGCCTGCTGGGCATCCACCAGGTCCATATCGATTTCCCGCGGATGCTTCAGAGATTCCTTTACTGCGGACTTGGTGATTTCATTAAATGTAATACGGCTGTATTTTTTGTCTTCCAGTTTCAGCGCAGCGGTCAAATGCCAGGAAATGGCTTCTCCCTCACGGTCAGGGTCAGTGGCAAGATAAACTTTATCAGCCTTTTTCACTTCCTTGCGGAGGCCTGCGAGGATTTCTCCCTTTCCGCGGATGGTAATATACTTCGGCGTAAAGTCATGCTCGGTATCAATTCCCAGCTGACTTTTCGGCAGATCCCTCACGTGTCCGTTGGAAGCAACTACCTGATAGTTTTTTCCCAAAAAGGCCTTGATCGTTTTAACTTTTGTCGGTGATTCTACAATAACCAGATATTTTGCCATAATATTAAAAACCTCATGTTAACAGGCGTGTGTAATAATTTCGAATGTCTTCCCGAATCAGTCCCTTTTCTTTTAAAAGATTCAGTATTTCAAGAAGTTTTTTTCTTTGCAGTCCCGTATGTTCCGAAATAAGCCTGATGTTTTTCGGGTACAAATCGAGACAACTATACACCAGAGATTCTTCTTTTTCAAGTACAGGTTTTATTTTCGGCACACTTTTCATCGGCTTCTGAGGCATTAGATTGAAAGTTTGCGGTAATTGTTCCAGAGAATACACAATTTTCGCCCCCTGTTCCACCAGCCGGAAACACCCTTCACTCAGCGCGTCCCCCAGACGGCCCGGAACAGCAAACACATCCCTCCCCTGCTCCAATGCCTGGTCCGCCGTAATCAGCGAGCCGCTCCGCGCCTTCGCCTCCACGACCACCAGCGTGTCTGCCAGTCCGCTGATGATCCGGTTACGCTCCGGAAAATGCCAGCGCTCCGGCGGAGATCCCGGCGGATACTCCGACACAACACCGCCCCCGGCCTGTATCATATTCTCGTACAGCGTACGGGAAGACCTGGGATAGCAGATATCCGCGCCGCTGCCGAGAACGGCGCAGGTGTACCCATGTCCCTGCAGCGCGCCGGCATGGGATGCGCTGTCAATGCCCAGGGCCAGTCCGCTGATCACGGCAATCCCCTGCTCCGCCAGTCTGCGTCCGATCTGCGTGGCAACCGATCTTCCGTATTCCGAACACATGCGGGCGCCTGCCACAGCCACGGCAGGCATATCCTCCGGCGGCAGACTGCCCCGGACAAACAGTCCCAGCGGCGGATCCGGAATATAGCGCAGCCGCTGCGGGTACTCAGGATCCCGGATGGAGCAGAACCTCATCCGGTTCTCCTCCATGGCCCGTTCTGTTTTTCCGCAGAGATCGGATGTTTTTGACTGCCGCAGAACGTCCAGTTCCCGGGACGAAAAACAAGTCAGTTCCTCTGCTTCACGGTCAGACATCCGATACAGCGCTTCCGGATCATACTCCGCCAGAAACGCCCTGCGATGCGCTCTGGATATTCCCTGCAAAGCCGCAAACCAGCAATCATATCGTGTCATACGCTTCTCCTGTTCCCTCTCTCTTAGGTCCTGCGTTCGGAAGCAAGCCCGTCTTACCGGTATCCGCCGGCGGGATTCCAGTCATTTGTATCTGCAGCCCGGAAATACAGTGCCTCTTCCAGATGGCTGCGGCAGATCTGTGCGCTGCCTTCCAGATCGGCGATTGTCCGGGCTGTCCGCAGCACTTTACAGTATCCTCTGGCGCTCAGCCCGTATTCCTGATAGCGTTCCTCCAGCCAGCGGTTTAACTGATCCGGCAGAGGACAGAATCTGCCGATCACAGATGCCGGAATCTGGCTGTTGAACTGGAACCCGCAGGCCGCGTACCGTTCTTCCTGGATCTGCTGTACGGTCTTAACCCGTTTCCGGATCGCGGCAGAAGATTCGCCGGAGGGCTGCTGCGCCAGTTCACGAAAAGAAATCTGCTGCGCTTCCACACATAAGTCCATCCGATCCAGAAGGGGACGCGAGATTCTGGATCGATACCGCTGCAGATCGGCTGCTGTGCAGGTGCACCGGTTCAGATCCGGATAATATCCGCACCGGCACGGATTCATTGCCGCCAACAGAATAAAATCTGCTGGATAGGTAACCGATACCCCCAGCCGTGAAATACGGATCTGTTTCTCTTCCAGCGGTTCCCGCAGAATTTCCAGCGTCTGCGGGGAAAATTCCGTCAGTTCATCCAGAAACAGGACACCATGGTGTGCCAGGGATATTTCTCCCGGCCGGGGAGGCAGGCCTCCGCCGGCCAGGGCCTGTGGGGTGACGGTATGATGCGGCGCGCGAAACGGCCGTTCCCTGCGCAGAATCTGCCGGGGATCCAGAAGGCCGCAGGCCGAATAGATCCTTGCGATTTCCAGCTTTTCCTGCAGGGTCAGCTCCGGAAGAATGGTGGGCATACGGCTGGCCGCCATGGTCTTGCCGCTGCCCGGCGCCCCGACAATCAGAAGGTTGTGCATGCCGGCTGCCGCAATCTCACAAGCCCGCTTCAAATCCTCCTGTCCGTTCATTTCCGCAAAATCCACAGAATAGGAGGGCGTATCACTGCGCAGCAGCTTTTTTTGATAACAGCCGGATTCCGGCAGACAGCAGCTGCACAGTTCCGTCAGCTGCCGGATGCTTTTCAGCGCAATCACACGGATTTCCGGATAGACTGCCGCTTCCTCCGCGTTGGCTTCCGGTACAATCACGCCCTTAAGCCCCAGGGATTTTGCCAGAATGGCGCAAGCCAGTACCCCGTGTACCGGAAGCACGCTCCCGTCCAGTCCCACTTCCCCCATGAGCAGCCAGGAGGAAAGCAGTTCGTCCGACAGATAGCCGAAGGCCGCCAAAACGGCGGCAGCCACCGGCAGATCGCAGCTGTTTCCGGACTTCCGTATGTTTGCGGGTGTCAGATTCACAGTGATTTTCTTCGCAGAAAGCCGGTAGCCCGAATTGCGCAGGGCAGCGGTCACCCGCTCTCTTGCTTCCCTGACTTCAGAGGAAAGCAGCCCCACCATTTCAAAACGCGGCATCCCATCAGCCACATCTGCTTCCACCTGAACGGGAACCGCTTCAATGCCGTGGAGAACGGCAGTATGTATCTTACTGTACATAGATTTGATTTTGGAATAATTCAGAAGGTTTCGGATGAAATAAAAAATAGAGGCAGGAAGATATCCCCTCCTGTCTCTATCAGTATACTTCCGGTATCAGAAAAATCAACTGCTGAACCGAATCAGCGGATTCTTTCCGGGAATCCGACTTTTTTCTGTACTTTGCGCAGGGTTTTGTTTGAGAAATACTGCGCTTTTTCTGTGTTGTTCTTAATCATGGAATCAATATATGCCTTGTCCTGTTCCAGTTCCCGCACTCTGGCCTGCAGGGGACGAAGCAGATCCACCACCGTCTCTCCAACGGCTGTTTTCAGCTCACCATACCCCCGGCCGGAAAACTCGGCAACCGCCTCATCCGGTGTTTTCTGCGTGCATGCGCAGTAGATGTCCAGAAGATTGCGTACCCCCGGCTGCGCATCGGAATAGCAGATATTTGCCTCGGAATCTGTCACGGCGCGTTTAAATTTCCGCATGATCGTGTCCGGATCGTCCATAAGATAAATGCTGGCATTGGGATTTTCATCGGATTTGGACATTTTTTTCTCCGGATTCTGCAGCGACATAATACGTGCGCCCGCCTTTCCGATATATGCCTCCGGAATGGTAAACACATCTCCGTAGATGCCGTTAAACCGGGTGGCAATATCTCTGGTCAGTTCCAGATGCTGCATCTGGTCGACTCCCACCGGAACCACATCGGTCTGATACAGAAGGATGTCTGCCGCCATCAGTACCGGATAGGTAAAAAGACCGGCATTGATATTATCCGCGTGCTTGGCTGCTTTATCCTTAAACTGTGTCATGCGGTTCAGTTCCCCCATATAGGTGAAACAGTCAAGAATCCAGGCCAGTTCCGCGTGACCGGACACATGGGACTGGTAATAGATGCAGTTTTTCTCCGGATCCAGGCCCGCGGCAATGTAAAGGATCAGCAGCGCCCGCGCCCGTTTGCGGAGTTCTGCCGGATTCTGTCTGACAGTGATGGAATGCATATCCACCACGGAATAAAAACATTCATACTCATCACTCAGGGCAACCCAGTTCTTCAATGCCCCCAGATAGTTTCCAAGGGTCAGGTTCCCTGTGGACTGCATTGCGCTGAACAGTACCTTTTTATCGTTTAACATCTTCTGGTTCCTCCTAAAATTTTCATGGGCTTCTTCTTTTTTAATACATAATGTCTGGCATAAGAAAAGGCGGCGCGTTCTCCCCGCCGGGCCGCAATCCGCAGAAGCTTTTCCAGCAATTTCCTGGATTCCGGATGAAGCAGCGCCCGGTTGACTTCAATTCCCTTCTGATAATACTCCCAGGCACTCCTTCTGGTATACGCGTCCCTCTGATACACCCGGGATGCCGCAATCCGGTCACAGAGCATCTCCACAACATAGCGTTCCGGCATCTTCATGCCGATCAGCGGCGGATCCTTTTTCAGGCTGTAGTCGATCCAGTATTCCAAATGATGCTTGTTCCGCCCTTTGTGGTGCAGCCAGGAAGCCGAATATCCACGGCTCTCCCGCTCCGCATTATTGGGACTCATGGTTCCCTGATAAAACCGGCAGCCATTCAGGAATTCCACAGGGGAATATTTGGACAGATCATGGGTCAGCCCCTGCCAGTACAGTCCGCACTGGAAGCAATTGTACATCACCAGAAACCGGTGGTATGTAATTGTACGAAAATGATTCCAGATCTGCAACCTTCTTCCTCCAGCATATCCTGTTCGATAACCAAACATATTTACTATACCACCTTTTTCCAGAAAAATCACCATAAACAGGCATTGCAAAAATACAGTCTTCTAAACTATAATTAAGGAAAATGACCGCGGAACTTAGGACCCGGAAAGGAGTACCCGTACTATGGCAGATCATTTCAGCAACAACACCAGCGACCCTGATATCCTGGACCCGGAAGACATTGTCGTCACCATTGACTTGGAAGACGGCTCCAGCATCGACTGCGAGATTCTGACGATTTTCTCCGTCGGCCCTCAGGATTACATTGCCCTGCTTCCCACTGACGAACAGAATCAGATTGTGGAAAGCAAAGGCGTCTACCTGTATCGCTACTTTGAGGATGAGCAGGAAAATTATTCCATTGGAAATATCGATTCCGATGAAGAACTGGAACGTGTCATCCAGGCATTTCACCGTCTTGCTGACGGGGAGGGCTAGGCAAGGCGTTCTCCAGATTCATTTCTTTCAGAAACCTGGAAGGCTCTGTCTCCTTGTTGCGTATATGCGCAGGCACAAGGAGGTAGAGCCTTTTTCTGGCCCTGGTAATTGCCACGTAAAGCATCCGGCGTTCTTCCTCCAGATCGACTTCCAGTACCGCGCGTTTATGCGGAATGAGCCTTTCGTTTAAATCCGGCAGAAACACCGCGTCAAACTCCAGCCCTTTGGAGGAATGATAGGTGCCTACCGTCACCCCTTTTTCTTCTGTCCCACACGGACCCGGCCGGCGGCGGACCTGTTTCCGGATTCTTTCAACGGCTGCCAGCCACGCTTCCAGGGAGGGATATTCCGCGGCATGGGCAGTGACTGCATCCAGGAGATCCATCAGTTCTTCCGCTTCCGTTCCGTGACTCTCCGCGTATTCCTGCAGAAACGCTTCATACCCGATGCCTTTGCGTATATAAATAAGCGCCGCATAGGGCCGCATTCCCCCAAGCTGCTTCAGATCTTCCTGCAGCCGGCGCACACGCCCTTCCAGCCAGTCCATATTTTTATTTCTGTAATAAGCCATCCACCGGTTCCAGTTCACCTCCGGATCCGGCAGCCCGTCCCGGGAAAGAAAACGGTTGGGCCGATTCATAATGCGGAGGATTGCGGATCGGCTGCAGCTGCCGACGGCAGCCCGCAGATAGCAGAGGATATCATCCATAATCCAGTGATGGTACGGATCCGGAATATGGTCCCTGGAATGATAGGGGATGCTGTATGCATCCATTTGCTGGGTCAGAAGCATCAGCTGACGGCCGGTGCGGGCCAAAACGGCGATTTCCTCCGCTGGCATCCCCTGATACAGCAGACGTCGGATTTCCCCTATGATGCTCAGATTCTGCATCTGCTGGCTGTCGTACTGCCGGAAAAACACCCGGTCCCGGATCCGGCAGCCCGGACGGATCTGCTTTTCATAGCGCTCCCGGTTCCGGCTGATCAGCTGAGAGGCCAGGGAAACAATTGCTGCTCCGCTGCGATAATTGACCGACAGGCTGACCCGGATCAGATCCGGATAATCCTGCGGGACCCGAAGCATCAGCTCCGGTTTCGCACCGCGGAACCGGTAGATCGACTGGTCATCATCCCCTACAAGGAACAGATTTCTTTCCGGTTCTGCCAGCATACGGACAATTTGATACTGGAGCGGATTAATATCCTGAAACTCATCCACCAGAATATAGGAAAACCTCTGCTGCCAGGCGCTTCGCACCTCCGGATGTTCCGTCAGAAGATCCCTGCAGCGAATCAGGATATCGTCAAAATCCAGTCCGTGCCTGCGGCGCAGTTCTTCCTGATACTCCTGACAGATCCTACGGAAAGTTTCTGCAGGCATCCCCGGAGATTCACAGGTTTCCGGCAAAGCGCCGGAATTTTTCAGCTGACTGATCTCCCGGATCAGCTGCCCGATAAAAGTATGTTCGTCATCAAAAACAATGGAATGCGCATAAAGACGCTCTTTGAAAAAAGCATATTTTTCTTCCTCACGAAGAATATCTGAGGCAGAATAATGAAAGGATTCTTTCAGAATCATAAAGAAAACCGCGTGGAATGTACCGAAACAGACCGGATAATTTTTTCCCTGGGTCATCCGGAGAAACCGTTCCCGCATTTCTCCCGCAGCGGCTCTGGTAAATGTAAGAACAAGAATTTCAGAAGGAGGCACCCCGCAGCCTTCAATCAGCCAGCGGGTGCGCTCTGTAATCACGGTAGTCTTGCCGGATCCCGGACCGGCAATTACCAGCATAGGGCCGTCTCTGTGCCGGGCTGCCCGTATCTGACAGCTGTCGATCACTACCACCTCCCGGGCGGACTGCCGAAAAAACTAGTTCTCTTCGGCAGATGCGGAACTATGTGCCGCAATGTAGTCGAGGATACCGGAAGCCACCTGCTTTTTGTCCATCAGCGGCAGTTCCTTTTCCTCATTTCTTCCAATCAGTGTCACTGCATTGGTATCTGTTCCGAAGCCTGCGCCTTTTACTTTCAGGTTGTTGGCCACAATCAGATCCAGGTTTTTTCTGCGGAGTTTATCCCTGGAATTTTCCAGCATATGCTCTGTTTCCATGGAAAATCCGCACAAAAATGTATGGGCTTTTTTATTTTTCCCAAGCGTGCCGAGAATGTCCTTTGTCCGTGTCAGGTCAATGGAAAGTTCCCGGTCTGATTTTTTGATTTTTTCCGTACTGACAGCAGCCGGACGGTAATCTGCCACCGCGGCAGTCATAATTATGATATCCGCCTCTGCGCTGCGCGGTACAATGGCGTCATACATCTCCTGGGCCGAACGAACAGGAACCACCTGCACAAACTCCGGCGGCTGAATGGAGCAGGGTCCGCTGACCAGTGTGACTTCCGCGCCCCTCCGCATCGCGTTTTCCGCCAGCGCATATCCCATCTTTCCGGTGGAATGGTTGGAGATAAAGCGCACCGGATCGATGGCTTCCTGCGTAGGTCCTGCGGAAACCAGCACCTTTTTGCCTGCCAGGTCTTTTTTGCAGGCAATTTCTGCCAGAATATATTCCATAAGGAGTTCCGGTTCCGGCATTTTGCCGGCTCCCACATCCCTGCAGGCAAGCATGCCCGTGGCCGGCGCAATAATATGCTTTCCGAATCTGCGCAGGATTTCAAGATTTTCCTGTAAGATGGGGTTTAAGTACATATTTGTATTCATTGCCGGTGAAATATACATGGGAGCATGGCAGGCCATTGCGGTAGTCGTGAGCATGTCATCCGCGATTCCGTGGGCAAGCTTTCCGATTACATTGGCGGAAGCCGGTGCGATCATCATCAGATCCGCCTGCTGCGCCAGGTTTACATGGGCCACATGAAACTGAAAATTTCTGTCAAAAGTATCCACAAGACACTTGTGATTGGTCAGGGTTTCGAAAGCAATCGGATGGATAAAATTCGTGGCGTTTTTCGTCATAATCACATGGACATCCGCATGCTGTTTCACCAGCATGCTTGCCAGTCCGGCTGCCTTATAGGCCGCGATGCTTCCTGTAACTCCAAGAACAACTGTTTTGCCTGTTAGCATAGATCTCTCCGTTTCTGTACACTTCTTCCGGAAAACAGGAAGGAATTACTGCTCTGTTTTTTCATCCTCATAGAGATGTCCGTATTTCTCATAATTGGTAATGCGTGAAATATGATTGTCATCATCCACGAAAACAACCGAGGGTTTGATCTCTTTTGCTTCCTCCGGTGTCATCTGCGCATAGGACATGATGATAATTCTGTCGCCCACAGAGGCACATCTTGCGGCAGCGCCGTTTAAGCAGATCATTCCGCTGCCCCTCTCTCCTTTGATCGTATAAGTCTCAAAGCGTTCCCCGTTGTTCACATCTACGATCTGAACTTTCTCGTACTCCATGATTCCGGCTGCATCCAGCAGGTCTTCGTCCACTGTAATCGAGCCTACATAGTTCAGTTCCGCCTGTGATACAACTGCGCGGTGAATTTTTCCTTTCAGCATGGTAATAAACATAATCTGTCTCCTCTTACTTGCATTTGATTACTATATATTGCGGCGGCCGATGCTGCACCGGGCAGCTCCGGATCCGACAGTAACTTCTGTCAGCGAATGTGTGTGTTATCGATCAGCCGTGTCTTTCCGATATAAACAGCAATCGCAATCAGAGCGGGGGCATCCAGCTGTTCAATCTGCTGCATGGTCAGCCCGTCCACAGCCTTGACATAATCGATACGGGCCAGCGGTTCGCTGCTGATCTCTTTTTTCATTGCGTCAAGAACCACGGATGCGCGTTTTTCCCCGTCTGCGATCATCTGTTCAGCCAGCCGGATGGAACGGCTCAGGCAAAGAGCTGCTTTGCGCTCTTCCGGGGACAGATAAGTGTTTCTGGAGCTTTTTGCCAGGCCGTCCGCTTCCCGGACAATCGGGCAGCCGATGACCTCCAGGTCCATATTCAGATCTTCTGCCATATGTTTGACCACTGCCAGCTGCTGGGCGTCCTTCTCTCCAAAGTACGCGCGGCTGGGCGCGACAATATGAAACAGTTTGGTCAGTACGGTGCATACACCGCGGAAATGTACCGGACGGCTGAGGCCGCACAGTTCTTCCGTCAGTACGGTCATATCCACATAGGTTGTGAAATGATCCCCGTACATCTCCTCCGGCTCCGGATGGAAAATCAGGTCTGCCCCAAGGGATTCGCACAGGGCGCTGTCTTTTTCAAAATCTCTCGGGTAGCTTTCCAGATCCTCTGTGGGACCGAACTGAATCGGATTTACGAAAATACTCACAACCACACGGTCATTTTCTTCCCGCGCACGCCGGATCAGGCTGGCATGTCCCTCATGAAGATATCCCATGGTGGGAACGAAGCCTATGGTCAGGCCTTCTCGGGCCCAGGCACGCGTAATTTCTTTTGCTTCTTTGATCTTGTCTGTGATCTGCATAATTCTCTCCTTCATTTATCTGGCACAGCTGTTCTGCAGGCGGGCAGAACAGGGTATGACAGTTAAACTTAAATATAGCACAGGAACTGTTTTATGAACAAGAACTGTCTTGTATTTATTTCAGGGCATCCATAATTTCATCGGAAATCCCGTAGGTGTGTTCCTCCGCCGGAAACGTACCGGCTTTCACCTCTGACGCATAATCAGAAAAGGCTTTTTTCATGATCGCGCCGCAGCTGGCAAAATGTTTGACAAATTTCGGAACAAAATCGGTAAACATCCCCAGCATGTCCTGATATACCAGAACCTGACCGTCACATCCGGCTCCCGCTCCGATCCCGATGGTAGGAATCGTCAGGTTTTCGGTGATCTTTGCCGCAAGTTTCGCCGGAATTCCTTCCAGAACCACCAGGCTGGCACCGGCCGCTTCTACCTTCCGGGCATCATCCAGTATCTTCTGGGCAGCTTCCGCGCTTTTTCCCTGTACCCGGAATCCGCCAAAGGCATTGACCGACTGGGGTGTCAGGCCGATATGGGCGCAGACCGGAACAGATGCCTTCACAATCGCCTCGATCTGCGGGCATACGGAAGCGCCTCCCTCTAATTTCACGCAGTTGGCATGTCCCTCCTGAACCAGGCGGCCGGCATTCTTCACCGCGTCATAGACCGAGGTCTGGTAAGACATAAACGGCATATCCGCGATCACAAAGGAATCGCCAGCTCCCCGGGATACACAGGCCGTATGATGAATCATGTCTTCCATGGTGACGCTTAAAGTATCCGGATATCCCATAATGGTCATGCCCAGGGAGTCGCCGATCAGAAGAATGTCCAGATCTGCTTCGCTCATCAGTTTCGCCATGGAATAGTCATAGCAGGTAATCATTGTGATTTTGTCTCCTGCCGCCTTCATTTTACGAAATGTATTCAGTGTCTTGCTCATTGTAATACCCCTTTCATTTCCCGGTAATCACGGTCCGGATGCCTCTGCTGCGCTGCCTGAAGCACTTTCAGTGACAGCAGCCGGTAGATCTCCCGCTCCTGTCCGGTCAGGCAGGACAGATGGGCCGCCGCGGTATCTGTGTCGTTGCGCTCCACAGGTCCTGTCAGTGCCTGCACCGGCCCGGAAGATACAATATTCTCCGCATTGCCGCGAATCAGCGGAGCCAGCGCCTCATGGGCGGCTTCCGGTGAAAACCCGCAGTCCTGCAGCATCTCTTCTGCCAGAAATGCCAGGCCTACATACAGGTTGCTGGCAACAGCCGCCGCCGCATGGTAGCGCACTTTTGCCTCCGAAGAAATCACTGCCGTATGATTGCCGCAGGAATTAAAGATCTTCTCGATGCTGTGAATTTGTTCTGGATTGCCTTCGATGGTAAAAAACGCATCCGCCAGATGCCGGTAGGATTCGTACCGGTCGCTGAAAGCGAAAAGCGGATGTACGGAATATCCGTAAGCGTGAACACGCTCAATATCTGAAAATATACCGGAGCTTAACACTCCACTGAAATGACAGATCAGCTTATTCTGAAGCGGAAGTTTTTTCAGCTGTTCCCAGACCGGTGCAATCGCACTGTCACACACACTTAAAAACAGTATGTCACTGTCCTCAGCTATCTGTTTCAGGCTCATGTACTGCCGTGAGCCGGTAAATTCTGCCGCTTGCCGTGAGGATTCCGGTGTTCTGCTGTAATAGCCGGATACCTCTGTACCGTGCGCTGTCAGGTGCTTTCCGATGGAAAAGCCGACCTTTCCCGCGCCAATAAAACCTGCTTTCATGATCATCCCTCCTTTTTTCCAGGCGATCCATACGGTGATGCATCGCATTGTTCAGGCGGGACAGCGGATGCCGTTCTGTCACAGATACGGTTCCGATCAAAATAAGCTTATGCCAGACAGCCTGCAGCTGTCTGAAAAGGAGTCATCTGGTATAGTTCCATTTTCTGGATACCATCCAAGCCGACTCATTATACCACGTCAAAAAAATAACGTAAAGAGATTATATTCATTTTTTCCCGGTGTCTGTCTTCCGGTTTATCGTATCAGCTGTTCGTACGTTTCAAACCAGGATTCCAGGCTTTTGATCTCTGCCGGATGCTTGGTCTCGGCCGCAGTGCGGAGCTCCCCGCAGATCGTTTTCAGCTGCCGGTCCTCCAGCGGGACTTCCGGATCCTGCTTCAGATCCTGATCCGGTGCCGCAAGGAAACGGGCACGGTAATAGCAGGCGGCCGCTGTATCATCCGGTTCCAGCTGATACGCCCGGCGAAAGTAATCGGCTGCTTCCCCATAGAGAAAACACCTGCCGTAAATCACTCCGGTATTGAACAGAATCTCTTTTCGCATGCCTTCTGTCATACGGGACGTGTTTTTGGACTGAAGCAGCCGGAGATATAGATACAGCGCCTCCCGGAACCGGTCTGTCGCCAGCAGAAAATCCGCGCGGTATTTCAGCTTCTCAAGATCGGTGCGGTTCTCCAGATCGTGAATGGTGCTTCGAATGGCATTCATTTCCTGCAGGCTGTAGATGCCGGAGAAATCAAAAATCATCATTGCTGCTTCATACGGCGAGCCGCCCCGGTTGGACAGATTAATCAGGGAAGACGCCAGTCCGGGTAATTTCAGCTCATTCCGGATCCAGGAATAAAGTTCCGGACAGAAAAATTCTTCATTTAAGAAAAACAGGTATTCATGCAGGAAAAAGCAAAGTTCTTCCATTGTATAAACCGGAAGTTCCCGCTTCATAATCAGATACGGGTGTTCCGCTTTTTCCCCGCTGCACAGGATAAATTCACTCATTTCCATTGTCCTCGTTCAGATCCACCGTATAACTCCATGCTTTTCCCGTATTCGGATAAAATCCGCCGAACCCCTCATCGCTGATCCGAATCAGCAGCTGTCCCGCATTGATGGGATATGCGGAAAACCGCAGACGCACGGATTTCGGCTTGCGTGCCGGAAAATCATCCAGAAAAAGGGTCTGGCGCAGCTTCGGCCCGTGCCCGGTTTCCCGTTCATACAGCCGGATTTCACTGGAGCCGTTATAGAGCAGGCAGCAGGAAAAACTGCTTTCAAACCAGTTTTTTCCGGCAGTCACAATCGGCAGAAAGACTTCCCGCCGCTCCTGGCTGACCCGGATGCAGAGTTCCCGGCGGATCTTATAATCACATACAAAACGAATACACTCGCCCTCATCGTGCAGACGGCGGAAGGCCCCCAGGCAGGCGCCTTTTGTATATAAATTTTTGCCGATAAAAATCCGTTTGCTGGGGCCGAAAGCCTCCAGTGTGCGGTCAAACCAGCCGCCGTCAAACCCGTCGCCGATCAGATACACGCCTGATATATTCTGGCCGAGAAACGACTCTTCCACCCGGGCGGAAAAAAAGCGGTCCCGTTCCCCCCGGTCTGCCATGGCCAGTTCCGGAACTTCCCAGCGGGACGTATGCACCTGGGCGCGAAGGGGATGCCGTTTGCCCCGTATCTTCAGGTGATAGCAGGTAAGCTGACGGTCGGTAAAATCAAACATTACTGTGTCATTTTTCCAGATGGACCGGTCCTGCAGGATCGTATAGTCAAAAAAACTTTCCCGGTAGTCTGTCATTCGAAACCGTTCCGGCGCAATCTGCAGCCGGTCACGGATCTGCAGCAGAATGCTTACCGTTTCCGTGTTCAGGTGGGGAACCGCGATTCCCAGATGATACGGTTCCTGCATATCTCTGGCATAACTGCGCCGAAAGGCTGTCAGTCGTTTCAGAAACAGGGTAAGGTCTTCCAGTTTCTCCTCTGTCCGAAGCTGCACTGCCTGCTGCAGCAGATGATCGGCAAAAACTGCCCCCTCCTCTGCGCGCCGCTTGACAGCTTCCTCCCCGTAGAACAGCTTTCCGTTTTTGGTTCGGCAGATTGCGGTGGGAATCTCATAATGCTCTTCGCTGGTTCTTGTGGTGACGGTCTCCGGCTCCACCATGCCCGCTGTATAAAAGCTTACCAGCGCCCGCTTTTCCCCCAGATCAATTCCGATATACAGTTCATTATCTGATTGTTTCCCATTCATCATCATTCCTCATCTGCACAAAGTACTGATCGGCCAGCTGTCTTTCTGTTTCATACTGTTCTGCCCGCGGGCCATCCAGCCCGTTTTCCGATACCAGGCCCATCATCCGGCGGATCCGGGAACCTGATCTGCTGTCCGGTTCTGCTTCCAGATGCAGGGGAAGCCAGTCCGTGCAGGGCTCTCCGGCGCATAGAATCTGATACTGATACATCGCTCCCGGAACCGCGGGAATGCCTGCGCAGAAAATCCCGGACAGGGACTCCGGCATAGCCGCGCTCCGGGTGATGTAAACATCATCTTCTTCCTGAGAGCCGCTGCGCATCCGAATATTATACCGAATTTCATAATGCGCGCCGGCGGACCCGGCAAACTGGATATAAAGCAGGCCGTCCAGCAGGTATCTGCCCCGGATCTCTTCCGGCAGCTGATTGTAAAAGTCAAACCTTCTGCCTTTCAGGATCAGCTCCTGCAGCAGGGCTTCCGCCTTTTCCCGGGAAAGTACCGGTTCTTCCACAGGAAGATACCAGTTCCGGACCAGGGCCGCCTTGCAGTAGTCACTGAGATGATGTCCCTTTTCCTCTGACTGCAGAATATACGTCAGGGCTTCTGTGCTGATGGGCAGATGGCCGCACAGGTATTCCAGGGATATCCTGGATACATACGCGTCACAGAGTCTTTCATTGTTCGGATAGGCGCACAGATCCCTGAAAAAAAGCACATGGTGCTCAGGGAACTCCCCGCAGAACAGAGAGCGTGCCAGGATCTGCTCTTCGTAGCGCTGCACATGGAGTCCCAGCGTTTTGCCCTGTACAATCAGCGCGTCCATGACCGAAAGCCTGTCCGCAAACTGTTCCAGACGGGCCGCGGTCTCATCCACCGGACTGATCTGCGGCTCTGCTTCCGCAGCGGCGGCGGAAACAGCAAAACGGTCCGCCGCATCTTCTTCCTTCTCAAACATGGATGTGATCCGGACATAAGAACGCAGATTGTGCAGGTTGCCGTAAGAATCCTGCAGAAGAAGCAGGGCTTCCTGACGCGGCAGCCGCACGAAAGCGCAGCCGTTGTGTACCGGTACCGTAATCATTCGGCGGGAATCCGCCTCCAGGACACAGAGATGTGTGACGCTGTCATTCTCAATAGTGATTTTGCTGGTTTCCTCACAGTCGTTTTTCTCTTCTTCCCACTGCTTCCGCGGGATACGGGATTTGTAATACCGGAAAACATCAAAAAGCTCATCGCTCCGATAGCCGGTACGCAGAGCCTCTGCCGCGAAGGAACAGATCTGTCTGTCATAGGTGTCCCATTCTGCCGCGAAATCGGAACGGTGCGCAATCAGCCAGGCGTAGATGCGCGCCTTCCATTTCCACTGAATCTTGTCCTGCATCATGAAATATTTCACAACAGGAATCGGCAGTGGTGTTTTTTCCGGATTCCAGCACTTCAGAAACGCTTCATAGAGCCCTGCCACCTTGATCTGCTTTCTGACCCCGAGGGCATACCACGCAAAATCGGACTCCTGGCAGCGGTGAAAACTGATCAGATATGTGCAGATCGCCTTGAGAAGATCCACTGACGGGGCGGTCTGGTAGCACTGTTTCAGATTCTGCAGCATCTGCGGATGGTAATCCGTATCTTTTTCCGACATCAGGATAATGACCGGTATCAGGTCCGGAAACAGCAGGTTTTCGCCAAGAATCCAGTGTACCAACCGCCGTTCGAACCGGTCTCCCACGTTCAGGAGCCCGGTATCTTTCAGAGCCAGACGATACGCTTCCAGATAAAAGACGGGACTGGTGCTGCTTCTGGTCATCAGGCGTTTCAGGAACAGATACCTCCGCTCTTCGTTGCGCAGCAGCGCTTCATCCATGGAAAGCAGCACCCAGGCCAGCACCGGATGGCCGGGAAAACGCTGATACAGTTCCCGGACCAGGGCGGTCACCTCCGCCGCATACTCCGGATCTCCCTTCTGAAAGGTGGTCAGATACAGGTAAAGCCCTTCCATGGGAGTGCGTTTCCAGTCTGCCCGGGCATCAAATTCCACAAGAATTTCCTCTGCTGCGGCAGTGTCTTTGCAGATAAACCGCACATAGGCGGCGTACAGCTGATGCCAGAGATCTTCCGGATGACTGTTCTGATATTCCGTCAGGATATCCAGGGAATTCTTCTTCCAGGCCTGCTGTTCGATCCGTCCCAGGCGAAAACCGATGTACTGCAGTTCCAGCTGAAGATCCGTAACATCCCTGCGGTGACTGTCCAGCCTGTAACGGAAGGAGTCTTCACTGGCTGCGGTAATTTCCACCGTTTCCCGCTGATCAACGGTCTCAAAGACAATCTGCGCCAGATTGCGGCCGTCATGCATGCGTTCCGGCAGAATCCGGTAAGCGAATTCCGCGTGTTTTCCGGTGAAATCCGTTCCGGAAATCACAGGGGCAGACAGCTCCACAAAATCGCTGTCGCAGCTGACGTGAATCTGCATATATCCCCAGTTTGCCTTCTCCACCGGCACAAAGTCTGAAATCGGACGGTCAGAGGTGACGAATGTCTGCTTGCCAGAATTAAGGAAAAAGTAATTCTGCTCTTTTCTGCCGGCGGCGGTCAGGAACTCTTCCATCTGGGCGGAAGAAAACCCTCTGCTCGTAAGTCCGCGGTACAGGGCCAGTTCCCGTTCCTCCCCTTTGTGGAAGATCTGGGAAAAGGAACCGGATGAAAAAAGGGCCAGGGCCTCCGGCCAGTTCAGCTTGGCCAGATTTGTGAAATCGTTCAGGGTTTTGATCCATCCGATGGATGTATGGGTATAATTTTTGCGGATCACGGCATGATAGGGATAGAGAAATTCGCCGATGTTTGAAGTGATGACAAAGTATCCTTCCTCTTCACTGCCTTCGGTCATGCCTTCGCTGCGGTATTCAAACGGAATCCGGATCCGCCTGCCGTCAAAGCCTGGGTTCAGGCATGTGACATGGGAATTCGGGCAGGAGACAATTCCGCGTATCTGCATGTGATTTTCCGCCTCAAATGAAAACTTTCCCTGAAAAGTATCGTTCTCAATGACGGAGAAGCGAAGTTCTTTTTCCGGGAAAATCATTTTGTGGCGGACGGATTCTATTTTTCCTCTGATGGTTTCTTGTATTTTCTTACGCATTCTTTGTATTTCCGCTTAATATCCTGTTTGAAATTTTTCACGCTGGATTTATAATAGTATAAACGATTTGCAATTATCTTGCAACAAAGGGGGAACCTATGAAACTGAAACACAGAGACCACTTTCACGGCAGCGACCTGGAAAAAATCGAGGAAATATACGGCATCCGCAAAGAAGAGATCACCAGTTTTTCCGCAAATGTCAACCCGCTGGGGCTGTCACCCCTGCTGCGGAAGACACTGACAGATCACATTGACGCCATTACCGCCTATCCGGACCGGGAATACCTTTCCCTGCGCAAAAGCATTGCCGCCTACTGCGACACCGACTGCGGCAATATCATTGTCGGCAACGGCACCACGGAACTGATTTCCCTGATCATTCAGGTACGTCATCCCAAACGGGCCCTGATTGTTGGTCCCACCTATTCCGAATACGAACGCTCCGTCTCGATGGAAGGCGCTTCCTGCTACTATTATCCGCTCAAAGAAGCCAACGGCTTTCAGTTAAACACCGACGAATTCATACAGGAACTGAATGAATCCACCGATCTGCTGATTCTGTGCAACCCCAACAACCCCACCTCCACCGGTGTACGCACCACGGATATGCGGCGGATTCTGGATGCCTGCATGCAGCATCATATTTTTGTCATGGTGGACGAAACTTACATCGAATTCGAGAAAAATCTGGACGCATTCACTTCCGTCCCTCTGACGGAAGACTATAACAATATCATTATCCTGCGGGGTACTTCCAAATTCTTCGCAGCCCCGGGCCTGCGGCTCGGTTATGCCGTCACCGGCAACCAGGATCTGATCAAGTACATCAACACCCACAAGAATCCCTGGATGATCAATTCCCTGGCGGCAATCGCGGGAGAATCCATGTTTTCCGATGAATCCTACATCCGGGAAACCCGGGAACTGATCCAGACGGAACGCAGCCGGATGTTTAAGGAGCTGTCCGCCACCGGCAAATACAAGGTTTACGAACCATCCGCCAATTTTCTCCTGGCCCGCATCAAAAAACCAGGCGTCACTTCTGAGGATATCTTCGAAAAAGCAATCCGTCAGAAAATGATGATCCGCGACTGCTCCACCTTCCCGTTTCTGGATAACAGCTACATTCGCTTCTGTGTCATGAGTCCGGAAATGAATACCAGACTGCTGGATTGCCTAAGCAGCATCTGACAGGAGGAACTATGCTGAATTCACTGAAAAAGACGCTGCTGCAGTACAGCAGACAGCTGCGGGTTTCCGGAAAGTGGATCCTTCTGGCGGTGACTGTGGGCACGATTCTCGGCTTTGTGGGAACCGCCTTTTTTCTTCTGATGACAAAGGCCACTGCCCTGCGGCTGGCCCATCCCTGGCTGCTGTATTTTCTTCCGGCGGGCGGGCTGCTCATCGCCTGGCTCTATCATGTCATGCGGGATGACAAAGATGCCGGCACCAATCTGGTGCTTTCCGCCGTGCATTCCGATGAAAAGCTTCCGCCTCAGATGGCACCCCTGATTTTTATCTGTACACTGATTACACATCTGTTCGGCGGTTCGGCCGGACGGGAAGGCGCCGCGCTTCAGATCGGCGGAAGCATCGCCAACACCATCGGCGAACTGGTGCATCTGGACGAAAAAGACAGAAACCTTCTGATCATGTGCGGCATGAGCGCCGGATTTTCCGCTATTTTCGGCACGCCCATGGCGGCCACCGTATTTGCCATCGAAGTGATCAGTGTGGGCATCATGCAGTATGCCGCCCTGGTTCCCTGCGCGATTTCCGCGCTGCTGGCCCACGGCATCGCATCACATTTTCTGGATCAGACGATCCCGCTAACAGTCACACAGGTGCCTTCCTTTACCGTTACGACAGCACTGTATACCGCGCTGATGGCTGTCATCTGCGGAATTGTCAGCATCATCTTCTGTATCCTTCTGCATGAATCTGAAGCATTATACAAGCGCATCTTCCCGAATGTCTATCTGCGCATTGCCGCAGGCGGCTGTGTGGTTATTGCACTGACCCTTCTGTTCGGAACCAGGGATTACAACGGAATCAGTCTCCAGCTTCTGGCACGGTGCTTCGCGGGAACGGCGGTTCCCGGTGCCTTTGCCCTGAAACTGATCCTGACCGTTGCCACATTAGGCGCCGGATACAAGGGAGGCGAAATTGTTCCATCCATGATCATTGGCGCCGCCCTGGGAAGTACTTTTGCAGGAGTGCTCGGTCTGTCGCCGTCCCTCTGCGCAGCAGTCGGACTGGGCTCTATGTTCTGCGCGGTCACCAACTGCCCCATCGCTTCGCTTTTGATCTGTTTCGAATTGTTCGGGCTCCGGGGACTGCCCTATTATCTGCTGGCCATTGCTTTAAGCTACGCCCTTTCCGGTTATTACGGGCTGTACTCCAGCCAGAAAATCGCCTACTCCAAATACAAGGCAGAATATATCAACAGAAAAACCAGAGATCTGGAATAACCGGAATCTCTGGTTTTTCTGTTCTTATTTCTTTGACTTCCGCAATCAGAATCCCGCCTTAAATTCCCGGATATAATTCCGTGCGGTATCCAGGTCGTAATTGTTCTGTTCCATCAGATTGATAAAGTGAGAACCGACAATCGCGCCGTCGATGATCTCTTTCATTGGTGCCACATCCTGCGGCGTCCGGATTCCGAATCCCATTAACACCGGAATCGAAGACTGCTGCTTTACGTCCTTCAGATAGGACAGAACGGATTTGTGGAAATCTGCTGCCTGACCGGTAACTCCCATGGAAGACACACAGTAAACAAATCCCCGGGCATCCTGAAGAATCTCCGGAATCCGCCCCGCGGAAACCGGGGAAACCAGCTGCAGCAAAATCGTTTCGTCCCGGTCTCCCAGCACTTCCTTTAACGGTCCCTGCTCTTCCATCGGAAGATCCGGAACCAGCAGTCCGTCCACGCCTGTCTCATTGCACTTTCTGGCAAATTCCTCCAGACCGTAGTGTGTTATGGTGTTATAGTACATCATGAAAACAATCGGGAGTTCCACGCCCTCTTTTCTGACTTTTTCCACCAGATCAAAACACTTTCGCAAAGAGGTGCCCTTCTGGATGGACCGGAAAGAAGCATCCTGGATCACAGGTCCGTCAGCAACCGGATCGGAAAAAGGAACGCCCAGTTCCAGCACATCCAGTCCCGCCTCTTCCTGGGCTTTGATCAGTTCTTTGCAGCGTTCCATATCCGGAAGTCCTGCAGTAATATAGGTAACGAACGCTTTCTTCTGCTCCTTTTTCAGCTGCTGAAATTTTTCTTCAATTCGATTCATGACACACTCTCCTAATTCTGATATCCTTTTCCTTCTACATAATTGACAATTGTATTGATATCTTTATCTCCGCGCCCGGACAGGCAGACAATCATGGACTGATCCATCGTCATCTCCTTCGCCTTTTTGAAGGCATAGGCCATTGCGTGGGCACTCTCGATGGCCGGAATAATTCCTTCGACCCGGGTCAGTTCCATCAGGGCGTCCATGGCTTCCGCGTCCGTAATTGACACATACTGGGCGCGTCCGCTGTCTCTCAGATAGGCATGTTCCGGTCCGACGCCCGGGTAATCCAGTCCGGCGGAAATCGAATGGGCCAGCTTAATATTGCCGTCTTCGTCCTGCAGCAGATAAGAACGCATGCCATGCAGCGTGCCCGGTGTCCCGTCCGCGAATGCCGCTGCGTGTTCTCCGGTCTCAATTCCTCTGCCGGCAGCTTCCACACCAATCAGCTGCACATCCCTGTCATCAATGAAATCCGCAAACATGCCGATGGAGTTGGAGCCGCCGCCCACACAAGCCATTACCACGTCCGGAAGACGGCCTTCCTTTTCCAGGTGCTGTGCCCTGGCTTCCGTACTGATGACCCGCTGAAACTCTTTCACCATCTTAGGATACGGATAGGGCCCCACTGCGGATCCGATGATATAAAATGTATCTTCCGCTGTCTTGGCCCAGGTGCGGATCGCTTCATTGGTGGCGTCTTTTAATGTGTTGCTGCCGGATTCCACACTGACCACGTCAGCTCCCAGCAGGCGCATACGGAATACATTTAATGCCTGCCGTTCCATGTCTTCCTTTCCCATGTATACGGTACATTTCATGTTAAACAGCGCCGCGCCGGTGGCTGTGGCTACGCCGTGCTGGCCGGCGCCTGTTTCCGCGATTACCTTGGTTTTGCCCATCCGTTTTGCCAGAAGGATCTGACCGATCACATTGTTAATTTTGTGGGCGCCGGTATGGTCCAGGTCTTCCCGTTTTAGGTAGATTTTTGTTCCGTATTTTTCACTGAGCCGCTCGGCGTAATACAGAGGGGTTGCCCGTCCCACATATTCGTCCAGATAGTAATGATATTCCTTCATAAATTCCGGATCATGAATGGCTTCTTCAAAGGCATCATTCAATTCTTCCAGGGTGTTCATCAGCGTTTCCGCCACATACTGACCGCCGAATTCTCCGATATATGCATGCTCTCTCATTGATGATTTCTTCATGGTACTTCCTTTCTGATTTAATGCTCGTACTGTATGAATAAACTGCCGGATCAGCTCCGGGTCTTTTCCCGGCCGTCCGGGAGACTCCACGCCGCTGCTTACATCCACAATATCCGGGTGGAACATCCGGATTCCTGCTGTCACGTTGGAAGGATTCAGCCCTCCCGCAAGAATCAGTTCCGGTTCTTTTTCTTCCGGCCGCTGTTCCCGGAAATTTCTGCGGAACCGGTCAAAAATCCCGGCATTGTCCTTCCAGTCAAAGGTCTTTCCGCCGCCATACCGGGATCCGTCTGCCACGTAACCGGATATTTTCGGATCCGGATCCGGTATCCGGTCCATTTCCGGCTGAATATTCACTGCGTGCCACAGCGGCACGTGGACTGCTTCCGGCAAGTCCGGGTCCAGTCTGCCGTGAATCTGGATCAGATCCGCGCCGCAGGCCTCAAGAGCCTTTGCTTCCTCTGCAGAAGGTTCTACGCATACCGCCACTTTCCGGATTTCCGGTGCGGTCAGCCGCATCAGCTGTTTCATGCGGTCCAGCGAAATATGCCGCCGGCTTTTGGGATAATAGACAAAGCCGGCATACTCCGGCTGATACTGATTGATCCACTTTACATCTTCTTCCGTTGTGATCCCGCAGATTTTAATTTTGACCTGTTTCATGGCATCCGGTTCCCGCCCTGCGGCCCTATGGCTTTTTTTGCTTCCAGATAAACTTCTTTCCAGTGCTTTGCCACGGCTTCCGGATGACGGGATTCCATAAATGCCCTTCCGATGAGGAACGCATCCACCCGGCATCTGGCCAGAAGCCGCACATCTTCATCCTGCACAATCCCGCTCTCTGCCACAAAGACCCGGTCCTCAGGCACCATGGAAGCCAGACGCTCCGTGGTTTCCAGATGAATGGAAAAATCCCGCAGATCCCGGTTGTTGACACCGACGATTTTTGCCCCGCAGTTCAGTGTCCGGTCCATCTGTTCTTCGGTATGCGCCTCAAATAACGCATCCAGTCCCAGTTCTTCCGACAGCTGATAAAAATCCTTCAGCTGCGCATCATCCAGAATTCCGGTAATCAGAAGAATCGCGTCCGCGCCGATTGCCTTTGCCTCATAAAACTGATAGGGATCGATCATAAAATCCTTGCGCAGAATCGGCAGGGGGGATATTCCGCGAATCTGGCGGAGATATTCAGTGCTGCCAAGGAAATAATCTTCTTCCGTCAGGCAGGAGATGCAGTCCACCGCGCGGTTGTATTCATCAATGCGGTCGGTCAGCTCCATGGTCTGCCGGATTTTTCCCAGACTCGGCGATGCCTTCTTAAACTCGCCGATAATGGAGATTCCCGGCTTTTTCAGTGCCTGGTAAAAATTCCCTCCGGACGCCTGCGCCTCATCCGCCAGCCGTATCATCTCTGCCGGATGGATTCTGGATTTGTGTTCCTTCAGGCGTATCTGCTTCTTTTCAACAATGTCATCCAATATCATTCGCTATGTCCTTTCCTGTCTTCCGTCAGATGATGTCATTAAGGAAATTGTCGATCATCCGTTTTCCATGTTCCGTAATAATGGATTCCGGATGAAACTGAAGTCCTTCCACCGGATAGTCCTTCATCCGGACAGCCATGATTTCCCCGTCATCCGCCACGGCCTGCACCTGCAGCGTGTCCGGGATCCGCTCCGGATCCGCTGCCAGGGAATGGTACCGCGCCACCCGAAGCGGGGAAGGGATTCCGGTAAAAATCCCGTCCTCCGTGTGGCGGATCAGAGACTGTTTCCCATGGCATATTTTCCCGGCATGGACAATTCTGCCGCCCAGGGCCTGTACAATGGCCTGATGCCCGAGGCAGATGCCCAGAATCGGAACTTTGTCATAAAACTCCCGCACGGTATCCATGCAGATTCCGGCCTCATCCGGGGATTTGGGTCCCGGAGAAAGCACAATACGCTCCGGACGCATTTCCCGGATTTCATCGACCGTGATTTTATCATTTCGAACCACTGTGATATCTTCCGTGAATACTCCGATATACTGATACAGATTATAGGTAAAGGAATCGTAATTATCGATCAGCAAAATCATAGAAAATCTCCCCTCTGCTCTGCACTGTCTTCTGTGTCCATACTACGGAAGCAGTGTTTTGGCCAGAGCCATTGCTTTGTTGCGGCATTCATTATACTCATTTTCCGGAACAGAATCGGCAACAATGCCAGCCCCCGCCTGCAGATACACCCGGGATCCCTTTTTGATCATGGTGCGGATGGTAATGCAGAAATCCATATCTCCGGAAAAATCAATATATCCGGTTGCCCCTCCGTATAATCCGCGCCGTACATTTTCCAGCTCATCGATAATCTCCATGGCACGGATTTTCGGCGCGCCGCTGAGTGTCCCGGCCGGCAGGAAGGAAGAAATCAGGTCACAGGGATGCACCTCCTTTCGGCTGCGTCCCTCCACCAGAGAAACAATGTGCATCACATGGGAATAATACTGTACTTCTTTCAGCCGGGTTACTTTCACGGTTCCGAACTCAGAGACCCGCCCCATATCGTTTCTGGCCAGATCCACCAGCATAATATGCTCCGCCGTCTCTTTTTCATCATTTAGAAGTTCTTCTGTCAGGATACGGTCTTCCTCCGGTGTTTTTCCCCTGGGACGCGTCCCGGCGATTGGGCAGGTGTAAATTCTCCCGTTCTGCCGTTTGACGATCATCTCCGGAGAACTGCCGATCACTTCGAAATCCCCATAATTAAAATAATACAGGTAGGGGGACGGATTTAGTTCCCGCAGCTCCTGGTAAAGCGCAAAACCGGACTGTCCGGTTTCCACAGTCCAGCGCTGGGAAAGAACGGTCTGGAACACATGCCCGTCCACGATATACTGCCGGATCTTTTCCACTTTTTTACTGTAAGACTCACAGGTGTCTGTTTCCCGGATCACCCGTCCGTCCCGGACAAATGTATGCTGTACCGGTATGTCAGGCACGGCACGGGCTTTTGTCACCAGTTCCTCCGCTTTTGCCATTGCCCGCTGTCTGCCTGCCTCATCCGGCGTGTCCAGGACGATACCGGTCATGGTTTCCGCCACATGATCCACGATCACGAATTCCGTCACCAGCATCATACAGATGGTCTCGATGCCGATTTCATCCGGATTGCTGTCCGGCAGATCTTCCGTATACCGGATATAATCATACCCCAGGTTTCCCACCAGTCCGCCGGAAAATGCCAGCTCATCCGATTCCCGGTCCACCTGGAATTCGCTGTACAATTCCTTCAGCAGTTCCCGCGGATTTCCTCTGCGGACTTCTCTGGATCCGTCCCGGAAATTCAGAACCAGCCGGTCCTTTTCTCCCCGGATCACTGCCATGGGATTTCCGCCGAAAAAAGTAAAACGGTCATATTCCTTGTCATAACTTTCCATCAGAAATCCGGTCTGGCTGCCCACCAGGCTCTGGTACATATCACAGGCGGTTTCGTTTACAATACTGACTGTTTTTTTGTATACACGCAACTTAGTTTCCATTGATGATGCCCCTCTGATTACAACTAAAAAACGTCCCTGACCGAAGTCAGGGACGAATATACTCGTGGTGCCACCCTAATTCACCGCAGAACCCCGCGGCCTCTGTCGGATACAATCATAAAATCTATATCCTTTCCCTGTCACGTAGAGAATACGGCATCCGCTACTGACGTTTCCGTGTTCGCTTTGCATCTCACAGATCCATTCACCTGTCACTTATCTGCCGGCATCTCACCGCCGCCGGCTCTCTGTAGGACAGTACGCTCAGGCTACTTCTTCTGGTCATTGATTTTATACTTTATTCAATTACCTTGATGCAGTCTAGTCTAAAGTGATTCTCCCAAAATGTCAATTGATTTTTTTGAAATCAGAATTATTTTTTTTGAAACATGATTCTTTCAAATCTCTTACACAATTTGTTCACAGACAGCACCTATGATACATACAGTTTAACATACCGCACGGCGGAAAATACACCGTGACGGAATTATTGTATCCAGAATCCGCACAAATCCGGGAGGTACCTTATGCATTTCCGAAAGAAAACCAACCGGCCGGAATCTCCGGCCCAGAAGAAAAAATCTGCAAAGACAGCACCCATCGGTCTGACCGGGCGCAGACGCCTGATTCCCATTGGGGCAGCCGCAGCTGCAGCAGTAATTGCCGCCGTCACCATCAACGGGAAGTTTCATACAGATACTGCCTCCGCCGCTACCGTAAAAAGCGCCACGGCAAAAACCGGAGAGATCAGCACAACCATCAGTTCCACAGGTACCCTGCAAAGTGATGATGATGTGTCCGTTGAGGTTCCCGCCGGTGTAAAAATCAAAAAAGTACTTGTCTCTTCCGGCGATACCGTAAAAAAGGGACAGAAACTGGCTTCTGTCTACCAGTCCTCCGTGGCTTCCGTTCTTCTGACGGTCAATGATAACATTTCCACACTCAATGATGCGATCGATGATCTGGATGATGCAGATGACACTTCATCGGATGATTATCTTCAGGCCCTGGTTTATCAGGAGGAATTAAAAGAACAGAAGACCCTGCGGTCTTCTTTAAAATCCATGCTGAAAACCGGTTATATCAGTTCTTCCGCATCCGGCACAATCGGTGACGTAACTATCAGCAGCAATACGGAAGTATCCGCTTCTTCCGGAACTGCTTCCTCCTCCGGATCCTCTGGCTCCTCCGGGTCTTCCTCCGCCTCCGGTTCATCCTCCGGTACCGCTGCAGCATCCGGCACTGCTTCCGTGACTTCCGGCAGTCTTACGGCATCTCTGCGGAAAGTATCTGCCTCTTCCTCGGAATCCGATACTTCCGCAACTTCCGAATCCGGCAAAACAACAGCTGCAAAAAAGGAAATCACCGTATCTGACCTCTCCTCTTTCCGCATTACGGCGCCAAAGGCCGGCGCGGCTATGCAGACCTCTGTATCCGCTTCTGATTCGTATACCGGGAAAATATCCTGGACCTGCAGCGGTTCCAAAGTGTCCGGTACCTTCCAGTCCGGAAAAACATATACTGCTTCCATAACACTTACAGCAAAGGACGGGTATCGGTTTTCTTCCAATGACAGCGCCTATGACAAAATACAATTAGGGGACGCCACCCTCATCCGCGTTTCCTACGATGGATCCACCATGACCATCCAGGCGGCGTATTCGATTCCGGCTTCTTCCGCATCTTCCGGAAACAGTTCCGGATCCTCCGCTTCCGCGGGCAGCTCCAATTCTGCTTCCTCCGGAAGTAAATCCGGTTCTTCCTCCTCCGGAAGCAAGTCCGATTCTTCTTCCGGAAGCAAATCCTCTTCCTCTGTTTCCGGCAGCCAAAAAGAAGCTTCCGGCAAAACCGGTACCGTTTCTTCCGATTCGGCAAAAACATCTTCGGTATCCGGTGTCTCAGGCTCGTCTTCCGGCGGGTCCGGTTCTGCCTCTTCCGGAACTTCCGGGTCTGTCTCTTCCGGCAGCAGTTCCTCTGCCTCATCAGCATCCGCTGCTTCCACCTCTGACAGTACCGTAAGCATCACCTCCACAGATACTGTCAGTGCGGTAACCATCGCCAGTTCCGATGCTATGATCGTATCTGTGTCCGTAGACGAAGCGGATATCAATTCTGTAAAAACCGGACAGACAGCCTCCGTGACTGTCAGTGCGGTCTCCGACGAAAGCATCGAGGGAAAAATCACAGAAGTCAGCTCCTCTTCCAGCTCCTCTTCCAGCTCCTCGAACAGCAGTTCAGTAAAATATGAAGTGGAAATCACTGTGGGCAGGGAATCCGGCATGCTGGAAGGCATGAGCGCTTCCTGTGTCATTCATGTGGAAGAAGCGGATCATGCAATTCTGATTCCTTCTGCCGCAATCCGGGAAAGCAAAGGTTCCACCTATGTATACACTTCCAAAGATTCCAAAGGCAATCTGGCCGGAAAAACAAAAGTGTCCACCGGACTGTCCAATGGGACACAGGTGCAGATCACCAGCGGTCTGTCAGAAGGCGATACCGTATACTACACCGTGACAGAGACCGACAGTTCTTCCTCTAAATCCGACAGCAGCAGCGCGAAAAACGGCTCTATACCATCCGGCGGGCCAGGCAGAAACGGAGGGAGCAAATCATGAACACCAGAACACCAATGATCGAACTGAATCATATCTGTAAATATTATCAGATCGGAGAAACACAGGTACGCGCCTTGGACGAGGCGTCTCTTACGATCCGGGCAGGAGAATTCGTTGGCATCATCGGTCCTTCCGGCAGCGGAAAATCTACGATGATGAATATCATCGGCTGTCTGGACACTCCGGATGACGGACAGTATATCTTAAACGGACAGCCCATTGAATCCTACAGCGAAGCCGAACTGACCGCCATACGAAGCCGGCAGATCGGATTTATTTTCCAGAATTTTAACTTAATCGGCAATCTGACGGCGGAAGAAAATGTGGAGCTTCCCATGATCTATCAGCGTCTGCCGAAAGCAGAGCGAAAAGAACGCACGGCCCGGGCCCTGGACCGTGTCGGCCTTTCTGCCAGAGCCGGCCACAGACCGAACGAACTGTCCGGCGGCCAGCAGCAGCGTGTAGCCATTGCCCGGGCGATTGCCACACAGCCTTCTTTATTTCTGGCTGATGAGCCGACGGGAAATCTGGATTCCAGAACAGGGGATGAAATTATGGATCTGTTTCACGAATTGCATGCCGCCGGCAATACCATTGTCATTATCACCCATGATGAAACGATCGCCAATCAGACCGCCCGGCAAATCCGTATCCGGGACGGCCATGTAACGGAGGTGACTGCCTGATGTTTTTCGAAGCCTTTAAAATGTCCATAAAATCTGTCGTCGGAAATAAGATGCGCTCGTTTCTCACCATGCTGGGCATTATTATCGGTGTCATGTCCCTGATTGTACTGGTATCCATGGCAAAGGGCGCCACTGCCTCCGTCAGCGATTCCATCAATTCCCTGGGAACCAATACGCTGACCGTGCGGATTTCTGACAGCAAGGGAACGCCCTACTCCGTCGGCGACCTGGATGACATCATCAGCAATTCCCGTTATTTAAAGGAAATATCTGCCTCATCCAATACCTCTGTCACAGCAGACAGCACTTTTTCCAAAACCTACGCTTCCGATGATTCCACAGCAGACACCACCGTTTATGGCACAGGCAGCTCCTATTCCGATATCTCCGGACTTACAATTGCGTCCGGACGCTATTTCAATGTCACCGATGTAACCAACCATACCAATGTGGCTGTAATCAGCGCGGACCTGGCGGAAACCATCATGGGCAGCAGCAGATGCGTCGGTGAAACCATCCGTCTCAACGGGGTGGATTATCAGATTATCGGCGTGCTGGAATCAGAGAATTCCTCCTCTCCTTCCGCCTCCTTCCATCGGGGCAGTTCTTCCAGCTACAAGGATTATAAGGCATACATTCCCTATACTTCCCTGATCCGTCTGTCAGACTCTGTTTCCTCGGAAGTAACCTCTTTTGTTGTATCCGCTGTCAGTGATGACGCCATGGATCAGGCAGAAAGTGAACTGGAGCAGATTCTTCTCAGCCGCTTTCAGAATGATTCCGATGCTTTTACCATTCAGAATCAGTCGGAAGTAGCCGATGCCATGGAAGATGTACAGAGCACCATGGCATTCATGCTGAGCGGAATTGCAGCTATCTCCCTTCTGGTCGGAGGAATCGGCATTATGAATATCATGCTGGTATCGGTTACGGAACGCACCAGAGAAATCGGCATCCGCAAAGCCATCGGGGCCGGCAGAGGAAGTATCATGCTTCAGTTCATGATTGAAGCGGTAAGCATCTCGCTGCTGGGATGCGCCATCGGCATCGGCGGATCCTTCCTGGTCCTGCGGATAATTTCAGTGATTTCCGGCAGCAGCTATACCATGTCCATGGGAGTGGTCTGGATCTCTATCCTATTTTCCTCTGCCATAGGAATTTTATTCGGCCTCTATCCGGCCAATCGGGCCGCAAAGAAAAATCCCATCGAAGCGCTGCGGTATACCGGCTGACAAAAAATGCCGGCGTATTCCCGCCCTGCTGCCCGCGGCAACGCAGGCAACATACAGGCGGACGAATACGTCGGCTTTTTGTTTTTATTTTGTCTTAAATTCTGCTGCTTACCGATCAGAAGGTGAACTTATCCGCAAAGTACGCATCCAATTCATCAATGGGAATCCGCACCTGCTCCATGGTGTCACGATCCCGCACGGTTACGGCATGATCTTCCTCGGAATCAAAATCATAGGTTACACAGAACGGCGTACCGATTTCATCCTGACGTCTGTAGCGCTTGCCGATATTTCCGCGGTCATCATATTCACAGTTGAATTTTTTGCTCAGCTGCGTATAGATCTTTCCTGCCGGTTCCGCCAGTTTTTTGGACAGGGGCAGAACGCCGATCTTTACCGGGGCCAGCGCCGGATGGAAATGCATCACCGTACGGGTATCTCCGCCTTCCAGCTCCTCTTCATCATAAGCGCTGCAGAGGAAGGCCAGAACAACACGGTCTGCGCCCAGAGACGGTTCAATTACATAAGGAATGTATTTCTTGTTTTTCTGGTCATCGAAATAGGTCAGATCCTGACCGGATACGGTCTGATGCTGTGTCAGGTCGTAATCGGTGCGATCCGCGATTCCCCACAGTTCGCCCCAGCCAAAGGGGAAGAGGAATTCGATATCTGTGGTTGCCTTGCTGTAGAAAGACAGCTCTTCCTTGTCATGATCCCGCAGACGGATTTCATCCTCTTTCAGGCCAAGGCTGGTAATCCAGTTGACGCAGAAGGAACGCCAGTATTCAAACCACTCCAGGTCCGTATCCGGTTCACAGAAAAATTCCAGTTCCATCTGTTCAAACTCACGGGTACGGAAGGTAAAATTGCCCGGTGTGATCTCATTCCGGAAGGATTTTCCGATCTGTCCGATTCCGAAGGGAATCTTCTTGCGGGAGGTACGCTGTACGTTCTTGAAGTTGACAAAAATACCCTGTGCGGTCTCCGGACGAAGATAAACGGTATTTTTCGCGTCTTCCGTAACCCCCTGAAAGGTCTTGAACATCAGATTGAATTCACGGATATCCGTAAAGTTATGCTTTCCGCAGGTAGGGCATGGAATCTGGTTCTCATCAATAAAGGATTTCATCTCTTCCTTGGTCCAGCCGTCAACCGATGACGTCAGGGAGATTCCCTTCTCCTGGGCATAATCTTCTATGATCTTATCCGCCCGGAAACGCTCATGGCACTCCCGGCAGTCCATCAGCGGATCGGAAAAGCTTCCCAGATGTCCGGAAGCGATCCAGGTCTGCGGATTCATCAGAATCGCCGCATCGATCCCGACATTGTACGGACTTTCCTGGATGAACTTCTGCCACCAGGCCTTTTTCACATTATTTTTTAATTCCACACCCAGGTTGCCGTAATCCCAGGTATTGGCCAGTCCGCCGTAAATCTCGGATCCCGGATATACAAATCCTCTTGATTTGGCAACGGAAATGATTTTTTCCATTGTTTTTTCCATAACTCGAATTCCTCATTTCTTATTTTGTTATTGGGTTAAAAACACTCGCTTTTCAGTATATCGTTATCCATACATCTTTGCAAGTAGCCGGATTCATTTCAGAAAAGAATATGGCATGAATCAGAACTCCGCCGGGAGAAAGCGCTCACTCTTCAGCGGCCGGTCCAGGTACACATGGAAAAACCGGTGAATGATATGGGAAACCGTATCATATACTTCATCTGTCACGCGAAAATTAAAGAGTTTTTCCACCGGAGAGGCGATAATATACTGCAGGGTGTACAGCGCGGATGCGTCAATGGGCGTTCCATGGGTGCCGTCATAGCAGCTGCTGCAGACCACCCGCTGACCGGCGGGATCAAAATATTCCAGATGTTCCCTGCTGCCGCAGTACCTGCACTGGAACACATCCGGATAGGTGCCGTTAAAGCTCAGCGTCTTTAACTCATAAATACACCGGATCAGCCGGCGCTGCACCCGTCCGGCAATCAATGCCCGGAGGGCCTGATACAAAAGCTTCAGCTGCTGGATATTTTCCTCTTCTTCCGCGCAGAAATAATCGGCAATTTCCAGAAAGTAACAGCCGTAATACGTCAGATCCAGATCCCCGGTGATCTCCCGGAAATAATTGGAAATCTCCGCTTTTACAATGGTATAGCTGGTTCGACCCGCATACGCTTCAAAGGTTCCGAAACAAAACAGGCCTGTCGCAGCCTGCAGGGAGCTTTTGGGCCGCCGGGCCCCGCGGACAAAAGCAGTCACTTTCCCGTGCTCTTTTGTCAGCAGAACGATTCGTTTGTCGTATTCACCGGCCGGCGCGGATGCAAGGACCATTCCGGTCAGGGTAATCATCTGTGACACAGTTTCTCACCGCCGTCTCTGTTAATAAATGTCATTTTTGTTGTAGCCGAAATTTTTCATCTGAATATCACTGTCCCGCCAGTCTTTTCTGACTTTTACCCACAGCTGCAGGTTGACTTTTTTCCCCAGCATCGTTTCTATCTCCGGCCGGGCCAGACTGCCGATCTTTTTCAGCATCGCTCCCTTTTTTCCGATGACAATTCCCTTATGGGAGTCCCGCTCGCAGATAATGGTTGCTTCAATGTCCACCATTTCCTTTTTGCCGGGACGCTCTTTCATGGATTCCACTGCCACCGCGATGCCATGGGGAACCTCCTCCTTCAGCGCGCGAAGGGCCTTTTCCCGGATCAGCTCAGCCACAATCTGACGTTCCGGCTGGTCCGTAATCGTGTCTTCGTCATAAAACATGGGACCATAGGGCAGATATTTGAAAATGGTCTGAACCAGATCCTCCACATTGTCGCCTTTCAGGGCGGAGAGCGGAATGATTTCCGCGAAATCGCAGACTTTTCGGTAGGTATCAATGTACTCCAGGATTTCCTCTTTTTTTACGGTGTCAATTTTATTGATCACCAGAATCACCGGTGTTTTTACTTTTTTCAGTTCTTCGATGATATGCTTTTCACCGGCGCCGATAAAATTACTGGGTTCCACCAGCCAGAGAATCACATCCACTTCTGACAGCGTATGCTCTGCCACATGCACCATGTATTCCCCCAGCTTATTTTTGGCTTTATGAATCCCCGGGGTGTCCAGAAAAATAATCTGTCCGGTTTCCTTATCGGTATAGATGGTCTGGATCCGATTGCGGGTGGTCTGCGGTTTGTTGGACGTAATGGCAATCTTCTGCCCGATGATCCGGTTCATCAATGTGGATTTCCCCACATTCGGACGGCCGATCAGTGTCACAAATCCTGATTTGAACTTGTCTTTCATCATGCGTTCTCCTGTTTATTCTGTGCCAGCGCAGTCAGTGCGTCAAACAGAGACTTTTCCTTTTTCAGTGTATCTTCATTGCCGATCACACAGATTTCCCTGTCTCTGCATGCGTCAGCCAGCGCGTCGGCAAGTCCGCGTATCTGTTCCGTGTCTGCGCGAAGCACTTCTTCCCGCTCTTTCTGTACATCCTCCCATGTGAGCCCGCTGACTGCCGCCAGGAGGGACCGCCTTCCTTTGGCTGCCGGAGACAGGGGAGCATCCATTTCGCTGAATGTACCGATGACAAATTTTGTCATATCCCGGGAATCGATGGTAAAGTTTTTCAGATACTCCGGAACTGCTTCATAAACAGCCAGGGATTCCTTCAGTTTCGGATCCCGGTAAGAAGTAAAATACACGTCACCGCTTCGCGTAATGGCCGCGGAACACCCGTAAGCGCCTCCCTTGACACGAATTCTGTTCCAGAGATAGTCAAAGCTCATAATGGATTTGAAAATACGCATGCTGCCATGGTACGGATAACGGGCGGTATCAAAATGTCCTGCTTCTGTTACATACTGGATCATAGAAGCATCGGTAAATCCTTCTGCCTTTGGCAGACGCGGCTGAAGCATCTGTGGCATCCGCTTTCCGGAGGCATACAGGCGGCCTGCGAAATCCGGGAAATTCTGTTCAAATTCCGGACGCAGATCCGGCAGGCAGGTCACACTGACCTGCAGCCGGTCGGCAGTAAAGATCTGCTGCCCCAACCCGGTAAGCGTATGCTGCAGTTCCGGCCAGCGTTCCTCAAAATGATTGACAATATCTTCCAGCACCTGATAGTAGGCAATGCCGGATACCAGATCCTGGAACCGATATCTGCCGGAAGTATGGGACAGGGCACGGGTGACGCCTGCCGCATGGCCGTTTTCGCTGAGTTCGGTACGAAGCTGGGATTTTGCTTCCGCCAGTACATTGCTGATCCGCTCCTTGTCCGTAAACCGGGTATGGAACAGAATGCTTTCCATCAGTTCCTGGGCTTTTCTGTAATTCTGGGCCAGCACTTTCGTCCGTGCCTCAAAGGCCGGATGATAGCCGCCTGCCTGTTTCAGATCGGCGTATACATTGATTTCTTCCCAGACGCCGCCGGTATGCAGGCCGATTTCCGCTGTCAGTTCCCGGTAGGTATAAGTGTCTGTGTCCAGTTTTCCCAGTAAATGACGGTAAATTCCCGCATAGGGAAGCAGTTCCTCCGGAAGATCATGAAGGTCAAAAAGAAGGTCCGCGTAAATGATCCCGTTGGTCTCATACTCATGATACAGCACCGGAATGTCCGACACCCGGGAAGCCACATTGGAGAAGGGTTCCGCTTCTTTTTTCATATCTTCCCTGCTCAGCATCGGAATGGTGCGGAGCGCTTCCTGGGTAGATTCCTCGGCGCCAAACTGATGCACTGCCTCGGTCTCCCGGATCAGTCTCTGGATTTCTTCCGGCTCCAGCGAGTCTTTGTACTGTTTCAGCGCTTCTTTCTGCGCTGCTTCCCGCACGCCGTTCAGTCCGCGCTTCGGTACAGCCGTTACCGCAGAGCGATGGGGATTCTCAATCATCCAGGTCTGTACCAGCCGTTCGTAATAATCCGTATCCAGTTTCTTCCGCAGTTCGTCAAATACCCGCAGTTCATCCAGATGCAGGAACGGCTGATTTTCATCGTACAGCCAGCTGTCCATCAGCTGCAGGCCGATCATCAGTCCCTTCGGGAAACGGCCGTAATCCCCTTCCCGGAATTTGAATTCGGCGCTGTTTAAAGCAGACAGCAGATCCCGCCGGTTAATTCCTTTTTCCACCTGCTCCCGCAGCGTCCGGTCAATCACAGAAAGGAACTCCTCTTTCTGGGATTCTTCCGCATGTTTGGCGATTACAGAAAAATAAGGCTGATATATCCCGGAATCAAATCCGCCGTAAATGTCATCTCCGATTCCCGCTTCCACCAGTGCCTGGCGGATCGGGGAACCCTGGCTGCTTAACAGGGCATAATCCAGAAGCTCAAAGGCAATGTAGTGATACTGATCCAGGGCGGTTCCAATGGACCAGCTTACGGAAAGATAGGTATTCTTTTCCTCTGATTCGGAGGCGCTGACGGGATATTCCCTGCGCAGCTCCCGGGGTGTCTGAAACGGCGGCTGCAGCGTAAGGGCGGAGTCCACCGGGGCAGAATCGAAATGGCACAGATATTCCCGGTCCAGGAACTCCAGTCTCTCATTGATATCCATATCTCCATACAGATAGATATAGCTGTTGGAGGGATGATAATAGGTTCTGTGGAACTCCAGATATTTTTCATAGGTCAGCTGGGGAATTTCCGCCGGGTCTCCGCCGGATTCATAGCGGTAGGCAGTATCCGGATACAGGGAGCGCAGAATCTCACGTTCCAGCACACTGTCCGGGGAGGAAAACGCGCCTTTCATCTCATTGTACACGACTCCGTTGATGGTAAGGTCATCCTCCGGACGCTCCGCTTCATAGTGCCAGCCTTCCTGGCGGAAAATGTTGATGTTGCTGTAGATATTCGGATAAAATACACTGTCCAGATAGACATCCATCAGATTGGAAAAATCCTTGTCGTTGCAGCTGGCCACAGGATAAACCGTTTTATCCGGATAGGTCATGGCATTCAGAAAGGTATTCATGGATCCTTTCACCAGTTCGATGAAGGGATCTTTCAGCGGAAACTTACGGCTGCCGCATAATACCGTATGCTCAATAATATGCGGTGTTCCCGTATTGTCACAGGGCGGCGTGCGGAACCCGATAGAAAAGACTTTGTTTTCATCCCGGTTGGACAGAATCACAATTCTGGCGCCGCTTTTTTTGTGCCGCAGAAGAAGTCCCCTGGACTGCACAGATTCCAGGGATTCCTCTTTGATCAGTTCATAGGCATTGTTCTCTTTGTAATCCATATATTCTCCTTTGCGTGCAGAACGCACACACTGTCTTTGATTTCTGTTTCCCGTCATCTGACGTACTCTACATTATACCGCAGTTGACAGAAAAAACCACCCTCAGAACTTCGTAAAAAAAGACTGCCAGGCAATTTGTCTGACAGTCCTTGGTTCAGTATTGTTCTGTGGATTCCCCTTTTTAGCTGATGCGGTTCACATTTGCTGCCTGAGGCCCCTTCTCGCCCTGGACAACTTCGAACTCAACAGATTCCCCATCTTTCAGTTCTTTGAATCCATCCATGTTCAGTGCGGAGAAATGAACGAATACATCATTTCCCTCGGCATCGGAAATAAATCCGTATCCTTTTTTCGCATTAAACCATTTTACTGTACCTTGCTGCATAACTAAAGTCCTCCTACTGAATGCTTTTTGATGCATTTGTGCATCTTATATAGAAATTAATCTATCATATTTGTTTTTATTTGTCAATATATTTATAGTTGTATCAGGTTTATTATGCAATATGTACAATTTCTGATTGTTTTACAGCTTCCGCTTTATTTATACCGGAAGCTGCTGTTCCAGACGGATCTCCATATGCTGCGCGGGAATCGGAATCTTCGCCTCAATTAAATAGCGCCGTACTTCTTCATAAATCACTCCGGTGCAGTTCCAGTAATCGCTGACCGGCACATACATACGGTACCCGATCTCAGCCCCGTCCCCGGTAAGCCCCCGGATAAACGCGCTGACCGGCACATCCTTGCAGCGATTCGGGTACCGGTTCAGGATTTCTTTTAAATCTTCCTGGATCTGAACCGTATCCGCGTTCAGCGGAACTTTTAAACTGAAATTCACCGCCATATTCCCGTTGCGGCTGAAATTCGTCAGACTGCTGTTGGACAGCGCGCCATTCGGCAGCACCAGGGTTTTCCGGTCAGAGGTCCGAAGTTTGGTATAACACAGCTGGATTTCCTCCACGATCCCCTCGTTTCCATTGGAATCTTCCCGGATATAGTCCCCTACCCGAAAGGGATGCAGAATCAGGATCAGAAATCCTCCGGCAAAATTCGACAGGCTCCCCTGCAGCGCCAGCCCTGCGGTCAGTCCCAGGGAGGCAATGACCGCCGCCGCGTTGCTGGCGGGGATACCGAAGACTGCCAGGATCAGAAGAATCAGAACCACATAAAGCACCAGTCCGATCACCTGGGAAAAGAACTGTTTCACCCCGGTATCCAGGGACGTTCGGTCAATCATCCTGCGGATTGGCTTTTTCAGTGCGCGTATGATCCTGCGTCCCACAAAAAAGACCACAAGGGCAAGGACCACTTTGATCCCGATATTTACCAGTCCCGGCAGGCTGCTGTTAAACCATTGAACCAGCGAAGACCAGTCAAAGGACACCGGTTTGCTGACTTCATTCAGCTGTTTGGTCAGTTCCTCCCCGGAAGAAGACGCTGCCGCGGATGTAAGTGATATCAGCATAATTCTCCTCAGATTTCGTGAATAAACAGTCCGCTTCGTAACTTCGGTTCAAACCAGGTGGATTTCGGCGGCATCAACCGTCCCGCGTCAGCCACTGCAAAAAGCTCGTGAATCGATGTGGGATACATGGCAAAGGCTGCCCGGCAGTCCGTGCCACACCGGCGTTCCAGCTCTTCCGTTCCCCGGATGCCGCCGACAAAATCAATGCGCGGATCTGTCTTCGGATCTTTGATCCCAAGCACCGGCTCCAGGAAAAGATTCTGAAGCAGGGATACATCCAGGCCATTGACCGGATCCTCGGAACGGTTTTCCGGTTTGATCCGGCACAGATACCAGTTTCCATCCAAATATGCAGTAAACTCGCCCTTCTGCTGCGGATGGTGTTCCGAACCGGTCAGCAGGGAGACCTCAAATACTTCCCGGAGTTTCTGAAGGAATTCCTCCGGTGTCAGGCCGTTCAGATCTTTCAGTACCCGGTTGTAATCCATAATGTAGAGCTGATCATCCGGAAACAGCACGGACAAAAAGTAATTAAAGGGTTCACTGCCGTCATAATCCGGATGTTCCCTGCGTCGCTTCAGACCGACTTTCACGGCGGAAGCGCTCCGATGGTGACCGTCCGCTATATAAATGCTGTCAATGGCCGCAAAAGCCTGCTGAATCTGACCGATATCCGCCGGATCAGAAATAATCCATACGGTATGCCGGACGCCGTCCGGAGCAGTAAAATCGTACACCGGCTCCTTTTCTTTTGTCCGGGAAACCACAGCGTTAATCGGTTCGCTGGAACGGTAGGCCAGAAAGATCGGACCGGTCTGCGCATTGCAGGCATCCACATGGCGGATACGATCCAGTTCTTTTTCCTCCCGGGTGTTTTCGTGTTTGCGGATAACACCGTTCTGATAGTCATCGATGGACGCGCAGGCTGTAATTCCGGTCTGAGTGCGTCCGTTCATGGTCAGTTCATAAATATAGTAGCAGGGCGTCTCTTCCCGGACAAAATCGCCGCAGTCTACCATTTCCCACAGCAGATCGTGTGCCTTCCGGTAAACCTCATCAGCGTACATGTCTGTTCCCGGCGGAAACTGTGTTTCCGGCCGGTCAATCCGGAGGAAGGACTCCGGTTCTCTTGCGGTTTCCTCACGGGCCTCCGCTTCGTTATATACATCATAGGGCAGCGCCGCGATACGGGAGGCCTTCTCCCTGCATGGGCGAATGCATCGGAATGGTTTTATGGTTGCCATATCTGTTTCCTTTCTCTGCTGACGAAATCCGGTACTGATAGAAAAAACTGATCCGCACCTTCCATTGGTTCAAGCACGGATCAGTATTCCTCAAAACACGGCAGTATCTGGTAAAACTATTTTACAACGCGTACACGGATCACACCGTCCACTTCGCTCAGGGTACGAATCAGCTCGTCCGATGCCGGTTCGTCCAGATCGATCAGGGTATAGGCGTAATCCCCCCTGCTGCTGTTTTTCATTTCTGCGATGTTAATGTCTGCGTCGCCGAGAATCGTCGTATATTTGCTGATGGAAGATTTCGCGTTTTTATGCATAATCGCAATACGGCTTGCAGCTTCACAGGTGCCCATCTCACAGGCCGGGTAGTTGACAGAATTGCGGATATTTCCATTGGACACATAATCCATGATCTCATCCACAGCCATGACTGCGCAGTTATCCTCGGACTCGGCAGTGGAAGCGCCCAGATGAGGAATGACAATGCATCCCTCTTTTCCTGCTGTTTTGGCGGAAGGGAAATCCACGACATATTTCGCAACTTTGCCGGCTGCCAGGGCTTCTACCATAGCCTCCTCGTCTACCAGTGTATCTCTGGCAAAGTTCAGGACAACGGCAGTCTCCTTCATGGAAGCGATTGCCTCCCGGCTGATCATGCCCTTGGTGCTCTCAAGCAGCGGCACATGAATTGTGATATAATCACAGGTTTTATAGATTTCTGCCGGATCATTCACACGATGTACATCTCTGGAAATCGACCATGCAGCATTCACAGACAGATAGGGGTCGTAACCTACGACATCCATTCCCAAAGCAAGGGCTGCATTTGCGACGCGGACACCGATGGCACCCAGACCGATGACGCCCAGCTTCTTGCCGGCAATCTCACAGCCTGCAAACTGTTTTTTCGCTTTTTCCGCAGATTTGGCGATGCCGTCATCGGAGGCATTTGCCTTCACCCAGTCAATTCCGCCCAGGATATCCCTGCTTGCCAGAAGCATGCCGGCCAGTACCAGCTCTTTGACGCCGTTGGCATTTGCTCCGGGGGAATTAAATACGACAATTC
The DNA here is from genome assembly GCF_000270305.1 of Clostridium sp. SY8519. Taxonomy (NCBI): domain Bacteria; kingdom Bacillati; phylum Bacillota; class Clostridia; order Eubacteriales; family Clostridiaceae; genus Clostridium; species Clostridium sp. SY8519. The sequence continues at coordinate 2,391,401 of NC_015737.1, read as the reverse complement.
CCTGCTCCGCGCATTTGTCCAGCGGGATGTTGTTCACACCTGCGCCGGCCCGGGCAATGGCAATCAGCTGTTTGGGAAGCGCAAGGTCATGCATTGCGGCACTGCGGACCAGTGCAATATCAGCGTCTTTGAGCTCTTCTGTTTTCTCATATTCATCGGTAAATAAATCCAGACCGCAGGCTGCGATGGGATTTAAAGTTGTATACTTAATCATTCTGATCAATCTCCGTTCCTTTGATAGGCTTCCTGTATGAAATTTTATTTCACAAGGGCATCTTTGTTGTCTTTCTCAAACTGCTTCATAAACGCAACCAGATCGATGACACCCTGGGTCGGCATTGCGTTGTAAATCGATGCGCGCATGCCGCCTACGGTACGATGACCCTTCAGGTTTTCAAAACCTGCAGCTTTGGATTCTGCCACAAACTTAGCTTCCAGATCTTTGTCACCGATGACAAAAGGCACATTCATCAGAGAACGGTCCTCTTTCCGTACGGTTCCCTTGAACATATCATTATTGTCCAGATAATCGTAAAGGATCTTTGCCTTTTCCTGATTATGCTTGTGCATGCCTTCCAGGCCGCCCATCTGCTTGATCCATTTGAAGGTTTTGCCGCACATATAGATATTCCAGCAAGGCGGTGTGTTGTACAGGGACTGTTTATCCGCGAAAGTCTTCCAGTTTAAGATGGTCGGTGTGTACTTCGGCACATCTTCACGGATCAGGTCGTTGCGCACGATGACAATCGCCATGCCGGCCGGGCCTACATTTTTCTGTACGCCGCCGTAGTATACGCCGTACTTTGTGATGTCAACCGGGCGGGACAGGAAGCAGGAGGAGGCATCCGATACCAGATCTTTGCCTTTGGTGTTGGGCAGATTCCAGTATGTGGTTCCGTAAATGGTATTGTTCTCGCAGATATATACATAGTCTGCATCCTCACGAATCGGAAGGTCGGAACAATCCGGGATATAGGTAAATGTCTTGTCAGCGGAAGAAGCGATTGCCTTCGCATCCAGATATTTCTGTGCTTCTTCGTAAGCTTTCTTTGCCCAGTTGCCGGTGATAATATAATCTGCTTTGCCGTTGCGCATCAGATTCAGCGGAACAGCCGCGAACTGAGCGGTACCGCCACCCTGAAGAAATAATACGGTATAGTTATCCGGGATTCCTACCAGTTCACGGATATCTTTCTCTGCTTCATCGATAATATCCTGGAACATGGAGGAACGGTGACTCATCTCCATTACCGACATACCGCATCCGCGGTAATCCATCATTTCTTCCTGTGCTTCTTTCAGCACTTCTTCCGGCAGGGTAGCCGGACCTGCAGAAAAATTATACACTCTGCTCATTACTGTTGTACCTCCTACTGTACCAATTTATTTATTCTGAATTTTTTTGGAATAATCAGCTTCATCGAATGCGTTTCCGATGGAATCCCCAGGGGCTACCATGGGCCATACGTTGTCATCGCTTCCAATCCTGCAGTCCAGGACAACCGGTCCGTTTTCCTTCAGGGCTGCGGCAAATGCCTCCTGGAACTCTTCCCGTGTGCTGACGCGGAATCCCCTGGCTCCCAGGGCTTCCGCCACCCGGACAAAATCCACGTCATCGGTAAACGATGTATTGGAGTAACGCTTTCCGTAAAAAAGTTTCTGCCACTGATGCACCATTCCCAGAACGGAATTGTTGACAATGACTTCAATCAGGGGCACCTGTTCCCGGACAGCGGTCAGAATCTCATTGAAATTCATGCGGAAACATCCGTCACCGGCGATGTTGACCACCTGTTTGTCCGGGTTTGCCATCTGTGCGCCGATGGCGGCGCCCAGGCCGAATCCCATGGTCCCCAGTCCGCCGGATGTGAGATAGGTCCGGGGCCTGCTGTATTTGTAATATTGGGCTGCCCACATCTGGTGCTGTCCCACTTCCGCCACAATGATGGCGTCTCCTTTGGTCTGACGGTAGATTTCTTCCATCATATACGGGCCGCAGAGTCCCTGCTCACTGTACCGCATGGGATATTTCTGCTTGTATTCCTCCACCTCCGCGATCCACGGATCATGGTTCTGTCTGGTCAGCAGCTGGTTCAGGCGAGCCAGGACTTCCCGGACATCACCGATGATGCATTCATCCGTATGGATATTTTTGTTGACTTCTGCCGGATCCACATCAATATGGAGAATCTGCGCATCCGCGGCAAACCGTTTCGCGTTGCCGATCACACGGTCGCTGAAACGGGTGCCGATGGCGATGAGAAGATCGCAGCGGCTGACACCCAGGTTGGATGCCTTGGTTCCGTGCATGCCAAGCATGCCGGCATACAGCGGATCCGTTCCGCTGAAGGCCCCTTTTCCCATGAGCGAATCACAGACCGGAGCCTGTACTTTTTCCACAAACTCCTTCAGTTCGCTGCTGGCTTCGGAAATCACCGCGCCGCCTCCCACAAAAATAAAAGGCTTGCGGGAAGACTGGATCATGGAAACAGCATGGTGAAGACTTTCATTGCTGATCCGTTCGGTACTGCGCGGCGGAATTTCCACCGGTCTGCGGATAAACTCTGCCTTCGCGCCAGTCACATCCTTCGGGATGTCCACCAGAACCGGCCCCGGTCTGCCGCTTCTGGCAATTCGGAAGGCGCGGCGGATGGTATCTGCCAGACGGTTCACATCTTTTACGATAAAATTATGCTTGGTGATCGGCATGGTGATGCCCGCGATATCCACTTCCTGGAAACTGTCCTTTCCAAGGAGCGGCACGCCCACATTGCAGGTGATGGCAACCACGGGAACGGAATCCATATAGGCAGTTCCGATTCCTGTCACAAGGTTTGTGGCGCCGGGACCGGAAGTGGCGAAACAGACACCTACCCTGCCGGTAGAGCGGGCATAGCCGTCTGCCGCATGGGATGCCCCCTGCTCATGGGACGTCAGCACATGGTGAATTTCGTCTGCGTGCTTGTACAGCTCATCATAGATATTCAGGATGGCACCGCCCGGATAACCGAAGACGGTGTCCACCCCCTGTTCTTTCAAACATTCGATTACGATTTCTGCTCCAGTTAAAAGCATTGGTTCTTAATCCTCTTTCCCAGGAACTTTCAGTACCGCTCCTGTATTACCGGAAGTAACCATTGCAGCGTAACGTGCCAGGTATCCGGTGGTTACACGCGGTTCTCTCGGCTGCCATTTTTTCTTTCTTTCTGCCAGTACTTCATCCGGAACATCCACATTCAGTGTATTCTCCGGGATGTTGATTTTGATGATATCGCCCTCTTCGACCAGTGCAATGGGGCCACCCACTGCTGCCTCCGGAGAAATATGTCCGATAGCCGCGCCGCGGGAAGCGCCGGAGAAACGTCCGTCTGTCAGCAGTGCCACAGTGGATCCGAGACCCATGCCGATAATCGCGGAAGTCGGATTCAGCATCTCACGCATGCCGGGTCCGCCCTTCGGGCCCTCATAGCGGATGACTACCACATCACCCGGGTTGATCTTGCCGCCCTTGATTGCGGTGATGGCATCCTCTTCACAGTCAAATACCCGGGCAGGTCCTTCGTGCACCATCATCTCCGGAGCCACGGCAGAACGTTTTACCACGCCGGAATCCGGGGCAATATTTCCTTTCAGTACGGCAATGCCGCCGGTTTTGCTGTAAGGATGATCTACCGGACGGATGACTTCCGGATCACGGTTAATCCGGCCTTTCATGTTCTCACCGATGGTCTTGCCGGTAACCGTCATGCAGTCTGTATGCAGAAGATTTAATTTGTTTAATTCATTCATTACCGCATAGACACCGCCGGCATTGTTCAGGTCTTCCATGTAGGTAGGGCCTGCCGGTGCCAGATGGCACAGGTTCGGTGTCTTGTCGCTCATGGCATTTGCCACATCCAGATCGATTTCGATTCCTGCTTCATGGGCGATGGCCGGAAGATGCAGCATGGAGTTTGTGGAGCATCCCAGTGCCATATCCATGGTCAGCGCATTCATGAACGCGTCCCGTGTCATGATGTCCAGAGGTTTTATGTCTTTCTCCAGCATATTCATAACCGCCATGCCGGCATGTTTTGCCAGTTTGATACGATCGGAATAAACTGCCGGGATGGTACCGTTTCCGGGAAGTCCCATACCCAGGGATTCGGTCAGGCAGTTCATGGAGTTTGCGGTATACATACCGGAGCAGGAACCGCAGGTCGGGCATGCATGCTCTTCAAAGTCCAGTACGCCGTCTGCGTCCATCTTTCCAGCCGCATAAGAACCGACTGCCTCAAACATGGAAGAAAGGGAGGTCTTATGATTATTGACACGTCCTGCCAGCATGGGACCGCCGCTTACGAATACCGTGGGGATATTCAGACGGGCTGCAGCCATCAGCATGCCCGGAACTGTTTTATCGCAGTTGGGGATCATAACCAGCGCGTCAAACTGATGTGCCATGGCCATGGCCTCGATGGAATCCGCAATCAGGTCACGGGTTACCAGAGAATATTTCATTCCGATATGGCCCATGGCAATTCCGTCGCAGACCGCGATGGCGGGAAATTCCACCGGCATACCGCCGGCTTCTGCTACACCCAGCTTTACTGCCTGGCAGATTTTATCCAGGTTCATGTGACCGGGAACGATTTCATTGTATCCGTTTACAATGCCTACCAGCGGTTTCTGCATTTCTTCCGCGGTAAATCCCAGCGCATTAAACAGTGATCTGTGGGGTGCCTGCTGCATGCCTTTGTTTACGTTATCACTTCTCATTTTGGTTTCTCCTTTAACATATAAAACATTTTATCCAGTCCGGGACAGGTGCCCGGTTTCTGACTGTTCTTTCAGATTCTCTCGCAGATCAGGTCACCGGCCTGGACTGTGCCGATCTGTGTGACTTTTTTCCGATCTTCCTCATCATGGGGCATGATATCAATGGTACGGTACTGATCTTTCAGCAGCTGTGTCACTGCATTTTCTACAGCCGCCGCCTCCTGATCCAGATCAAAGGAATACCGAAGCATCATAGCCGCGGACAGGATCGTCGCAATCGGATTTGCGATGCCTTTGCCGGCGATATCCGGCGCGGATCCGCCGCTGGGCTCATACAGGCCGAACTTGGTATCGTTCAGACTGGCGGATGCCAGCATTCCCAGGGAACCGGTAACCATGCTGGCTTCATCCGAAAGGATATCGCCGAACATGTTCTCTGTCAGGATCACATCAAACTGACGGGGATCTCTTACCAGCTGCATGGCCGCGTTATCCACCAGCATATGCTCATAGGATACGTCCGGATAGTCCACAGCCACCTCTTCCACGATTTTTCTCCAGAGTCTGGAGGAATCCAGCACATTTGCCTTATCCACACTGGTTACTTTTCTGCGGCGTTTGCGGGCAATGTCAAAGGCCTTGACGGCAATCCGCCGGATCTCGTTTTCATTGTACGTCAGGGTGTCTGTCGCTGTCAGCACACCGTCCACGGTCTCCGTGCTTCTCTTTCCGAAATAAAGCCCGCCGGTCAGTTCCCGCATAATCATCAGGTCAAAACCGTCCCCGCTGATGTCCGGGCGCAGCGGACATGCCGCCTTCAGTTCTTCATACAGATGCGCCGGGCGGAGATTTGCGAAAAGATTCAGGGCTTTTCTCAGCTTTAATAATCCCGCTTCCGGCCGTTTGTCCGGCGGAAGCTGATACCAGGGCGATGTGCTGGTATTGCCGCCGATGGATCCCATCAGAACCGCATCCGATGCCTTGGCCTGCGCAATGGCATGATTGGTCAGGGGCTCACCGGTGGCGTCAATGGACACCCCACCCATCAGAATCTCGTCATATTCAAAGGTATGGCCGAACTTTTCTCCGACTTTATTTAACACTTTTTTCGCTTCGTTAACAACTTCCGGTCCGATTCCGTCACCGGAAATCACACCAACATGATAGACCATGTCTGTAACCTCCCACTGGAATGTGAAGAATGCCCCCGAAAAATCCGGGGGCAGAATTGATTTATTTCTTCTTACGGCCAAACAGTCCTTTTGGCTTGTTTAATTCTTCGTCATTTTCCTTTGCTGTATCTTCTTCTGTCGCGATTGCATCTTCTGCCTTTTCCACCTGAGCAATTGCCGCACGCTGCATCGGAATCCGGCAGTTTTTGTTGTTGCCGAACTCAACGATCACGGTTTCATCCTCAATGTCAATAATCGTACCATAGAAACCGCTGGTAGTCAGTACGGTATCTCCGACTGCCATCCGGGACATAAGATCATTCTTTCTCTGCTGTTCCTTTCTCTGCGGGCGAATCATAAATACGAACATGAAGACCACCAGGATAACCACCCAGATAATCAGCATACTTCCTGACTGTCCGCCGCCGGATAAAATTGCCATGTTAAATCCTCCTAACATCAACCTGTATACTTTGTGTTCCTAAATTGATAAAAACACTGCTCTATATTCTACAAGAAATCTGAAAATTATTCAAGTGATTTCATACCTGAAATCTTCTCATTTTTGTATTCCTGAAACCTGCCTGCTTCAATCGCATCCCGGATTTCCTGCATCATGGTATTGTAGAAATACAGGTTGTGCAGCACACAGAGCCGCATGCCCAGCATTTCCTTCGCTTTCAGCAGGTGACGCAGATATGCCCTGGAGAATCTCTGACAGGTGGGACAGCCGCAGCCTTCCTCGATGGGGGTCATATCCTTCTCATATTTCCGGTTAAACAGATTGATCTTTCCGTGATTCGTATACACATGCCCGTGGCGGCCGTTTCTGCTCGGGTATACACAGTCGAAGAAATCCACGCCCCGGTCCACGGCCTCCAGGATATTCTCCGGTGTGCCGACTCCCATCAGATAGGTGGGTTTGTCCTGGGGAAGATACGGCACCGTCACATCCAGGATGTGATACATCTCTTCATGGGTTTCTCCTACAGCAAGGCCGCCGACCGCGTATCCGTCCAGATCCATATCCGCGATGGTTTTGGCGTGTTCGATCCGGATATCTTCATATATCGCTCCCTGATTGATTCCAAACAGAAGCTGGCTGCGGTTGAGGGTGGTTTCCATTCGATTAAGCCGCCCCATTTCCTCCTGGCACCGTTTCAGCCAGCGGGTGGTACGATTGACCGACTGTTCCACATAGCTGCGTTCCGCCAGCGCCGGCGGACACTCATCAAACGCCATCGCAATCGTCGATCCCAGATTTGACTGGATCTGCATGCTCTCTTCCGGCCCCATAAAGATCTTATGTCCGTCGATATGGGAGCGGAAGCTGACGCCCTCTTCCCTGATTTTTCGCAGTCCGGCCAGGGAAAACACCTGAAATCCGCCGGAATCTGTCAGAATCGGGCCGTGCCAGTCCATAAAACGGTGCAGGCCGCCCAGTTCATGGATTAACTTGTCTCCCGTCCGCACATGGAGATGATAGGTATTGGCCAGCCAGACCTGGGTATGGATCTTCTCCAGGTCGGAAGCGTCTACCGCGCCCTTGATTGCCGCCACAGTTCCCACGTTCATGAAAACCGGTGTCTCGATTACGCCGTGAACGGTTTTCAGGCGTCCGCGTTTTGCCCTGCCGTCTGTTTTTAAAACCTGATACATGGATTGCCTCTCTTTACTTTTATTTTTATTTCCATTATGATGGATAAATACTGAGTCCATCCGATATTATTCATGGAACAGGAATATCTGTCAAGAAGTTTAACACCCGAATTTTTATCACTGCAGGAGGAGATCCATATGGCAGGATCCACATACGGAACTTTATTTTCCATTACAACCTGGGGAGAGTCCCACGGCGCCGGCATCGGTGTCGTCATAGACGGCTGTCCGGCCGGTCTGTCCCTGTCCCCTTCCCACATTCAGGACTTTCTGGACCGCAGGAAACCCGGTCAATCCGAATTTTCCACCCCGCGAAAGGAAGCTGACGCAGTGCAGATCCTGTCCGGCGTCTTTGAAGGGAAGACCACCGGCACGCCCATCAGTCTCTTCGTACCCAATACGAACCAGCACTCCGGCGATTACAGCAAATTAGCGGATGTATACCGTCCCGGCCACGCAGACTATACCTTTGACCGGAAATACGGCTTCCGGGATTACCGCGGCGGCGGCCGTTCCTCCGGACGCGAAACCATCGGCCGGGTGGCGGCCGGCGCGGTCGCCTCCCGCATTCTGAATACACTGGGGATTTCCCTGTGTACCTACACCAGTTCCATCGGACCGGTTTCCTGTGACCCCCTGGGGTTCGACCCGGATCAGATCCGCCGCAATGCCCTCTATATGCCGGATGCAGAGGCTGCGGCCCGGGCATCGGAATACATTCGGCAGTGCATGAAGGAAAAAGATTCCATCGGGGGAATCATCGAATGCCGGGTGACCGGACTCCCGGCCGGACTGGGCGACCCGGTCTTCCGCAAGCTGGACGCCTGCCTGGCACAGGCAGTCCTTTCCATCGGCGCGGTCAAAGGATTCGAAATCGGCGACGGTTTTCAGGCCGCCGGAAACAGAGGCTCGGAAAACAATGATCCCTTCTGCCGCCGCAGCGACGGTTCTGTGGGCAAGCAGACCAATCATGCCGGCGGTGTCCTGGGAGGCATCAGCGACGGCGATACACTCTGTTTCCGTGCCGCAGTCAAGCCCACGCCCTCCATCGCCCAGCCCCAGCAGACCGTAAACCGGGAGCATCAGCCCTGTGAAATCACCATCGGCGGCCGTCACGATCCGGTCATTGTCCCCCGTGCCGTGGTAGTTGTGGAATCCATGGCCGCCATAACGATCCTGGATCTGCTGATGACAAATATGTCTGCCACCATGGATTATCTCCTCCGCATTTACCGGTAATGCCAGCTAGTTACCGGTCAGTCCGAACTTATCTATTTCTGCAAAAAACCTGTCTTCCGTATATGGACCGTACAGATCCTGTTTTCGGAAGGCAGGTTTTTTTCGCTGATTGCAGCAGTTCGTAAATTGCGGTAGCCTGCAGGCGGTCGGTAAACCGCGCTGCCGGCTACACCAGCTTGCAGATTGCAATGCAGTTGGGCTGTTCCACCTGGATTGGCTTTGCATCCATAAGAAAATAATTTTTCGGATAATTCATGTACAGAGAAATAATCTCATTAGTATCATGGGCCAGCACTGCCACATGCCGGTTGTCCGGCATGAGCCCCAGTGCTTTCGGATAACTGCCGCTGGTGCGGTTTTCAAACAGTTTGCTCAGCAGTCCGGTCTTCAGATCCACATTAAACACTGTCATGGTATTTGTGCCGTTATTTCCCACAAGAAGATGTTTGCCTCCCATGGTCAGTTCCATGGAGCAGGCTGCGATACTGCGGAAATCTTTCTCTTCGGAACAGGGGATCTTCTGAATGGTTTCAAAGGTATTGAAGCCGTCTTTATCGATTCCCAGCTGAAAAACAGTTACGGTATTGTCCGCCTCGGAAAGAAGATAGGAAAATCTCCCGTCCGCGGAAAAACGGATCGCGATCGGCGAACTGTTGATTTCCAGCCGCAGGATATCATGGAGCTTCAGCTTGCCGGTCTTCGGCTGAAGATGATAGATTTTTACATGATCCAGTCCGGAATCCACTGCCGCGAATCCCACGGTGTCCGGCAGCTGACGGATACAGGTGACATGGGGCGCGGATGCAGATTTTGTCAGACCTTTTGTTGTGTTTTCATGAAACACATTATCCGCGATCGCCCCCACGGAGCCGTCCTCATTTACGTGCAGCACAGAAACGCTGCCGTCATGGTAGCCGCCCACAAACAGATATTTTCCGTCTTTTGAGATTTCCAGATCTGTTCCGCGCATCGCCCCTGTCCAGGCCGCGTTCAGCGGCTGCAGATCGCCGTCTTTCTGAATCCGGAAAGAACGGACGCCTTCATCCGCAATGGAATACAGAAAACGGCGGTCCTTGGATACCACGATATCTGACGGATTATTGATGGGCACCACTTTTCGTTCCCGCATCTTCCAGGTAGCCGGATCTATATCATAAATATGGATTCCCCTGCTGCTGCCGTGTGTATAGGTTCCAACATAAGCTACATACTGTTCCATAATTATGCCTGTACTCCTTCTTTCTCCTGTCTCCGCAGAATATCATAAGGCTCCAGTTCCGCTCCCAGGTCCACATGGACTTCCTGTCTGGAATGCGGACAGCTCTGCATCTCATTTCCTTCCGCGTCTGTGAGGGACCGCACGGTCACAGACAGATTTCTGCCGTCCGGTTTCATGATTTCAATGGTTTCTCCCACTGAAAATTTATTCTTCTGTTCAAACACGCCTCTGCCCTGCGCATCCAGCTGACGGATCACCCCAAGATAGGTATAGGCACGGACATAGGTGTTGTTATCATAGATCTGGGCTTCTTCCGACGGTTTGCCGAAAAAGAATCCGGTTGTAAACTGGCGGTAAGTGCAGTCGGAAATCTGATCCAGATACCAGGGCATATTTGCGCGGTATTTTTCCGGACTTTCCAGATAATCGTCAATTGCCCTGCGGTAAGTACGTGCCACGGTGGCCACATACAGCGCCGTCTTCATCCGTCCCTCTACCTTCAGGCTGTCCACGCCCGCTTCGATCAGCTCCGGCAGATGTTCAATCATGCACAGATCCTTGGAGTTAAACAGAAAGGTGCCTCGTTCATTTTCATAGACCGGCATATACTCTCCGGGCCTCGTCTCCTCCACCACGGAATATTTCCAGCGGCAGGGGTGGGTGCAGGCTCCCTGATTGGCATCCCGGCCCGTCATATAGTTGCTTAACAGGCAGCGGCCGGAATAGGAGATGCACATGGCCCCATGGACAAAGGTTTCGATTTCCAGATCATCCGGAATGTGGGCCCGGATCTCCCGGATCTCTTCAATGGAAAGTTCCCGGGCTGTCACCACACGGGTAGCCCCCAGGGAATGCCAGAAATTATAAGTGCCGTAATTGGTGTTATTCGCCTGGGTGCTGATGTGAATGTCGATTTCCGGGCATACTTCTTTCGCAATTGCAAAAACTCCCGGATCCGAAATCAGGATCGCGTCCGGGCGTATTTCCTTCAGTTCCCGGAAATATTCCCGCACGCCTTCCAGATCCCTGTTGTGGGCCAGAATGTTTGCCGTAATATATACTTTCACCTGATGCGCATGGGCAAACGCAATGCCCTCCCGGATCTCATCATTGGTAAAATTCTTGGCCTTCGCGCGGAGCCCGAAGGCCTCGCCGCCGAGATACACCGCGTCCGCGCCGAAAATAACTGCTACTTTCAGCACTTCCAGACAGCTGGCAGGTATCAGTAATTCAATATTTCTCATTCCCGTCCTTTCTCAGCGGTTTTCTTTACGCTGATGGTTACACCGTCGCCGGATGGCAGAATACAGGTATCCAGATCTTCTCTGTGGGTAAGGGTATACAGATACTCCCGCATCCGCTTGTGAATCGTTCGGTTGCGCCGCGCAACCGCATACCTGGATTCAATGATATCCCCGTCCTGAAGCACATTATCGGAAATCAGCATTCCGCCGGGCGCCAGGAGACGCATAATATCATCCAGGAAGCTCAGATACTGCCCTTTCGCGGCATCCATGAAAATAAAATCATATGGTTCTGTCAGCGTCTTCAGCACATCCGCCGCATCCCCTTCCAGCAGCGTGATCTCATCGCTTCTGCCGGCCCGCCGGAAATTCTCCCGGGCAATGGGGATTCTTTTTTTATAATTCTCAATCGTTGTAATCCGCACCGGATCCGGCGCGGATTCCGCCATCAGCAGGGAGGAAAACCCGGTTGCCGTACCGACTTCGAGAATTCTGCCCGGCCGGACTGCCGCAAGCATGACCCGCAGCAGTGACTGGGTCTCCTTCCTGATGATGGGCACATAGTCCGCAAGGGCCTCCTGCTCGATCGCTTTCAGCAGCGGCGGCAGTTCCTGGCTGAAGGAATTCATAAACGTGGTGTAACGACTGTTTACTATCATATGTCTTCCGAATACTTCCTATACATCCATAATAATCGGAATGATCATTGGTTTCCGTTTTGTCTTTTTCCAGAAGAAGCTGCCAAGATTCTCCCGGATTTCACTCTTGATCTTTCCCCAGTCCCGGATGCCTTTTCTGGCAATGCGGTCGACGGTATCATTCAGGACTCCCTGAGATTCCTCCATCAGGCTCTCAGACTCCCGCACGTAGATAAATCCCCGGGACACAATATCCGGACCCGCGATAATCTGTCCGGAAGCTGAATCCATGGTCATGACCACAATCACGATGCCGTCCTCTGCCAGATGCTGCCGGTCGCGCATGACAATGTTTCCCACATCGCCGATGCCCAGTCCGTCTACAAATACATTTCCTACCGGAACGGTTCCGATCACATCCGCTCCCTCATCATCAATCGCCAGCACATCGCCGGAGTTGATCATAAGGATATGGTCTTTGTCATATCCCATTTCCGCGGCAATCGCTGCCTGTGCTTTTCTGTGCTTGAATTCTCCGTGAATCGGGATCGCATATTTGGGATGCACCAGGGAATAAATCAGTTTGATCTCTTCCTGGCAGGCATGGCCGGATACATGGGTATCCTGGAAAATCACTTCCGCGGACTGGGCGTACAGTTCGTTAATGATCTTTGATACGGCTTTTTCGTTGCCCGGAATCGGATTGGAACTGAATACAATCAGATCGTTGGGGCTGATTTTTACTTTTCTGTGGATCCCCATGGCCATCCGGGACAGGGCAGCCAGCGGTTCTCCCTGGGAACCGGTGGTAATCAGCACCGTCTTTTCATCCGGATAGTTCTTTAACTGGTCCACTTCCACCAGTGTATCCTTCGGCACCTTCAGATAGCCCAGCTCGGAAGCAATGGAGATGATGTTTACCATACTCCTGCCTTCCACGCAGACTTTTCTGCCGTAGACATGCGCGGTGTTGATGATCTGCTGCACACGGTCCACATTTGACGCAAAGGTGGCAATAATAATTCTCTGGTTCTGGTGTTCCCTGAAAATGGTGTCAAAGGCCTTGCCCACTACCCGTTCAGACTTGGTAAAGCCGGGACGCTCGGCATTGGTACTGTCGCACATCAGCGCCAGCACACCCTTTTTGCCCAGTTCTCCGAAACGCTGCAGGTCAATCGCGTCGCCGAACACCGGTGTGAAATCCACTTTAAAATCGCCGGTGTGCACAACAATACCTGCCGGAGAATAGATCGCCAGGGCAGCCGCATCCTGAATGCTGTGATTGGTCTTGATGAATTCCACCCGGAAACATCCGAGATTAATGTGCTGGCCGTATTTCACCACTTTCCGTTTGACCTGATCCAGCAGGCTGTGTTCTTCCAGTTTATGCTCAATCAGTCCCATGGTCAGCTTGGTGGCGTAGATCGGCACATTGACCTCCAGAAGCACATAGGGCAGCGCGCCGATATGGTCCTCATGGCCGTGGGTGATGAAAAATCCTTTGACCCGGTCCAGATTTTCCTGCAGATAATCCAGCACCGGCACACACAGGTCAATTCCGTACATATCATAATCCGGAAATGCCATTCCGCAGTCCACCACAATAATGCTGTTGTCATATTCGAAGGCGGTAATATTCATTCCGATGGTTTCCAGACCGCCCAGGGGGATAATCTTTAGTTTTTTGTCATAATTTACCTGATTTTTTTTGTTTTGTTTTGCCAAACTCCTACCTCTTTTCTGTTTTTACACACAGAAAAACAGTCCCTCTGCTGCCTCTGCGCAAAGAAACAGGCGGGCATCTCTGTCCGCTGATCCGTAAACTGTTTTCTGTTGTCCTCTGTGATGCACTCACATCCGACAGGCGCCGCGAAACCGGCTGCTTCCGTTTCCTCTGCGGAACAAACGTGAAAAACGCAGGTTCGGCCTGATACGGCAGACAGCGTGTTTCCCGGGCTTTTCTTCTGTTTAAATTTCAAAATCCACGTCTTCCAGCATTTCGGCAAACACCTTGGAAATTGCCTGTAATTCGTTATCATCATTGACAATTTCGTAGCAGGCTTCCGCCTGGCCGCCCTGTACTTCACGAAGAATATAAGCGGTGGCGTCTTCTTCCTGATCTTCGCTTTCCGTCACAAGAAGATACGGAACGCCGCCGATTACCGTCTGTTCCAGTACATATGCTTCTAAAAGTTCGTTGGTTTCTGTATCGTAAAAGCTGATTGTTTCCATCCGCTGTTTACTCCATAACTGTCTGATTTTCTTCACGGGCGCTGAAGTCCAGGTACCCCTGCAGAATGATCGTGGCCGCGATCTGATCCACATATTCTTTGCGATGTTCTCTGCGGATTCCGCGCCGGATCATAATCTGTTCCGATTCCACGGTGGACAAGCGCTCATCCCAGAGCGTAACCGGCAGTGAGAGACGCTTTTCCAGCATTTCTTTGAATTCCATCGTCTTCCCGCACCGTTCTCCTTCTGTTCCGTTCATATTCCTGGGATATCCGAGAACAATGGTACCTATGTCATACTCTTCTGTCAGCTCCTGGATCCTGGCCAGTGTCTGGCGAAGCTTGGAGGGTGATTTGCGCCGGATGATTTCCACTCCCTGCGCAGTGATCAGCAGCGGATCGCTGACTGCGACACCCACTGTCTTGCTTCCGAAATCCAGTCCCATGATTCGTTTTTGATTTATTCCCATTCGTGATTCTTTGCGTAATATTTCAGTACTTCTTCCACAAGCTCGTCCCGCTCCACCTTCATAATCAGGCTTCTGGCATTCTTATGGCTGGTGATATAAGTAGGATCTCCGGACATAATGTACCCGACAATCTGGTTGATCGGGCTGTATCCTTTCTCGAGCATGGCCTTATATACGATCTCCAGCACATCGCCGATCCGCAGTTCCGGCTCTTTTTCTACTTTAAAATATTGTGTATTTCCAAGATCCTGCATGTCTGTACCTCTGTCTTCGTTCTCTTTTCCCAGATACCTTTCGCTATCTGAAACTATCACCAGTTTAATATAAACACTGCGAAAATTCAACCGTCTCTATGCAATTATGTAAATCCCTCCCGGATTCCGGAAGAAATACTTTTACATATTCTCTGGTAAATCCTTCAAATCCGCGTACGCCGCCCCGTTCTGTCTGATGCTCAAACAGCACTTCCACTGTTTTCCCCTCATACCGGGCCAAATAGTCCCTTTTCAGTTCCTCTGCCAGGCCCATGAGTATATGGCTGCGTCTTGTTTTCTCCTGTTCCGGAATCTGCCCGCTCATGGCAGCAGCCTTCGTCCCGTCCCTGCGGGAATATTTAAAGACATGCACTTCATAAAACTGTGCCTGTCTGGCAAACGCGCAGGTTTCCCGGAATTCTTCCTCCGTTTCCTGCGGGAATCCGACAATAATGTCTGTCGTGATCCCGGGATGGTCATAGACGCTGCGCAGAATTCTGCATTTATCCAAAAACTCTTCCGGCGTGTAATGACGGTTCATCCGCTGCAGCACCCCGGCGGATCCACTCTGCAGCGACAGATGGAAATGGGGGCAGACTTTCGGCAGCGCGGCAAGGGACCGGGCAAACTCTTCCGTGATCAGGCGTGGTTCCAGCGATCCCAGGCGGATCCGCCGGATTCCGGCAATCCCGTGCACTTCCTGAATCAGATGCAAAAGGGTATCCGAACTGTCCTTTCCATAGGAACTGATATGTATCCCCGTAAGCACCACTTCCTGAATCCCCTGTTCTGCCAGTCCCTGCACTTCGGCTATGACACTCTCCACCGAACGGCTGCGGATTCTTCCCCTTGCGTAGGGAATGATGCAGTAGCTGCAGAACTGATTGCATCCGTCCTGGATTTTGACAAAGGCACGGGTGTGCTCTTTCGGTCCGGAGACTTTCAGGTCCTCATAAGGCTGCAGCCCGCTGTTGATATCCACCAGGTCTTCCAGCGCCATCTCCCCGGCTTCTGTCTCTTCCCGGCGGGAATGTTCGGAAAAATACTCATCCAGCAGCCGGATCAGATCGTTTTTTCTGTTGTTGCCCAGAATAATATCCACCGCCAAATCTTCCCGCATCTGCCCCGGCGAAGTCTGGACATAACAGCCGGCAGCCACCACCGCCGCTTCCGGGTTCTGTTTTTTTGCCCGATGGATCATCTGTCTGGATTTATGATCTGCCACATTTGTGACCGAGCAGGTGTTAATCACATAGACGTCTGCCCGTTCGTGAAACGGAACAATCTGATATCCCGCTTCTTCCAGCAGCTGCTGCATGGCATCTGTTTCGTAGGAATTCACTTTGCATCCCAAATTATGTAACGCGGCTGTTTTCATGCCTAACCCTTTCTGATTCTATGTTTTTTGACAGAAATACCCTGCTCTTGATTGACATTTTTCACAATAATGTATACTATATAAATATAGTTTTTGTGACTTAATATCAACAGGGAGGTACTTCGAGTGGACAGCGTGAATGTATTCTTAAATTCAATCGAAAAAGTAAAAAGCTTTGTGAATATCGTAACTGCTTTTCCCTTTGACTTTGACCTGGTATCCGGACGTTATGTAATTGATGCCAAGTCGATTATGGGAATCTTCAGTCTTGATCTTTCCAAACCGATCAAACTGACGATCCACGCATCCGGTGACGAGCTCGCCAAAGCCATGGAAGAGCTGAAACCATTCATCGTCTGACTGCGGATCCGCTGTATCCGGGGGAATTCATCACAAGCGAAAAAGTAACGGGCTGTTTTCAAAACTTCTGATCACAGCCCGTTTTTTTTATGCCTGATACTCTTCCGGTTCAATCCGTATCACCTGTGTGGTGTCAATGGCCTGCTGCACAAGCGCTTCAATGGTTCCCGCAAGCTTCTGTTCCGAACGGCGAATAATATTCAGATTCGGCTTGGTAACCGGATGTTTTGCGACAAAAATGGTACAGCAGTCCTCAAAGGGCAAAATCGACGTTTCGTAGGTGTCAATTTTTTCCGCCACACGGACGATTTCGCTTTTATCAAAACCAATCAGCGGCCGGTACACCGGCATGGTGCATACATCATTGGTAGCCGCCAGAGACTGCATGGTCTGACTCGCCACCTGTCCGATGCTTTCCCCTGTGATCAGTCCCAGGTTCCCCTGTTTTTCGGCAAAATGCTCGGCAATCCGCATCATATACCGCCGCATAATAATCGTCAGTTCATCATGGGGGCATTTTTGATAAATTGCCAGCTGGATATCTGTGAAATTTACCACGTGCAGACGAATCGGTCCGCAGTATCTGGAAATGATACGGGCCAGATCCACTACTTTCTGTTTCGCCCGGTCACTGGTGTACGGCGGCGCGTGGAAGTAGGTGGCATCAATGGATACTCCCCGTTTCGCAATCATATAGCCGGCCACCGGGCTGTCGATTCCGCCGGACAGAAGCAGCATGGCGCTGCCGTTGGTTCCCACCGGCATTCCGCCCGGACCCGGAATGATTTTTGAGTAAATATTTATTTTTTCGCGGACTTCCACCGTCAGCATAATATCCGGATGATGCACATCCACCTTCAGATCCGGACGATGCTCCAGGATTTTTTCTCCCAGATCCATATTGATCTGCTGGGAGTTAAGGGGATAATCTTTTCTTGCCCGTCTGGCATTCACTTTAAAGGTATGCCCCTGCTCCGGATGCACCGTATCCAGATAGTGAAATACATCCTGCACCAGCTGGTCAAATCCCTGATCCTCTACCTGGAACATGGGGCAGATGCCTACAATGCCAAACACATGTGTCAGTGCTGTCACCGCATCTTCATAATCATAGGATTCCGGTGCATAGACATAAATCCGCCCCTGTTCTCTCGTTACCCGGAATTCGCCCTCGATGCGGCGCAGCGCGAACCGGATCTGATTCATCAGCGCTTCTTCAAAATTGCGGCGGTTTTTCCCTTTGATGCCGATTTCACCGTATTTAATTAAAAACTGTCGAAATACCATGCGATATCTTCTCCTTATCGACGTATAAATTTTCTGAGTACCGGAGCCAGTTCACGAATCGCCTGCACCGTCCGGTCCAGTTCTTCTCTGCTGGTGGAAAACGAAAAGCTGAAGCGCAGCGCAGAGTCCGTGATTTCTTTCGGTTTTCCGAGCTTCATCAGTGTGCTTCCCTCTCCCGGATGGTTGGAAGCGCAGGCGCTTCCGGATGAAACATAGATTCCCCGGTCTTCCAGGGCATGCAGCATCACCTCGCTGCGGACTCCCGGAAAACTGATATTTACAATCTGGGGGGCGCAGTCGGTTCCTTCGGGACTGTTAAGCACCACATCCGGAATCTCCTTCATCTGTTCCATAAAATCGCTGCGCAGCGCATACATTGCCCGGATTTTTTCCTCCAGATTCCGGTAAGAAAGCTCCGCTGCCAGCCCCATGCCGGCAATTCCCGGCACGTTCAGAGTGCCGGAACGCATACCTTTCTGCTGGCCTCCGCCGTAACAGATCGGTCGGATCTTTGTTCCTTCTTTCACATAAAGAAAACCGATCCCCTTCGGTCCGTGGATCTTATGTCCGCTGACCGACAAAAGGTCGATGCCCATCTGTTTCGGATGGATGCGGATCTTGCCGTAGGCCTGTATCGCATCCACATGCATCAGCACTTCCGGATTCTTGCCTTTGACCGCCGCCGCGATATCCGCCACCGGCTCCAGGGCGCCCATTTCATTGTTCACAAGCATCACCGAAACCAGAATCGTATCCTCACATACCGCTGCCGCCACAGCCTCCGGCGCCACCGTTCCGGATGCGTCCGGCTGGATATAGGTTACGCGGAATCCCTCTTCTTTCAAATGTTCGCAGGCATTGCGGACCGAAGGGTGTTCGATGGCCGTCGTGATGATATGTTTTCCCTTCCGCTGATTCGCCCTTGCGGTCCCGATCAGTGCCAGATTGTTTGACTCTGTTCCGCCGGAAGTGAATATAATTTCCTTTTCTTTGCAGTGCAGCGTCTTCGCAATTCTGGACGCCGCTTTTTTTACATGATTTTCCGCCTCGATGCCTTTTCTGTGAAGGGAAGACGGATTTCCGTAATCTTCTGTCAGCAGTTTGACGATCAGATCCGTTACTTCTGCATCGCATCTGGTCGTTGCTGAATTATCCAAATATATTTCCATTCTTATTCCTGCATACTTTCTGTATGATTCTGCTGTTCCAGCGCATATTCCAGCCGGAGGCTCAAAAATGACATAACGGTAACAGCCGCTGTGTCGGTGCGTAGAATTCTTCTGCCCAGGGAAATCACTTCCGCGCCGGGACGCAGCGCTTCGATTTCCTCCTCGGCAAAACCGCCTTCCGGCCCAATATAAACCGCAATGTCCTGTCCCGGGCAGATTTTCGGCAGGACTTGCGCAGTACTCTGCATGCCTCTGGCATTTTCATAGGGTACAATTCTTAGGTCCATACGCTTTCCCTCTGCCAGCGCTTCCTCCAGCGTCATCACCGGACAGACCTGAGGGATCACGCTTCGTTTGGACTGCCGTGCCGCACTGAGGGCAATGCTTTGCCAGCGTTTCTGTTTGTTCGCCGCTTTTTTCGCGTCCAGGCGTACCACACAGTACTTCATTGCCACCGGCACAATCCTGGAAACCCCCAGTTCCACCGCCTTCTGAATCACATATTCCATGCGGTCGCCTTTGGGGATGGCCTGGAACAGGGTGATTCTGGAAGGAAGTTCTGTATCCGGCGCATTTCCGTCAATAATATCCGCCTGTACAAACGCATCGGAGATTTCGCTGACTGCACAGAGCAGGTTTCTTCCGGAAGCGCTGCTGACCCGGATCTTTTCCCCCGGTTTCATCCGAAGCACCGCACGCATATACCGCACATCCGGTCCGGTTATCGTAACATATTCTCTGCCGATCTGACAATCATCTACAAAAAACTGCTGCATAGCTACTCCTTTACCGCAGTGACAGACACCCATTCTCCCTGATGTCCGACCCGGACCACCCGAAGGCCCGCGGCTTCCACTGCTTCTTTTACGGCATTCTCCTTAAAATCAATGATTCCGGAACAGATCAGAATGCCCTGGGGCTTCAGGCAGGCCGGAAGATAGGGCGCCATGGGAATCAGTACATCTGCCAGTATATTGGCCACAACGATATCATAGGATTCCTGTCCCAGCCGCTGCTGCAGCTCTTTGTCCGTGATCAGGTTGCCCACTTCAAAGGTTCCCTGTTCTTTGGTCAGATGATTAACGGCAAAATTATCATAGGTGGATCGGATACAGTCTTCATCAATATCTGTGCCGTGGACATGGGCTGCGCCAAGTTTCAGCGCCACAATGGAAAGAATGCCGCTGCCGCAGCCTAAATCCAGCACCCGGCTGTCCGGCCGCACATAACGGTCCAGTTCCCGGATGCACAGCTGTGTGGTTTCGTGTTTGCCTGTTCCGAAGGAGATGCCCGGATCGATTTCAATCACGGTCTTTACCTCCTGCTTTGGCTCTTCTGTTTCCCAAGTGGGGCGGATAAAAATATCCCCCACATAGAAGGAGTGAAAGAACTGTTTCCAGTTATTGGCCCAGTCCTGATCTTCGGTCTGGCTTACCGTGATCGTCCCGTCGCCGATCGCAACCACATCCCGCAGATCTTCCAGTTCCTGCCGGATCCTGTCCAGCAGTTCCGTATGGTCGCCGTCTGCCTCCAGGTAAAACGTCAGATAGCTGGTTCCGTCATCCTGCGGAAGTTCCGGCGGAATATCGATAAACATCCGGGCAGTTTCCTGCTCGGTCAGAGGGGTGTTATCCTCGATCTCCACGCCTGCGATGCCGCAGTCTGCCAGCATGCTGCTGACAAAATCCTCTGCCTGTGTCGTTGTCTTGATTCTGTATTTTTCCCACTTCATGGTGAACCTCCGCTTTGCCTGATCCGAAACCTGATTTGATCCGACGCAATTGTATCATAACTGTTTTCTTCTGTCATTACCCAGTACAGGCTCTGTCCCGCAGTCACACAGCAAAAGAACCGCTGCAACCAGCGGTTCCCCTGTACTAATCTTCTTTTTTATTGAAAAATCCTTTTTTTCTATTTTTTCCTTTGTGATGGGGTTCGGGTGAACTTTCCTGTTCTCCGAGAGAACCATCCGTCAGCTCGTCAAATCTGCGCAGCGCCTCTTTGGCTTCCGTGCTCAGATGGGATGGTGTCTGAATGATCAGCGTCACATAGTGATCGCCCCGGGTGCTGGAATTTCTCAGAGAAGGAACCCCTTTCCCCTTCAGCCGGATTCTGGTATCGGTCTGTGTGCCGGCTTTTACCGTATAAATCACATCACCGTCAATTGTGCTGATTCTGACATCACCGCCAAGTGCCGCCTGGGCAAAGGTGATGGGCGCGGTGGAAAACAGATCCATACCGGAACGCTGCAGGAAAGGATGGGATCCTACTGAGACCTCCACAAGAAGATCTCCCCGGGGACCGCCGTTTACACCAGGCTCTCCCTTTCCGCGGATCCGCACGCTCTGCCCGTTGTCAATTCCGGGCGGAATGGTGACTTTGATCTTTTTGCGGGAGGCGATATAGCCGCTTCCGTGACAATCCGGGCACTTTTCTTTAATTACTTTTCCGGTACCGTTACAGTCCGGGCAGGTGGATACATTCTGTACCATGCCGAATAACGACTGCTGGGAAAAGACAATCTTCCCCTTGCCGCCGCACTTGGAACAGGTAACCGGTGAAGTGCCTGCCTTTGCGCCGGTGCCGTGGCAGGATTCACATTCGTCTTTCAATGTGATCTCCAGTTCCCGGTCGCAGCCGAATACGGCTTCCTCAAAGGAAATCCGTACCCTGGCACGCAGATTGGCGCCTTTCATGGGCTGACTGCCTGCGGAGCGGGAGGCTCTGCCCCCTCCGAAGAATTCGCCGAAAATATCTCCGAAGATATCTCCCATATCCATTCCGGAGAAATCAAAGCCGCCGCCACCGCCGGCGCCGCCTTCAAATGCCGCATGGCCGAACTGGTCATACTGTCTTCTCTTTTCGCTGTCACTCAGAACAGCATATGCTTCCGATGCTTCTTTAAACTTTTTCTCAGCTTCAGCATCACCCGGATTTGCATCCGGGTGATACTTTTTCGCCAATTTTCTGTAAGCTTTTTTTATCGTGGCATCGTCCGCGCTTCGGTCTACTCCGAGGACCTCATAATAATCGCGTTTTTGTTCTGCCATATGCTATTTCTTATACCTCTTTATAATCAGCGTCTACTACATCATCGTCGGATCCGCCGGTGCTCTGCTGCTGTGCGCCGGCATCAGCGCCTGCAGCGCCCTGCTGTGCCTGTGCCTGCTGCTCATACATCTTGGTGAATACGGTCTGCGCGCTGTTCATCAGTTTCTCTTTTGCAGCTTTCAGCTCGTCTACCTGCGCATCCGTCATCTGGCTTGCATCCGGATGCTCCTCCAGAATCTTCTTTAATGCATCCAGGTCTGCCTGTACCGGAGCTTTATCTGCGTCGGATACATTGGCACCCACTTCTTCCAGGGCTTTCTCTGTCTGGAATACAAAGGCATCCGCGTCATTTCTTGCGTCAATTGCCTCTTTCCGTTTGTTATCTTCTGCCTCGAACTGAGCAGCTTCCTGCACGGCTTTGTTGATATCTTCTTCCGACATGTTGGAACCTGCGGTAATGGTGATATGCTGCTCTTTTCCGGTACCCAGGTCCTTAGCGGATACATTAACGATACCGTTGGCATCAATATCAAAGGTTACCTCGATCTGCGGAACGCCGCGGCGTGCCGGCGGGATTCCATCCAGACGGAACTGGCCGAGGGATTTATTGTCTTTGGCAAACTTACGCTCGCCCTGCACCACGTTGATATCTACTGCAGTCTGGTTGTCTGCCGCAGTGGAGAAGATCTGGCTCTTTCTGGTAGGAATGGTGGTATTCCGCTCAATCAGTGTGGTCGCGATGCCGCCCATGGTTTCGATGGACAGAGACAGCGGTGTAACATCCAGCAGAAGGATATCGCCGGCACCGGCATCTCCGGCCAGCTTGCCGCCCTGAATGGAAGCGCCGATTGCCACACACTCGTCCGGGTTTAAGTTCTTGCTGGGTTCTTTGCCGGTCAGTGCTTTTACTTTATCCTGTACCGCCGGGATACGTGTGGAACCGCCGACTAACAGTACCTGTCCCAGGTCGGCAGCTGTGATTCCGGCATCTCTTAAAGCGTTCTGAACCGGTACGGAAGTTCTCTCCACCAGGTCATGGGTCAGTTCATCAAATTTCGCTCTGGTCAGATTCATATCCAGATGTTTCGGGCCGTCTGCTGTAGCTGTAATGAACGGAAGGTTGATGTTGGTAGTGGTAGCGGAAGAAAGCTCTTTCTTTGCCTTCTCAGCTGCTTCTTTCAGTCTCTGAAGCGCCATCTTATCTGTGGACAGATCCACGCCTTCCTGATTCTTGAATTCGGTAAGGAGCCACTGTGTGATCTTGTTATCGAAGTCGTCGCCGCCCAGACGGTTGTCGCCGGAAGTGGACAGAACTTCGATGACGCCGTCACCGATTTCGATGATGGAAACATCAAAAGTACCGCCGCCTAAGTCGTATACCATGATTTTCTGTTCTTTTTCGTTGTCCAGTCCGTAAGCCAGTGCTGCTGCGGTAGGCTCGTTGATGATACGTTTTACATCCAGACCGGCAATCTTGCCTGCGTCCTTGGTTGCCTGACGCTGCGCGTCATTGAAATATGCAGGCACAGTGATAACCGCTTCTGTCACTTTCTCACCCAGGTAGTTCTCTGCGTCTGCTTTCAGCTTCTGAAGAATCATTGCGGAGATTTCCTGCGGTGTATATTTCTTTCCGTCGATTTCCTTTTTGTAATCGGTACCCATCTCACGTTTGATGGATGAAATTGTCTTTTCGGCATTTGTTACTGCCTGACGTTTTGCCGGCTCGCCTACCAGACGCTCGCCGTTTTTGGTAAAGGCGACAATGGACGGTGTGGTTCTTGCGCCCTCTGTGTTGGCGATTACTACCGGCTGTCCGCCTTCCATAACTGCTACGCAGCTGTTTGTAGTACCTAAATCAATACCTATAATCTTGCTCATCGTATTATCCTCCTGAAATTGTTTCCTGCTTTTCTCAATCTATATTCAAATACAGTTAGTTTGCAACTTTCACCATGCTGTGCCGTACGATAGAATTCCGGTATTTATACCCTTTCTGGAACTCCTCTGCCACAACATTCTCACCAAAGGCATCGTCATCCACATGCATCACTGCATTGTGAAGGTTCGGGTCAAAGGTCTGTCCCTCTGCTTCGATGACGGTAACGCCTGCTTCTTCCAGGCTGGTTACCAGCTGTTTGTAAATCTGCTCCATGCCCTGTACAATCGGACTGTCTTTGTCTTCTTCGGATACTGCTGCCAGTCCCCGCTCAAAGTTGTCCACTACCGGAAGGATACGCTCAATAATATCCTTTGCCCCGATTTCAAACATCTGTGTTTTTTCCTTTTCGGTGCGTTTCCGGAAATTGTCAAATTCCGCCATCTGGCGTTTCAGACGATCGGTCAGTTCTTCGATCTGCTCGTCTTTTTTGTCTTTTTTCTTTTTCTTTTTAAAGAATCCGTCGTCCAGCTTCTCACCTTCTGCGGATGCCTGCTCTGCTGCCTCCGCCGGCTCCTGTTCCGGTTCTTCTGTTTTCTTCACTGAATCTTCCGCCTGGGAATCTTCTGCTTTATGTTTGAGTTCTTCCTGGTCAAGATCAGCCTTCGTTGTCTTGTTGTCTTCCATGGTCGCACTCCTTTCTCGCTTTATTTTCTGCTAATCATCCGACTCTTTTTCTGTCGTCAGCGCGTTAAAAAAATCCTGCCGGATGGCGATTTCCAGTTTTTTGTTCTTTCGTTCCGGATACAGATCATCCAGCTGCTGCTTGATGATCTTCATGCTTTGAACCACTTTCCCGTAATCCATACGCTTCGGACCGACGATTCCGATGGTTCCCCGCAGGCCGCCGCCCAGGTCATAATTTGCTGTCACGACGCTGCAGTCTTCCATCTCTTCCATCTCATTCTCACTGCCGATATAAACCTGTATCTCATCCGAGTCCGACTGTTCGGAAGCCTTGTCCGCGAGAAAATTCTTCAGTCCGGTCTTGTCCTCCAGGGCCGAAATCAGCTCATAGGCCTTGTGGGAATCACTCAGCTCCGGATAGCGGAAGATGTTCTTGGCCCCGCTGGTATAAACCTCCAGGTCTTCATCCGGCTGGATCGCGTTGGCAACCGCGTCCAGCACATCCGAAATCATGCTGCTGTGGCTGCCGGCCTGCTCTTTCAGACGGGTAATCGTACCCAGATTAATCTGATCCAGTGTCAGTCCGTTTAAGCTGGAATTCAGCAGGATGTTCAGTTTCAGCATGGTCTCCTGATCCAGGGATTCGCTGACTTTGATCATCTTGTTCTTTACCAGGTTCCCGTCCAGCACAATGGTCGCCAGCACATGATTCTGGTCCACATTGGACAGCTGGATAAATTTCAGCTTGCTGCCCGTCACCGCCGGTGTGGATATCATTGTCGCATAATTGGTATTTGCCGCCAGGAGCTTCACCGCTTCTTTCAGCACTTTTTCCATTTTTTCTGTATGCTCGATAACGAAATCCTTCATATCGGAGATTTCCTGATCTTTGTCTTTCATCAGGTTGTCCACATAGAAGCGATAGCCCTGATCCGAAGGAATCCGTCCTGCCGATGTGTGGGGCTGCAGAATGTATCCCAGCTCCTCCAGATCAGACATCTCATTGCGGATCGTCGCTGAACTCAGATTCAGGTCCGTCATCTTGGATATGGTTCTGGATCCGACCGGTTCCCCGGTATCCAGATAGGTCCTTATGATGGCATTCAGGATTTTTGTTTTTCTTTCATCCAGTGCATCCATCTCGTTCGTGCCTCTTCCTTCGTTTCTCATTTGTTAGCACTCATTAGTCTGGAGTGCTAATCGCTTCTGAGGCTAATATACTACCACCCTAATCCTTTGTCAAGCATTCGGAAGATTTTTTTCGGAAAAATTCTGAAAATAATAAAAAATGTGCCGCGGCTGCCGTTCAGGAATCCAGCAGGAACTGACTGAGCACATAATTACTGATATCAATCCCCGCAGGAGTCAGGCGCACCCGGTCTCCCTCTTCTGCCAGCAGGCCTTCTTTCTGTGCTTTCCGAACCGTATCCCGGTAAACCGAGTCAAAGGGCCTGTGAAAGCGTTTGCCGAATTCGGCCTTGCTGATCCCCTTCGTCAGGCGAAGGCCGAGAAAAGCGTATTCCTCCATCTGCTCCTTCAGGCTGAGCGCAGTCTCGGATTCCGCGTGAAAATCTCCTTTTATATATGAAGAAAGATCCGAGTTCGTCCGGAATCTCCAAACCGGATCCGGACGGGTCAGCTCGCCGCTGCGGTGCCGGAGATGCACCTTCATCATGGAAGAGGCACCCAGCCCCAGGCCCAGATATTCCACACCGGTCCAGTATCCCATGTTGTGGCGGCATTCCATCCCCTTTTTTGCGTAATTGGATATTTCATAGCGCTGATACCCGGCATGCCGTAAAATCTCCGCAGTACGCAGATACATCAGCCGCTCCGTTTCCTCAGAGGGAAGCTCCCGCGGCTCCTCGCCGCGCTGCCGCGCCCGTTCATCTTCTTCATAACGCTGGTAAAACGGCGTGCCTTCTTCAATGATCAGACCGTATGCGGAGATATGTTCCGGTTCCAGGGCAATCACTTTCTGCAGCGTGTCCTTATACGTCTTCAGCGACTGATTGGGCAGGCCGAACATCAGGTCCACATTGATATTGGAAAATCCTGTCTGACGCGCCGTCTGATAACCGTCCAGGAACTCTTCAAAGGTGTGGATTCTGCCCAGAAGCTGCAGTTCTTCTCTGCTGCAGGACTGAAGGCCGAAGCTGATCCGGTTGATGCCGGAAGCTTTCATGATCTTCAATTTTTCCCTGTCCACCGTTCCTGGATTGCATTCCATCGTGATTTCCGCGTCTTCCCGGATCCGGTACCACCGGTACAGTCCTTCCATCAGCCGCTGTATCTGCCGGGGTCTTAAAATGGACGGCGTGCCTCCGCCAATAAATATACTGATGATTTCATAATCCGCAAGATCTTCCGCCTTTTCTTCTGCTTCGTGAAGAAGCGCCGAAAGATAAGCTTCTGTTTCAGCGAAATCTTTCGGCGCAGCGGACAGAAAATCGCAGTATTCACACTTCCTTACGCAAAAGGGAATGTGTAGATACAATTCTGCCTGTTTCATGGTTTCTTCTCTTTTCTATTTATCATCCAGCTTCAGAACGCTCATAAATGCCTTCTGTGGAATTTCCACGCTGCCGATCTGGCGCATGCGTTTCTTGCCTTCTTTTTGTTTTTCCAGCAGTTTTCTCTTTCGGGAAATATCACCGCCGTAGCACTTCGCAAGCACATCCTTGCGCATCGCCTTGACCGTTTCCCTTGCAATTACTTTGCCGCCCACTGCCGCCTGAATCGGTATTTCAAACAGATGGCGCGGAATCTCTTCTTTTAATTTTTCGCAGATCTTCCGTCCCCGGTCATACGCGCTGCCTTTGAATACAATAAAGGAAAGGGCGTCCACTTCCTCCCGGTTGATCAGGATGTCCAGTTTTACCAGTTCTGACCTTACGTATCCCTTCATTTCATAATCAAAGGAAGCATATCCTCTGGAACGGGATTTCAGCGCGTCAAAGAAATCATAGATGATTTCATTCAGCGGCAGCACGTACTTCAGAACCGCGCGGCTCTCTTCAATATATTCCATGCTGATGTATTCGCCCCGGCGTTCCTGGCACAGATCCATAATGCTGCCGATATATTCGCTGGTTACCATGATTTCCGCGTCTACCACCGGTTCTTCCATGTATTCCACTTCCGAAGGATCCGGTAAGTTGGAAGGATTTGTGATCTCCAGCATGGTTCCGTCGGTCTTGTGCACCCGGTAAATAACGCTGGGGGCTGTGGTAACCAGATCCAGATCGTATTCCCGTTCCAGCCGTTCCTGAATAATATCCAGATGCAGCAGACCCAGGAACCCGCAGCGGAAGCCGAATCCCAGCGCTGCCGAAGTCTCCGGCTCAAACTGCAGGGCCGCGTCATTCAGCTGCAGTTTTTCCAGTGCGTCCCGCAGATCCGGATACTTGGCTCCGTCTGCCGGATACACACCGCAGTACACCATGGGTGTCACTTTTTTATATCCCGGCAGCGGCTCCCTGCAGGGACGTTCCCGATCCGTCACGGTATCTCCGACCCGTGTATCCCGTACATTCTTTATGCTGGCAGTCAGATAACCGACCATGCCGGCGCTCAGTTCATCACAGGGAATATAGCGGCCGGCGCCAAAATATCCCACTTCCACTACGTCGGCCTCAGCACCGGTTGCCATCATGCGGATCCGGGTTCCCACTTTCACAGATCCTTCCTTGATCCTGCAGAATACGATCACCCCTTTATAGGAATCATATACCGAGTCAAATATCAGTGCCTGCAGGGGCGCCTTGGGATCTCCTGTGGGCGCGGGAATCTTCTGAACGATCTGTTCCAGCACCTGATGCACGTTTTCTCCTGTTTTTGCAGAAATACGGGGCGCATCCTGGGCTTCGATGCCGATCACGTCCTCGATTTCCTCAATGACCCGGTCCGGATCCGCGCTGGGCAGATCAATCTTGTTGATCACCGGCATGACATCCAGATCGTGATCAATGGCCAGATATACATTGGCCAGGGTCTGCGCCTCCACGCCCTGGGCGGCGTCCACCACCAGAATCGCTCCGTCGCAGGCTGCCAGGCTGCGGGACACCTCATAATTGAAGTCCACATGCCCCGGCGTGTCTATCAGGTTAAAGATATATTCCTCGCCGTCATCCGCTTTATAAATAATCCGAACCGCCTGGGATTTGATGGTGATGCCCCGTTCCTGCTCCAGTTCCATATTGTCCAGAACCTGTGAGGTCATCTCCCGTTCGGTCAGTGTGCCCGTCATTTCTATGATACGGTCAGCAAGGGTGGATTTCCCATGATCTATATGGGCTATGATGCAAAAATTTCTGATTTTACTCTGATCGATCAATTTATTTCCTCCTGTACAGCCTCTCCAGAGGCTGATAATATCTGCGAAACAAAGTATAGCATAGTCAGGAATTATTTGTCTAATCTGTAACCGGCCTCCCGGCGGGAAAATATCGAAAAAAAATTATTTTTTTATTGACAAACATCATCTGATCTTCTATCATAAATAAGCATGATTTCGTCAGTGCTTCCGTGTCTGTACTGATGAACGCTAAGAACAACTCAGTATGGGAGGTGTAACGAATGGCTAACATCAAATCAGCGAAAAAGAGAATTCTTGTAACAGCTACCAAGACAGAGCGCAACAAAGCAATCCGCTCTTCTGTTAAGACTGCTATCAAGAAAGTGGAAGCAGCTGTCGCAGCTAATGACAAAGAAGCTGCATCCGCAGCATTACTTGCCGCTACTTCTGTAATCAGCAAGGCAGCCGGCAAAGGAATCTACCACAAAAACAACGCTGCAAGAAAAGTTTCCCGTTTAAGCAAGTTAGTAAACGGCATGAATTAATATACGGCGTAAAACAGATCGCAAAAACAGCTGGAACCGTCATCCAGCTGTTTTTTTATGCTTTTATTTACGCGCTGTACCTGATGATCAGCAGTTCCACCGCCAGGCGGTCGTTTTGTCTGCCGCTTTTTATTTCCTCGTCGGTACGGATACAGTCGGCAAAGGCCTTCCGCAGTCTGTCTGCGGTAAATTTCGACGCCTGTCCGAGATTTTTTTTCACCGCAAAGGGCGGAATCTTTAACCGGGATGCCGCCTGCTGCCGTGGAACCCCCTTTTCCTGCATGCTTTTCAGCTGTTCCAGAATATGGAACTGCCGTGTAATCAGTGCCAGGATCCGCATGGGCGGTTCCCGGAGCATCACCAGATCCTGATAATAGCGAAGCGCCTTCTGCTGATTCCGTTCTGCAATCGCGTCAATCATGGCAAATATCTTTCCCTGCACCTGACTGCCGCAGACCGCTTCCACATCTTCCGCGGATATCACCGTCCGGTCCATGGTATATGCCAGCAGTTTTTCCAGTTCGTTCGCGATTACATTCATATCATCCCCGGTGCGGGACAGGAACAGTTCCATCACACTGCGGGTGATCTTCTTGTGTTCCGCCTTCAGCTTCTGCCCGACCCAGAGCACCAGTGTCTCTGTTTTCTGTCTGCCGCATTCTGCCGCATGTCCGTGTTTCTGGATATATTTATATAATTTGCCGCGTTTGTCCACTTCCGATTCCGCAAATATCAGAACCGTACTTTCCGGAAGTTCCGGGAGGAAATTCACCAGACGTTCCTGGGAAGAGCGAAAGAAACCGCTGTCTTCCACAAGAATCACCCTGCGTTCCGCGAAAAAGGGCAGCGTTCTGGCCAGTTCGATCAATTCTCCGGGGTCTGTGCGCTTTCCCTCCATCACCGTATAATTCATCGTATCCTGCGGATCGGTCAGCGCACGGATCAGATTTTCTTTGGTCTGCACCGCCAGATAGCGTTCTTCCCCGAAAATCAGGTAAAGATTTTGAAAGGTTTGATTTTTAATATCTGTATTTATCTGCTTCATAAAAATATTCTAACAAGTCGGATTCCTGCCTGTCAACCGCGGCAGCCGTTGCTTCTCACGGAAAATCATGCTACTATATTTGCCATGAATACAAAAACTTCGATTATGGCAAAAACCCCTGCACTGATTCTCTGTGCATTAATCAGCTGCGCCCTCTGGGGCAGCGCTTTCCCAAGTATAAAAATCGGCTACCGCCTGTTTGCGGTCGCCGGCTCGGATACCGGCGCGCAGATGCTCTTTGCCGGACTGCGTTTCTTTCTGGCCGGCATCCAGGTACTGATCTTTGAATCCATCCGCCGCAGAAAAGTAATTCTTCCGGACCGGGCTGCCCTACCGGGCATTGCGGTACTCAGCCTGTTTCAGACGATTCTGCAGTATGCTTTTTTTTACACAGGCCTGGCGCACTCCACGGCAGTCAAGGGGGCTCTGATCACCGGCACCACCACCTTTTTTTCCATTCTGACGGCGGCGCTGCTCTTCCGCGCCGAGCGGCTGTCCCTCCTGAAACTTCTGGGATGCCTGGTCGGATTTGCCGGCCTGGTCCTCGTAAACCTGGGCGGCACCTCTGTTTCCCTGCACGCGGCTCCGCTGGGAGATGCCCTGATGCTTCTGTCCGCCCTGTCTTCGGGCATTTCCACCGCCTGTCTGAAGATCTTTTCCGGAAAACATGATCCGGTGATGCTTTCCGGCTGGCAGTTTTCCCTGGGCGGAATAGTGCTGATGGGAATCGGCGCCGGCATGGGCGGCCATCTGCATCCGGCCGGACCGTCCGCCTTCCTTCTTCTGCTTTATATGGCGCTGATCTCTTCCGTTGCCTACACCCTCTGGGGCATTCTGCTGAAATACCATCCGGTCTCCCGGGTAACCGTATTTTCCTTTACGATTCCGATCTTCGGCGTCCTGCTGTCCCTGCTTTTCGCCGGCGAAAATTCCACCCTTCCATTCGCGGTATTTCCGGCACTGGCCCTGGTCTGCGCCGGCATCTTAATCGTCAATCAGGTGACGCGAAGGGAAGCCTCTCCTCAGTCCGAGTAGCCACAGGGACGTTCGGTATAAAAGGCCCTGCTTCCATTGGTTCCTGTTTCAGACGCCCTGACGCGGATCCGGATCTGGCCGCCGTTTTTCGTCGTATAAATCCTGGCTCCTGCCTCCCGCAGCCGTTTCAGCGTATCCGGGGAAGGATGGCGGTAGCGGTTATGTTCCGCTACAGAAATCAGCGCTGCTTCCGGCGCTGCCTTTCTCAGAAATTCCTCCGAAGTGGAGCCTTTGGATCCATGATGTCCCACTTTCAGCACATCAACTTTTCTGACCTGTCCGCGCCGGATCATCTCTTCTTCTCCTTTTTTTCCCAGATCTCCGGTAAACAGTGCGGAAATCCCCCCGCCTTCCAGACGCCAGACCTGGCAAAGTTCATTCGGATCTTCTGATCGGTCATTCCTGCGGGGATACAGACAGGTCATTGTAATTTTTCCCATGCGCAGACAGTCCCCCGCCTGCACATATACCACCCGGCAGCCTGCTGCTGCCGCCGCTTTGCGCAATTCCCCCATTCCGGCATCCCCGGCATCTGCGGCGGCGGACGCCCTGCTGAACACCAGATTGGAAACCGGATACCCTGCGCGGAGGATTTCCAGCAGACCGCTGATATGATCCTCGTCCGTGTGGGATACCAGCCACCAGTCTATTTTTTTTACCTTGCGGTAACGCAGATAGGGAAGAATGCGCCGGAGACCAACGGAGGAAATATTGCTGCTGCCGCCGTCGATGCAGACATTGCCGCCGTCCGCTGTCTGAATGTGAATGCCGTCCCCCTGCCCCACATCCAGCAGATTGATCTCAAAGGACGGCGGGGGCGGAACCAGCAGAAAAACACTCATGACTGCAGCAGATCCGCCCGTCAGCAGACCCCGCAGCACACAGCAGCGGCGGTAAATTTTTCTTCTGCGTGCCGCACCGCTCTGATCCCTTCTCTGCACCAGGCGCCGCTCCAGCAGCCGCATCCATACTGCCGTGCCGAATAACATAATATAAAAGAGCGCCATTGCCCAAAGCGGCGGTCGCCCCACAATCCATGTGCCGCCTGGAAGCAGGTCCGTCAGATCCATGGCAGACCGGAACAGAGCAAGGATCCCCCTGCAGGGAAGCAGCAGGATGCCTGCGCCGGTCAGAGATACCAGCCCGAGCAGTCCGCTGGCCAGAGCGCAGATCAGCAGCGGGCCGCACAGCGGGATGACCAGCAGGTTGAGAAAAACCGCATAGACGGGGATCTGATAAAAATACCAGGCAGTCAAAGGAAGCATTCCCAGACTCACCGTAAGACTCATGGCAAATCCGCTGCGATCCAGCAGAGCGCGGACCGGCGGCGGAAGCGGAAAGCGGCCATACAGCGCAGATACCGAAGGATAAAGGGCAAGAATCGACAGAATCGCGCAGAAGGACAGCTGGAACCCTGCCTGCCGCAGGAAAAACGGATCCACCAGAAGCAGGATAAGGGCCGCGCTGAGCAGTCCCATCCGGGAATCATACTTTCGGCCGGACCATTCCGCTCCCAGCATGTACAGGGACATGATCACCGCGCGGGCACTGCTGGCCGGCCAGCCGCTGACTGCTCCGTACAGAAGCAGCACCATGCCGCAGACAGACACCGCCGCGCCGTAGGAAACACGGAACCGCTTCCGCAGCAGCCGGTATAAGCTCATGCCCACCACAGATACATGGAGACCGGAAATCGCGAGAATATGCGCAATTCCGTGATCCTGATAGGCCGCCAGTTCCTCTTCTTCCAGGCCGCTTCTGTCTCCCACTGTAAGCGCGCAGAGAATCCCCGCCGTCCGGCCGGGGAGCGCCTGCTGATATACCGCCGCCAGTCTTTCCCTGATCTCTGTCAGTCCTTCTCTCACCGGAAACCGGGGATAACAGATCACCTGAATCGAATCGCAGGTCAGACAGCAGAAAATCCTTTTTTGCTGATAATACTGACGTGGGTCAAAATTCCCCTCATTGGTCCTGCGGGAAAATGGCTGCATCACGCCGGAAACACGCACTCTGCTTCCTGCCGGAATCCGGTCATTCCGGCTGTACAGAAGCATTCCGGGAAGCCGGTACCCTCCTTTCCCGCTGCGTACCGACACCCTGTGGATCACATAGACCGCGCCTTCCTCTTTTCTGCTTCGTTCGGTCACAATGCCGGTGGCCGTTCCCCGCAGATCCTGTGAAAAAAAGCTGCTGCAGCGCTGTGATTCCATCATACCGGATAGATACATCAAGATCACCGCGGCTGCCGCAGCGGATAAAAGCAATATTCTGAAGTGCCGCAGACGAAACCTCCTGACACTCTCTCATGTTTCTGCAGTTTGCTGCCCGTATTACTAGGACTGTCTGTTCACCAGGTCAGAATTTTTTTCGTAATAGATCTGAAGGGGCATCGAGTTGCGGTACAGCAGGTCGGAATTGCCGTCAATGGAAATCTGCACGGAGGTGATTCCCGGAAGTTCTGTCAGTGAATTCACGATCGAATAGATCACCACTTCCGTCCCGATGTTGTAATCCTGATCGTTGAATGAGCTTCCCAGGTTCACATAGCACACCCCGTCCATAACAGAAATTCTGTTCAGTACCACAGAATTCGGCAGGGTCGTACGGGCGTTTTTGGATTTGGGCCCTTTCAGAAGTTCCCGCATCACAAGCTTCGGTGTGGAAATGTTGCTGGCAGAACGCACCGTCCTGGTCTCCCGAACCAGCCCGTCTCCCTTTTTATTGGAAAAGTAGAGGTTTAAGTCCATCTGATAGGATTCATCCTCCACATTGCCCAGATCGTCGGAAAAACTGGTGTCTGTCATGATGCCGATCTTTTTCCCGCCCGCATCTGTCAGGGGCTTGCTGTCAACGAAAAAGGAGATTCCCTTTACGCCTTCCACCTGCATCAGGGTTTTGACAATGGCGCCTCTGCACAGGATTTCCTGGGAGGGTTTCATGTCTGCATATTTATCATCAAAATACAGATATACCTGATGGTCCCGGATTTCCGGACTGGACATGGTAACATCCTTTGGAAGGATGGGCTGCCGGTCGGCGCCGGACTGCTCCCCGGACAGACGCTTCAGAAGATACAGCACCTGTTCCTGGGTACTGTCTCCCCTGCAGGTAATTCCCTCCCTGGTCAGCCCGGTGGCATCATTATTGATATAATACAGATAGGCGTTATAGGACGCGGTTTTATCTTTTCCGCATCCGGCCATGGAAACTGACGCCGCCAGAATCACGGCAGCCAGTATTGGTTTGATTTTTATTTTCATGCGGCTGTCGTCACCCTATCTTTCTGTCTTGGCTACATACGTCAGCGGAATTCTGACCTGGAAAGTCGTTCCCTCGCCTTCAATACTGTGTACTTTAATGGCGCCGCGATGCATGATAATAATATTTCTTGTAATTGCCAGACCCAGACCGGTACCGCCGATGGCTCTGGAATGGGATTTATCCACACGGTAAAAACGCTCAAAGATATGTGCCTGGGCGTCTTCCGGAATCCCGATGCCGTTATCCATCACAGAGACAAAGAAATTCTTGTGATCCGCGTTCAGGCTTACATGGACAAACCCTTTCGGTTTGTTGTATTTGATGGCATTTTCGATCAGATTGGACAGTGCCAGCGTAAGCTTGGTTTCATCTACTTCCGCAGTAACCGGACGGAAGCTTTCCAGGACCAGGTCCACTTCCTGCCGGGCAGCAATCGGCTTTAAGCGCTTCATCAGAAGGTTTAACAAGTCGTTGATGTTTACATTGGAAATATTCAGCTCGCCGGCGGATTTATCCAGTCGTA
The DNA here is from genome assembly GCF_000270305.1 of Clostridium sp. SY8519. Taxonomy (NCBI): domain Bacteria; kingdom Bacillati; phylum Bacillota; class Clostridia; order Eubacteriales; family Clostridiaceae; genus Clostridium; species Clostridium sp. SY8519. The sequence goes on along the minus strand of NC_015737.1, from coordinate 2,356,003 downwards.
CGAGGGAAAGCAGATCATTGATAATCTTGTTTTCCCGGTCGATTTCATTGGTAATATCCCCCATGAACTCGCTGTAAAGCTCTGCCGGCACATTCTCCATGCTGTTTAAGGAATCCGCCAGCACTTTCATGGAAGTCAGGGGGGTCTTCAGCTCATGGGACACATTGGACACAAATTCCTGCCGGGACTCATCCAGCAGCTTCAGGCGCCCAAGCATCTCGCTGCAGGCATCGGAAATCTCCTGCACTTCCTGATATTTGCTGACGGCTGTAAAATCTGAGGTATACCCCTCCTTGACCTCCTGAATCGAAGACGCCAGCTGATGCAGCGGCTTCACCAGACGATTGGCCAGAAGGAAGCCTCCCACCACAACAATCACATAGGTAATCAGCTGCAGGATAAAGGCCCATTGGATCATGTGGTTCAGATCCTCCGTCATGAAATCCGAGGATCCGTTTACCAGCGCCACGCCGCAGACCTGTGTCGTCCGGATGCTGCTGTTGGAGGAATCAGTGTTCCGATCCCCCTGAACCGGGACCTCCCGGTAAATCGGAACGGCGATCCGGATATAGGATTCCTTGCGGTTGTACTCACGGACGGTACGCGCTTCATTGTACGCGGTAAGAATCTCGGAAGAAATCACATCCTTGCCCACGATGCGGTTGTAAGTGTCCGTGACAGCCTGGAAGGAATCATTCACCAGTATAATGCGGATATCATAGACGGATCCCAGCTGTTCGATATGTGCGGTAATGGCTTCTGATTCCGCGTCATTCAGATAGTCATTTCTGGTGATCTGCGAATTCAGAAGCCGGATCTGTGAGATAATATCATTCATTCTTGTTTCCGCGGAATAATTCTCATAGGCGCGTATCACACCGACACGAATCACCACACTTGGAATCACCGCGAAAATCAGCAGAAAAATATAGATACGAAATTTCAGACTCTTAAAAAAGTTACGTAAAGCAGCAAACATGAATATCCTCTAAGCCTAAGCCACATGGTAGTAATATCCGACACCCCATTTGGTGTGAACATATTTCGGTTCGCTGGGGTTCGGTTCCACTTTTTCACGAAGCCTCCGGACATGCACATCCACAGTCCTTAAATCCCCGGGATACTCATAGCCCCAGACCAGATTCAGAAGCTGCTCCCGGCTGAAGACTTTTTCCGGATTTTTCACGAAAAGCTCCATCAGGTCGAACTCCTTGGCCGTCAGGGATATCTCTTTGTCCTTGATGAACAGACGCCGGCTTTCCGCGTCAATTTTCATATCGCCGCTGACAATCAGGCTTTCGTCCTTTTTCTCTGTCTGGCGTACGGAAGTACGGCGGACCACCGCTTTGATTCTGGCTTTGACTTCCAGGATGTTGAAGGGTTTGGTAATATAGTCGTCTGCGCCATATTCCAGTCCCATGATCTTATCCATATCTTCGCCTTTGGCACTGAGCATCACGATCGGAACCTGGGAGAATTCACGAATCTGCTGGCACACCTGCAGACCGTCCATCTTCGGAAGCATTATGTCCAAGAGAATAATATCATATTCATTGTCTTTAGCCTTCTGCAGCGCTTCTTCCCCGTCGTAGGCGCAGTCCACTTCCATCCCTTCCTGTACCAGGCTGAAACGGATTCCCTTTACGATAAGCTCCTCATCATCTACTACCAGTACTCTTGTTGCCATCTTTACACCTCTTATACCGTAATCTGATCTTTAAATTTGGAAAAGGTACCTTCTTTGATTCCGGGCACATTCATCAGATCTTCTTTTCTGCCGAATCTTCCGTTGGTCTCCCGGTAACGCACAATCGCGGACGCCTTGTTCTCCCCGATACCCGGCAGGGTCATCAGCTTCTCCACATCGGCGGTGTTGATATTTATGAGATCCGCGCTTCCGGAAGAAGCAGCCTTCCGGCTCTGATCCGCGCCGGTTCCGCCGGAGCCGTTCGTTTGTCTGCTGTCGGCAGGCTTTGCCGGAATCCGAACCATGGCACCGTCAGATACTTCTTCCGCCAGGTTCACGCTTTCCCTGTCTGCCTTCCGGGTAAATCCCCCTGCCCGGTCCACCGCCTCATACAGACGGCTGCCGCCCGGCAGCTGATAGACGCCCGGATGCCTGACAGCACCGCACACATAAACATAAATCCCATTCTGCAGGGAATCGGATTTCTTCTGCAAAACCGGATCTGTCTCCTCACTGGAGGAGGACCATTCGGATAATTCACTTCGGGATTCCGACAGCAAAACGCCGTGAGAAGGTCCCGAGCACGCGGTACAGATGAATGCCAGAACCGTAATGATACCTGTATAAATGTATCTGTAATACATAAAAAGCATATCCTTTCAAACAGAATCTGTTAAAAAGGCCCCTTAATGCTTCTCATTCATTCTAACGAAATATAGAAAATAAGACAAGTTCTTTTTCGCATGGAAAAGAACTTGTCCTATTCCGTCCGGCCGATCCGCCGGGTACAGGTTTCCGACTGCGGAATCTCTTCTGCCGCGGTTTACTGACGGGCCTCCAGCCCGGTCAGCACTTCATCCAGTATGCGGATCATTTCATCCACATGCGTTTCCTCTATCACAAGCGGCGGCACCAGACGCAGCACATCGCTGCCGGCGGAGATCACAAGGAGCCCCCTGGTCAGCGCCGCCCGGGATACTTCCCCAACCGGAAGGCTGAGCACCACGCCCTGCATCAGTCCCGCGCCCCGCAGGGCTGTAATGCAGCTGTGCTTTTCTTTCAGCTCTTCCAGCCGTTTCACCAGATAACCGGATATCTCTCTGACATGATCCGTCAGGTGTTCCTGTTCAAAAATATCAATGACTGTGCTGACCGCCGTGCCAATCAGCGGATTGCCGCCATAGGTGGTGCCATGGTCGCCGGGCGCAAGGGATTTGTCCGCCACCCGCTGTGTCATAAGGAAAGCGCCTACCGGTACGCCGTTGCCCAGCGCTTTCGCCACGGTCATGATATCCGGCTGTACGCCGTATTTCTGCCAGGCAAACATATACCCGGTACGCCCCATGCCGCACTGGATTTCGTCCAGAATCAGCAGGATGTCTTTTTCGTCGCAGAGTTTGCGGACTCCCCGGATAAACTCCGGATCCGCCGGGTAAATTCCGCCTTCTCCCTGTACGGTTTCCATAATAACGGCACAGGTCCTGTCATTTACCAGTGCTTTTACACTCTCCAGATTGTTATATTCCGCGAAATGCACACCGGGTACCAGCGGTTCAAAGGGTTCCCGGTAGTGGGCGGTGCCGGTTACCGACAGCGCGCCCAGGCTTCTGCCGTGAAAGGCATGATTCATGGCAATGATTTCATGGCCGGCATGGCCGTCCCGTGTATAGGCATATTTTTTCGCCGATTTGATGGCTCCCTCAATCGCCTCGGTTCCGCTGTTTGTAAAGAACACACGGTCCATGCCGGAGATTTTCAGAACTTTTTCCGCTGCTTCCGCAACCGGCGGATTATAGTACAGATTTGAGGTGTGGATCAGCTTGTCCACCTGATTTTTCAGCGCCTGTTTGTAAGTTTCGTTGCTGTATCCCAGCGCGCATACCGCGATGCCCGCCGCGAAATCCAGATATTTTTTTCCGTCGGTATCATAAAGATACACGTCCTCCCCATGGTCTAAAACCACCGGAAACCGATTGTATGTATGCAGCAGCGCATGCTCTGCTTCTTCGATATAACCTTCTTTATTCATTGAAATATTTCTGCTCCTTTGTATTTAATATTGCGGTTCCGATGCCGCGGTTGGTAAAGATCTCCAGCAGAAGACAGTGAGCGATTCTGCCGTCCAGAATATGGACCCGGGATACGCCGTTTTCCACCGCGTCGATACAGCCCTGCAGCTTCGGAAGCATTCCGCCGCCGATGCAGCCGCTTTCCAGCAGCTGTTTTGCCTCTTGGACCGTCAGCTCACTGATCAAGGTAGACGGGTCGTCCGCGTCCCGGTAAACCCCTTCAATATCGGACAGGAAGGCCAGCTTTTCTGCCTGTACCGCCCGGGCGATTGCGCAGGCCGCGTCATCCGCGTTGATATTGTAAGTATTGTAATCCTCATCCAGCCCCACCGGACAGACAATCGGCAGAAAGTCCTTTTCCAGCAGATCATACAGGATCTTCGGATTCACCTGTTTGATATCTCCCACATACCCGATATCCTGGCCTTCGGAATACTTCTTCTCCACTTTCAGGAGTCCGCCGTCCTTGCCGCTGATGCTGACAGCATTTACTCCCAGGGATTCCACTAAAGATACCAGGGATTTGCCGATGCGTCCCAGTACCATTTCCGCGATTTCCATAGTCTGGGCATCGGTTTTGCGCAGGCCGTTGACAAATACCGGATCGATCCCGGACTTGCTGACCCACCGGCTGATTTCTTTTCCTCCGCCGTGCACAATGATCGGTTTGAATCCTACCAGTTTCAGCAGGGTAACATCCTGAATCACGTTTCTTTTCAGTTCTTCATCTACCATTGCGCTGCCGCCGTACTTGACCACAATAATCTTGCGGTTGAATCGCTGAATATAAGGCAGCGCTTCAATCAGCACCTCCGCCTTGTCCATTACACTGATCTTCTGATTCATGTTCGTTACACACTCTCTTTCCTGTTTCTGTCTGCCGGTTCCGGAATATTCGGACACTTTGCCCTGATTTCAGGAACGGTAATCCGCGTTGATTTTGATATAGTCATAAGTCAGATCACAGCCCCAGGCCGCCGCCTGGGCATCTCCCATCTTCAGATCCGCTACTGCGGTCACAGCCTCCTGCGCCAGGATCTCTGACGCCTGTTCTTCGCTGTAATCCAGCGCCACCCCGTTTTCAATGATCTTCAGGCTTCCGGCACTGCTTTCAAAATACAGGTCCACCTGATCCGGGTCAAAGACAGCGCCGGAATATCCCATAGCGCAGAGAATCCGCCCCCAGTTGGCGTCATGGCCGAAAATAGCCGCCTTGGTCAGATTCGAGCAGATGACGGATTTGGCAATGATTTTTGCCTGCTCTTTTGACGCGGCATGAATGACCTTTACTTCAAACAGTGCCGTCGCCCCTTCACCGTCACCGGCCATTTTTTTGGCCAGTGTCTCATTGATCTGACGCAGGGCCCGGCAGAAAATCCGGTAAGACTCGTTTTTTTCGGTGATTTCCGGATTGCCCGCCTGACCGTTGGCCAGCAGAAGCACCGTATCATTGGTGGAGGTATCCCCATCCACGGAAATCATATTGTAAGTATCCTGCACATCTTCTGACAGCGCTTCCTGGAGCAGTTCCTGTGAAATGGCCAGGTCTGTGGTCAGAAAAGCAAGCATGGTACACATATTGGGATGAATCATGCCGGATCCTTTGCACATGCCTCCCAGGGTCACCGGATGTCCGTCGATTTCAAAAGTCACCGCCGCTTCCTTTTCCCTGGTGTCGGTCGTCATAATCGCGCAGGCTGCCGCGTGTCCGGCTTCCGCGGTGTCCGACAGCTCCGGCTGCATAGCATTCACTCCCGCAAGGATCCGGTCCATGGGCAGCTGCATGCCGATGACGCCGGTGGATGCCACCAGCACCTGGTCCGCCGGAATACCGCAGACTTTCTCCACGCCTTCCGCGGTCTGCCGGCAGTAATCCATGCCCTGGGATCCGGTACAGGCATTGGCAATCCCGGCATTGACCACCACTGCCCGGGCCGTGCCGCTGCCCCGGACAATCTCTTTGTCCCAGAGCACCGGTGCTGCTTTTACCAGATTGGTGGTGAAGGTACCGGCTGCCCTGCAGGGCACCTCGCTGACAATCATGGCCATGTCTTTTCTGTCCTTATACTTGATCCCTGCCGCCGCTGATGCAGCCCGGAACCCCTGTGCGGCAGTCACGCCGCCTGTGATCTTTTCCATCTCTCTGTCTGTTCCTTTCCTTTGCCGTTTATGATTGACTGATAAAGTCTTTCCTACTGATTAAATCTGGTAATGTTCTCTTCATTTAATATGAATTCATAAGAATTCAGGTCTTCCCGCTTCACCCATCCGGCATCCTGCCAGAACTGGTTGCCAAGGGCATTTGTCTTAAAAGCCACCAGGCTTACCTTGTTTACATGCTCTGCCTGCAGCGCGCGCATGGCCGCGGCAGCCATCCTGCGTCCGATTCCTCTGTTTCTGCAGTCTTCCCGGACACATACATGATAGAAGGTACCGGTCCGTCCGTCGTGGCCACACAGAATCGCCCCGACGATCTCTCCGTCTTCCTCCGCGACAATGCTGCTGGTCGGATTGCGTCGGAGAAAGATCTCCGTGCCTTCCCGGGAATCATCAATGCTGCGGATGCCGAAGCCGTGAATCGTCTTCCACAGCGCGTATACCTGATCATAATCTTCTATTGTCATCGATCGAATGAATATTCCCAAAAAACTGTCCTCCCATGCTGCCTTCTTTAACTCAAATATTCTAATACTTCTCAGCAGTAAAGTAAAGGAAGGAAGTGGAATGCATATAATTATCCAGAAAATGAATATATATACATTTATACATTTCCCAATACATTTTCCAATTCTGCTGAAAACATTGTGCCTTATCAATATATCACCATTCTTCCCAGATGAAAAGAGTTAATTTATTTTCTGCACATTGCATCTATATGTGTATTTTTATTAAATATTTATGTATAAAATTACACTTGTGAACTCCATTTGTTTGTAGTATAGTAGTCTTCAGCAGAATACCGGGCACTCCGGTTTTTCTAAATCACAGAAATTATAGATAAGGGAGACATGCAAGATGAAAGAAAAAGTTATTCTGGCCTACTCCGGCGGTCTGGATACCACCGCTATTATTCCGTGGCTGAAAGAAACCTATAATTATGACGTTGTATGCTGCTGCATCGACGTCGGACAGGGCGAAGAGCTGGACGGTCTGGAAGAAAGAGCCAAATACTGCGGCGCAGCAAAATTATATATTATAGATATTATCGACGACTTCTGCGAGAATTATATCGTGCCCACCGTACAGGCAGGTGCCGTATATGAGAACAAATACCTTCTGGGCACCTCCATGGCCCGTCCGGGAATCGCCAAAGCACTGGTGGATGTTGCCAGAAAAGAAGGCGCAGTGGCAATCTGCCATGGCGCTACCGGCAAGGGCAACGACCAGATCCGTTTTGAGCTGGGCATCAAAGCACTGGCTCCGGACATCAAGATTATCGCTCCGTGGCGTCAGGATGAGTGGCAGCTCCAGTCCAGGGAAGACGAGATCCAGTACTGCCGCGACCACGGCATCGACCTTCCCTTCTCCGCAGACCAGAGCTACAGCCGCGACCGGAACTTATGGCACATCAGCCACGAAGGACTGGAACTGGAAGACCCGGCACAGGCTCCGAACTATGACCATCTCCTGGTCCTTGGCGTAACTCCTGAAAAAGCGCCGGACGAAGAAGAGCACATTACCATGACCTTTGAAAAAGGTGTGCCCAAGACAGTAAACGGCAAAGCCATGAAAGTATCGGATATCATCCGCGAGCTGAACCGCCTGGGCGGCAAGCACGGCATCGGCATTGTGGATATCGTGGAAAACCGTGTCGTAGGCATGAAATCCCGCGGCGTTTACGAGACTCCCGGCGGCACCATTCTGATGGAAGCACACAACCAGCTGGAAGAACTGGTTCTGGACCGCGCTACCATGAGCTTTAAGAAAATCGTTGCCAACCAGTTCGCCCAGTGCCTCTACGAAGGCACCTGGTTCACCCCTCTCAGGGAATCCCTGCAGGCCTTTGTGGAAAAAACCCAGGAATACGTAACCGGCGAAGTACGATTCAAGCTTTATAAGGGAAATATCATCAAAGAAGGCACCACTTCTCCCTACTCCCTGTACAGCGAATCCCTGGCAAGCTTTACCACCGGCGATCTCTATGATCATCACGATGCAGAGGGCTTCATCACACTCTTCGGCCTGCCGCTGAAAGTCCGTGCCATGAAAATGCAGGAATTAAAGAACGAAAGCAAAAAATAATTCCTCTTTCTTCTGAATCATATCAAAAGCCAGAACCGCACCCCCGGAAATCTTCCGGTGCGCCGTCCCCAGGCAGATGTTTCATCTTCTGCCCGGGACCGCACACCGCCTGACTGCCGGGGGTGCTTTTTTCAGTTCTTCTATGTATTTCTGTATCCTTCCGCTCTTGACGGACTGCCTGTTTTCAGATCACTTCCTGCGCCGTGTTCTGCAGCATCCTGCCGCCGGATTCTTCCGGCAGGCGGCCGGAAAATACCGTCATTTTCCCATTTCGCGCGAAACAGATCAGTGTCAGTCCATAGGTTCTGGCCATTTCGACCGCCAGATCCGTAGGTGCGGCTTTGGTCGCCAGGATCGGCACCCCTGCCCGTACTGCCTTCATTACCATATCGGTGGGAATCCGTCCGCTGGAGTACAGCAGACAGTCTTTGAGGGACTCGCCCCGTTCCAACGCATACCCGATGGTCTTGTCCATGGCGTTGTGCCGTCCCAGATCCTCGCACCAGCATACCAGCCGTTCCCGGCAGGCCAGAAGACAGCTGTGCACGCCGCCGGTTTTCCGGTACAGCGGCAGCTGCTTTTCAAAACTGTGTACCAGAGCCGTAACCCACGCTTTTTTCCAGGGAATCGGTGTAACCGCTGCCATGGGTGAAGCATCCGCGAAGAGATCGTTGTAGACCCGGTTGCCGGTACAGCAGCTAGGCACGGTTTCCACATAATCCCGTGCCTCTGCCGCCTGCTTTCTGCCATGATCCGGCGCAAGCACCACGCGAGCTCGGGCTCCTTCCTCACAGATATAGAGACTGCTGACCTGGCTGCAGTCCGTGATGATCCCTTCTGTCAGCAGTCTTCCCAGGATCAGCTCCGGCAGATCTGAAGGACTGCAGACCAAGCGCATGGTGCGCACTTCATTGATCCACAGATCCAGCAGATGTTCCCGGGTCACATCATATTCTGTTGTATGCCGCTGGTCCAGACGGTCATAACACTGTCCCCGGATCTCTGTGCTCAGTCCGTCCGGATGAAACCGATTGTCAATTCGCATGGTTCTCCCGCTCCACCAGATGCTCTGCAGTTTCCGCCATCTGCTGCCGCATCTGCTCGGCAACCATCGCCTGGGTGATATACACACCCTCCGCGGTATACGCTTCGCTGTCAGGAATTTTTTCAATACGGACCGCGCATACCTTGTATTCCGGAATTTTGCAGTACGGGTCCAGCGCCGCATGGGTCAGCCAGTTGCAGTCCCCATCCGGGAAATGGAACGGCATCCAGCACTCGCCCGGCGAACATTTGCCGCTGACTCTGGCTTCCGATGTGATCACGCCGCGTCTGGAACGGACACGGACCCGTTCTTTATCCCGTATACCCAGCGCAGCTGCGTCCTGCTCATTCATTTCAATGAAAGAATGCCCTTCGATATTCATGAGTCCTTTGGTCCGTCCGGTCATGGCCCGGGTCGTATAATGATACAGAATCCGTCCGGTCATCAGCAGAATCGGATATTCCTCATCCGGCAGTTCCGCAGATTCCTTATACGGCGCAGGGCTGAAGGCGCCCAGCCCCCGGGCAAAGGTACCCACATGCAGGATCGGTGTTCCGGGATGATCCGGAGCCGGACACGGCCACTGGATGCCTCTGCCGCCAATCTCTTGGGAATCCAGTCTTTTGTGGCTGATTCCCGCAAAGGAAGGGGTTAGAGACGCCATTTCATCGAAAATCTCTGCCGCTGTCATCTGCGGCTGAGGGTAGCCCATACGGTTCATCAGATCAATGATGATATCCGTATCCAGACGCATGTCCCCGGGTACCTCGATGGCTTTTCTCACCCGCTGCTGCCGGCGTTCCGTATTGCTGAAGGTGCCTTCTTTTTCCAGATAGGAACGCCCCGGCAGAATCACGTCTGCCAGCTGAGCGGTCTCCGTCATGAACAGTTCCTGCACCACAAAGAAGTCCAGGCTTTTCAATGCCTTCAGGATATGATGGGTGTCCGGATCCGTCACTACAGGGTCTTCCCCATAGATATACAGCCCCCGAATACGGCCTTCCACTGCGGCAGGAAAGACTTCCGTGGCGTGAAGCCCGATTTTTCCGGACAGGGGAACCCCCCAGGCCTGTTCAAATTTTCTGCGGATCTTCTCATCGGTGACATTCTGATATCCCGGAAATTTGTCCGGCATGGCTCCCATATCGCAGCCGCCCTGGACATTGTTCTGCCCCCGCAGCGGATTGACGCCGCAGCCCGGTTTGCCCAGTTTTCCGGCAGCCAGGGCCAGGTTTGCCAGAGACCGTACGCCTTCCGTTCCTGTGGTATGCTCCGTCACTCCAAGGCAATAGATAATCGGCGCTTTTTCCGCCCGGGCATACATCCGGGCCGCTTCCCGCAGATCATCAGCAGAAATCCGGCAGATTTCCGCGGTGCGTTCCGGGGTATATTCCATCGCCGTTTTTTTCGTTTCCTCGAATCCTTCCGTACGGGTACGGATAAATTCCTCATCAATCAGATGTTCGGAGATCATGACATGGAGCATGCCCAGGGCAAACGCTACGTTGGTGCCCGGACGCAGCTTCAGATGAATGTCCGCCCGGGCTGCCAGTCCGGTGGTACGCGGATCCGCAACCACAAGCTTCGTACCGTTTCTGACCGCCTGACGAATCTGCATGCCCACCACCGGATGGGCTTCTTCCGGATTGGAACCGACCAGCAGAATCATATCCACACCATGGGTAATGTCCTCGATCGTATTGGTCATGGCGCCGGAACCGAAAGACATGGCCAGTCCGGTTACCGAGGCAGAATGACAGACTCTGGCACAGTTGTCGGTATTGTTGGTCCCGAAGCAGGTGCGCACCATCTTCTGCACCATATAAATATCCTCGTTGGGGGATCTGGAACACGCAAATCCGGCCAGGGCATCCGAACCGTATTTTTTCCGGATTTCCATAAATCTGCGGGCCACCAGATCCAGTGCCTCATCCCAAGACGCTTCCCGGAATTTGCCCGTCGTCCGATTTTTAATCAGCGGTGTGCGGATCCGATCCCTGGACATGGCGAAATCAAAGGAGCCGCTTCTGCCCTTGACGCAAAGGAGTCCCCGGTTGGAGGGCCCGTCCGCCGCCTCGGTATCCACCACCCGGTTGTCCTTCACATACACATCAAACTGACAGCCGGTGGCACAGTGGGGACAGGTCGTGCGGATTTTTTTCACTTCCCAGGGCCGGTAGTTTTTCCTGCGCTTCATAGTCAGCGCGCCGGTGGGGCAGGCCTGTACACAGTTTCCGCAGGACTCACAGTTGGAATCTTTCCAGTCGATGCCGAAAGCCGTACTGATCACCGACCGGAATCCCCGCTCTGATGTGGCGATGGCGCCGCGGCAGACAATCTTCTGACAGGTGTTTACACAGCGGTGGCATAAAATACAGCGGTTCGGATTATAAACAAAAAATTCATTGGTATCGTCCACCGGTTCTTTTAATTCGTCCTCTCCTGTGGGATAACTGGATCCTTCTACCCCATATTCATAACACAGATCCGCCAGTTTGCAGCTGCCGTTTCCCGGACATGTCATACAGTGGATGTCGTGATGGGACAGCAGCAGATCCAGGGTTGACTTTCTCGCCTCAATGACCCGTTCACTTTCCGTATGAATCACATTGCCCTCACCGATGGGAAAAGAGCAGGCGGTCACCAGTTTCGGATTGCCTTCAATCTCTACAAAGCACATTCTGCATGCGCCTTCCGGACTCAGTTCTTTCAGATAACAAAGCTGCGGAATCCGGATTCCATATTTTTCAGCGGCCTGCAGGATGGTGGAGCCTTCTTCCGCTTCTACTGCGGTACCGTTGATTATTGCGTGGATCATATCTAAAACCTCCTGATTGCTCGATCACTAATTCCTCCGGTCTGTTATCTGCGCACCACAGCGGAGAACCTGCACTGACTCATGCAGACACCGCATTTGATACATTTGGACGCGTCAATGACATGGGGCTGTTTCACTTCTCCTGAAATGGCTCCTGCCGGACAATTTTTCGCGCAGAGCGTGCATCCCCGGCACAGTTCCGGATCGATCTCATACTGGAGCAGCGCCTTGCATACATGAGCCGGACATCTCTTTTCCAGAATATGCGCTTCATACTCCTTCCGGAAGAACTTCAGCGTGGACAGAATCGGGTTCGGCGCTGTCTGTCCCAGACCGCACAGAGAATTCTGCTTGATATCCTTTGCCAGTTTTTCCAGCTGATCCAGGTCTTTCATCTCTCCCCGGCCGTCTGTGATTTTTTCCAGAATATCCAGCATACGCTTAATACCGATCCTGCAGGGCGGACATTTGCCGCAGGACTCATCCACAGTAAACTGCAGATAGAACTTGGCCACATCCACCATGCAGTTATCTTCGTCCATGACAATCAGACCGCCGGATCCCATAATGGAGCCGATTTCCGCCAGGTGCTCATAGTCCATGGCCACATCCAGATACTCCTCCGGAATACAGCCGCCGGAAGGTCCGCCGGTCTGGGCGGCTTTGAATTTTTTCCCGTTTGGTATGCCGCCCCCGATCTCTTCTACAATCGTACGGAGCGTGGTGCCCATGGGCACTTCCACCAGGCCGGTATTGTTGATTTTTCCGCCCAGGGCGAACACTTTGGTGCCCTTAGACTGATCCGTGCCCAGATTCCGAAACCATTCCGCTCCGTTTAGAATAATTTTAGGCACATTGGCATAAGTTTCCACATTATTTAAAATCGTCGGTTTGCCAAAGAGGCCTTTCACTGCCGGAAACGGCGGACGGGGCCTCGGCTCTCCCCGATGTCCCTCAATCGAGGTCATCAGCGCCGTCTCTTCCCCGCAGACAAAGGCCCCTGCCCCCAGCCGCAGTTCGACGCGAAAAGAAAAGTCTGTGCCAAAGAGCCGGTCGCCTAAAAGCCCCTTTTCATTGGCCTGGTCAATCGCGATCTGCAGACGCTGCACGGCCACAGGATATTCCGCCCGGACGTAGATATAGCCCTGATCCGAACCGATTGCATATCCGGCAATTGCCATTGCCTCCAGCACCACATGGGGATCGCCCTCCAGAATCGAGCGGTCCATAAACGCGCCGGGATCGCCTTCATCCGCGTTGCAGCAGACATATTTCTGTACCTGTCCGCGGCTGCCGGAAGCGAACTCCCATTTTTTCCCGGTAGGAAATCCCGCGCCGCCGCGTCCCCGCAGCCCGCTGTCTGTCACAATCCGGATCACTTCATCCGGCGTCATTTCGGTGACTGCCTTACCCAATGCCAGGTATCCGCCGGTACCGATATATTCCTCGATGCTCTCCGGATCAATATGCCCGCAGTTATGCAGCGCCACCCGCTGCTGTCTTCCATAGAAAGCGGTTTCATTCACCGAAAGTGCTTTTCCGTTTTCCTGATATTCCAGGTGCTCTACAATCTGATGCCCTTTCAGATGCCTTTCCACCACTTCTTCCACATCTTCTAGGCGAAATCTGGTATAAAACGCCCCTTCCGGATAGGCCAGCACCAGCGGGCCCTGTTCACACATGCCGTGGCAGCCAGTTTGCACCACGTCGATTTCCCGATCCAGTCCGTTTTCCCGGAGCAGGGCACAGAACCGTTCATAAATTCTGTGGCTGTCCGCGGACTGACAGTTCTGTCCGCCGCAGATCAGCACACAGTGTCTGTTTCCCTTATCCTCCGGCCGGTACCCGCGTACCGCCAGCTTTTCCTCCATCCGTTCCCGGACTGTCTGCAGTTCTTTCAAAGAATTCATAGATATCCTCCATTTGTCCATGACGTTATTTCGCTAAGAAGCCGATCGTCCGCCTGCTTCCTCTCTCTGCCGGTACTGATCCAGAATACGTTCTGCCTCATCCGGTGTCAGACGGCCGTATACTTTATTGTTTATCGTCATGACCGGTGCCATTCCGCAGGCACCGATGCACCTGCATGCATCAATGGAAAATTTCCCATCCGGTGTGCATTCTCCGCTGGAAATCCCCAGATATTCTTCAATTCTGGCGAGAATATCGCCGGATCCCTTCACGTAGCACGCGGTTCCCAGACAGACGCTGATCTGATACTTTCCCTTCGGCTGCAGATTAAACTGAGAGTAAAAGGTTGCGATTCCGTAAACGGCACTGACCGGCTGGCCGGTACCTTCCGCGATCATCTGCTGTACTTCCAGCGGCAGATAACCGTAAATTTCCTTTGCTTTCTGCATAACAGGCAGCACAGCACCCGGCTGTCCCTTATGGGCAGCCATAAAACGTCTCAGTTCCTGTTCCTGCTCTTTCGTGCCTTTAAAAGGGACTGTCTGTTTTACTTTCAATTGCTTTCCTCCCCAACAGTACTTTTATGTTCTCCTGTAAATACAACACCTACAGTATATCATTGCACAGATCTTAATACAAGAATGGTCTGTATACAATCATCCACGTTTTCCGCCGGATGCAGGGCTTTTCCTTTATTATTGGAAAATAGTACAAAATCTTCACAAAAAATATCCCCTGCTGCGTTTGCTTTCGCAAGACCCTGTAATATAGAAATCGGCCTTCCCCTCCGAAAAAGCTGCTGTACACGAAGTACAGTTCTTCCGAAAGGAAAGGCCGAAATCAGTGAACCCGCATTTGAAAGGTTCTGTGTATCTGTTTATGCCTTTGGCAGTTTGTAGGAGCTTTTCAGCGAAACGATCCTGTTAAACACCGGCTGACCCGGTCTGGAATCCCTGCAGTCCACATTAAAGAAGCCGGTCCGCACAAACTGAAAGCTGTCATATGCTTCTGCCTGCTGCAGCCCCTGTTCTATATAACAGTTCCCGCAGACGGTAAGTGAGTTCGGATTTACATTCAGGGAGCCGTCTTCTTTATTATAGACACCCTTTTCCTCATCTACGATATTTTCGTACAGGCGTACCGTTGCCCGGAATGCCGTGGCCGCATCCACCCAGTGGATGGTACCTTTGACTTTCCGCCCGTCGGGGCTGTTTCCGCCGCGGCTGGCCGGATCATAGGTGCAGTGCACCGCTGTGATTTCGCCGTTTTCATCTTTCTCAAATCCGGTGCAGGTTACGAAATACGCGTTCATCAGCCGTACTTCGTTGCCCGGATAGAGCCGGCGGTATTTCTTCGGCGGTTCTTCCATGAAATCTTCCCGCTCGATATACAGTTCCCGGCTGAAACTTACCATACGGGAGCCCAGTTCCGGATTCTCCATGTTGTTTGGCACTTCCAGTTCCTCGGATTCTCCCTCCGGATAATTGTCAATAATCAGCTTCAGCGGATCCAGCACTGCCATGGCCCGGGGTGCCTTTAACTTCAGATCTTCCCGGATGCAATACTCCAGCATGGCGTAATCCACGGAACTGTTGCTTTTGGAGATGCCGCACAGTTCCACAAATTTACGAATGGACTCCGGCGTGTATCCCCGCCGGCGCAGCGCCGCGATGGACACCAGACGCGGGTCATCCCAGCCGTCCACGATTCCGTCTTCTACCAGTTTTTTGATATAGCGTTTGCCTGTAACCACATTGGTCAGATATAATTTTGCGAATTCGATCTGACGGGGCGGCTGCTCAAACAGACCGGTCTCATGCACCACCCAGTCATACAGCGGGCGGTGGTCTTCAAATTCCAGTGTGCACAGAGAATGGGTCACACCCTCAAAGGCGTCCTCCAGCGGATGCGCAAAGTCATACATGGGATAAATGCACCACTTGTCACCGGTGCGCACATGATGCATATGGGCAATCCGGTAAATGACCGGGTCACGCATGTTGATATTCGGCGAAGCCATGTCAATTTTCGCGCGCAGCACTTTGGATCCGTCCGGGAACTCTCCGTTTTTCATGCGTTCAAACAGGTCCAGGTTTTCCTCAATGCTCCGGCCGCGGTAAGGGCTTTCCTTGCCCGGATGTTCAAAATCCCCCCGGTATTCGCGGATCTGTTCCGCGGTAAGATCACAGACATATGCTTTTCCTTTTTGGATCAGAATCAGGGCAGCCTCATACATCCGGTCAAAGTAATCCGACGCGAAATACAGCCGGTCTTCCCAGTCTGCGCCGAGCCAGCGGACATCCTCCAGGATAGACTCCATAAATTCCTGTTTTTCCTTAGTGGGATTGGTGTCATCAAACCGCATGTTGAACTTGCCGTGATATTCCTGGGCGATCCCATAATTCAAAAGGATCGACTTGGCATGTCCGATATGCAGGTATCCGTTTGGTTCCGGCGGAAACCTGGTGCAGATCTCGGAATACTTTCCCTCAGACAGATCTTTGTCAATCGCCAGTTCGATAAAGTTGCGTGATTGTGTTTCGTTTTCCATAGTTACTCCATACTCCCCGTTTTTTAATTTTCGTCAATGGAAAAACTCCTCCATCGGATGAATTATTTCACATGTTTGTGTGTAAACAGATGATCCTGACAGTATTCGTAATTTCCGTTGCATTTGGAACAGAACCGAAATTCCAGGTTCGGATCATCCAGCTCGGTACGTCCGCAGACGGCGCATTTGTGCTTGCTGATTCTGCCGTCTTCAGACCGATAGCTTCCGGAAGGGCGGTTCATCTGCCTGCGGAAGGACTGCTTTCTCCGGATCTCCTGCGGCGAAACCGCGTGATAGTTTCTCGTCAGCAGGAAGAAAATCAAAAAATTCGCCAGAGATGCCGCGATGGCAACAATGCTGACCACACCTCCGCTGACAGCGCCGGCCACCGCTAGGACGGCATAGACAATGGCAAGCCACTTCATCCGGACCGGAATCAGAAAATACAGCATTACCTGCTGATCCGGATAACATACCGCAAATGCCAGGAAAATAGACAGGTTCAAATAATAGGTCGTATAATACGCGCCCTGCAGGATCAGCGGCGCCTGCCCGGTGGCAAAATACAGAAGAAGGGCGCCGAGAATCGTAAAAATGATGCCGCCGAAAATAAATACATTAAATCGGAAGACTCCCCAGGTGTGTTCCAGCGCAGTACCGATCTGATAATAAAAGATGATCATGATAATGGCAAAAATCAGATAACTGCGGCTGGGCGGAATCAGCAGCCAGGATACCAGCCGCCAGACCTGCCCCTGGTGAAAAATCATATAAGGTTCCAGGGTCAGCCAGGACACCAGGTTCGGGGCCGCGTACATGATGATATATCCGATGACGTAACAGCCCACCATGTATTTCATCAGTCCCGGTATGGCATACCGGCCGATCTTTTTTTCGAGACGATTGAGAAAATTCATATCTGCTCCTTGAAAAACTTATTCTGTTAATCGGTATTTCATTGTAGCATAAAACACCGATGGAATGAAAGACGTTTTTCTTTACTTTTCCCGCCCAAACTGCCCTGCTATACATGATCTAGCGGTAAATATAAAGTTTATATTAATATGTTGTGTTTTAAATTTGTTGGGCGTATAATATCATGAGTTATTTCGTGGAGTTTTTTTGTGTGCTTTTGCACCGAACCAATCCATTTTTTTGCAGAAATCCGCAGGCTGCGGAAAGACAGCCTGCGTACCGTTAGTTTCAGATACAGATAAATACGAAAGGTGATTCAATGGAAAACAACAAGATTTACAAGCTTGGTATCGATATCGGATCTACCACAGTCAAAATAGCCCTGCTGGATGAAGCAGATCATCTGATCTTCGCAGACTACCAGAGGCATTATGCCAACATCCGGGAGGCCCTCTCCCACCTGCTGAAAGAAGCCTATGAGAAAACCGGGGACGTGCTCATCTGCCCGATGATCACCGGTTCCGGCGGCCTTACCCTGGCAAAACACCTGGGTGTGGACTTCATCCAGGAAGTGGTTGCCGTATCCACCGCGCTGGAACATGACGCGCCGCAGACTGATGTGGCCATCGAACTGGGCGGCGAAGACGCCAAAATCATTTATTTTGAAAACGGAAACGTGGAGCAGCGTATGAACGGTGTATGCGCCGGAGGAACCGGCTCCTTCATCGACCAGATGGCATCCCTTCTGCAGACGGACGCCTCCGGCCTGAATGAATATGCCAAGCATTACAACGCGATCTACCCGATTGCCGCCCGCTGCGGCGTATTTGCAAAATCAGACATTCAGCCCCTGATTAATGAAGGCGCCTCCAAAGAGGATCTGGCTGCCTCTATTTTTCAGGCAGTTGTAAACCAGACCATCAGCGGCCTGGCCTGCGGAAAACCTATCCGCGGTCATGTGGCTTTTCTGGGCGGTCCCCTGCATTTTCTTCCGGAACTGAAAGAAGCTTTTATCCGCACCCTAAAGCTGGACGAAGAGCATACCATCGTGCCGGAGGATTCCCATCTTTTTGCCGCCAAAGGCTCCGCGTTGAACTACAACCGGGACAATGCCCTGCAGCTCAGCGCTTTACTGGAGAAATTAACCGGCGAGCTTCATATGGAATTTGAAGTCGCCCGGATGGACCCTCTGTTCCGGGATTCTGCCGAATACGAGGAATTTATCCAGCGGCACGCAGGAGCCACTGTAAAGAAAGGAGATCTTTCCACTTACAAAGGCCGCTGCTATCTGGGGATCGACGCAGGTTCCACCACCACCAAGGTTGCCCTGGTCGGAGAAGACGGCACCCTGCTCTATTCCTTTTACAGCAACAACAACGGCAGCCCCATTGACACCTCCATCCGCGCCATCCGCGAGATTCATCAGCAGCTGCCGGCAGACGCGCAGATCGTATACTCCTGCTCCACCGGCTATGGCGAGGCTCTGGTAAAAGAAGCGTTCCGTCTGGACGAAGGGGAAGTGGAGACCATCGCCCACTACACCGCTGCCGCCTTCTTTGATCCTGATGTGGACTGCATCCTGGACATCGGCGGACAGGATATGAAATGCATCAAAATCAAAAACAATACCGTCGACAATGTTATGCTGAACGAGGCATGCTCTGCCGGATGCGGCTCTTTTATCGAGACCTTTGCTAAATCCCTGAATTATAAGGTAGAAGATTTTGCCAAAGAAGCCTTATTTGCCGAGCATCCCATCGATCTGGGCACACGCTGTACCGTATTTATGAACTCAAAGGTAAAACAGGCTCAGAAGGAAGGCGCTTCCGTGGCAGACATTTCCGCCGGCCTGGCATACTCTGTCATCAAAAATGCCCTTTTTAAAGTCATCAAACTGACCGACGCTTCCCAGCTTGGCAAAAATGTAGTGGTACAAGGCGGAACCTTCTACAATGATGCGGTCTTCCGCAGTTTTGAGCTCATCTCCGGCTGCAGGGCAATTCGTCCGGATATTGCCGGAATCATGGGCGCCTTCGGCGCCGCGTTAATCGCACGGGACCGCTACGAAGAGGGACATCAGACCCAGATGCTTACCATTGATGAAATCGAGCATCTGACCTTCCATTCCGACCTGAAACGCTGCGGCAAGTGTACCAACAACTGTCTGCTGACCATCAACCGGTTCAGCGACGGCCGTCACTACATCACCGGCAACCGCTGCGAACGGGGGCTGGGCGAAACAGTGAAAAAGGAAGAAGTTCCAAACCTGTTTGAATACAAATTAAAGCGGATTTTCCGCTACAAGCCGCTGAAAAAAGAAGAGGCGGCACGGGGTGTCATCGGTATGCCCCGGGCGCTGAATTTATATGAAAACTACCCCTTCTGGGCTGTATTTTTCAAAGAGTTGAAATTCCAGCTGATTCTGTCGCCACAGTCCACCCGCAAAACCTACGAACTGGGAATAGAATCCATTCCCAGCGAGTCCGAATGCTATCCGGCAAAGATCACCCACGGACACATCCAGTGGCTGATCAACCACGGCATCACACGGATCTTCTACCCCTGCATTCCTTATGAGCGCAAGGAATTTCCGGAAGCCAGCAACAACTACAACTGCCCGATCGTGACATCCTACGCGGAAAATATCAAAAACAACGTAGAGGAAATCACCAGCGGACAGATCGAATTCCACAATCCCTTCATGTCCTTCGCGGATCTTGACACCATTCGGGACCGCCTGAAAATCGTCATGAAAGAGGAATTCGGCATTCCGGAGCACGAAACCGCCAAAGCCGTGGAAGCCGGCTGGGCAGAAATGGCCAGTGCCCGGGATGATATGCGGAAAAAAGGCGAGGAAACCATCCAGTGGCTGAAAGACAACCACCGGCGCGGCATCGTGCTCGCGGGACGCCCCTATCATATTGATCCGGAAATCAACCATGGCATTCCGGAACTGATTACCTCCTATGGATTTGCTGTTCTGACAGAGGATTCCGTCTCCCATCTGCACCAGGTGGAACGGCCCCTGGTGGTTCTGGATCAATGGATGTACCACTCCCGCCTGTATGCCGCCGCCAATTATGTCAAGACAACGGATAACCTGGATCTGATCCAGTTAAATTCCTTCGGCTGCGGTCTGGACGCCATCACCACCGACATGGTCAGCGATATCCTGACCCAGTCCGGCAAGATCTACACCTGCCTGAAAATCGATGAGGTAAACAACTTAGGTGCAGCCCGGATACGAATCCGTTCCCTGATTGCGGCCATCCGCACCCGGGAAAAGCATCCGACCAAACGGGACCTTGTGCCCACCAACCACAACCGGGTACTTTTCACCGAAGAAATGCGCGCCGAAGGATATACCATCATCGCGCCGCAGCTGTCGCCGATCCACTTCGATATCCTGGGACCGGCCTTCCGCTCCTGCGGCTACAATGTGGTGGTACTGGACAACGATACCAAAGAAGCGGTGGACACCGGCCTGAAATATGTGAACAATGACGCCTGCTATCCGTCCCTGATCGTTGTGGGACAGATGCTGGCCGCCGTGGAATCCGGCAAATATGACACAGACCGTCTGGCCATTATCATGACACAGACCGGCGGCGGCTGCCGGGCGTCCAATTACGTCGGTTTCATACGCCGGGCGCTGAAAAAGGCCGGCTATCCGCAGATTCCGGTAATTTCCCTGAATCTGTCCGACTTAGAAAAGAATCCGGGCTTTTCCTTTACCCTGCCCATGGCCCAGAAGGCCGTCTATGGCTGTGTGTTCGGCGATATCCTGATGCGTGTCATCAACGCCACACGCCCGTACGAGGCAGTACCGGGAACCACAGACAAGATGCACCAGAAATGGCTCAGACGCATCAACAAATTCCTCTGCCAGGATAAGAAGTGGCTGTCCCACAGGACCTACAAACGCTTCTGCCGGGAAATGGTACGGGATTTTGACCATATCGAACGAAAAAATATCGAAAAACCGAAAGTCGGTATTGTAGGAGAAATCCTGGTAAAATTCATGCCGCTGGCAAACAACCACCTGGCAGAACTGATTGAACAGGAAGGCGCGGAAGCGGTCGTTCCGGATTTTCTGGACTTCTTCCTGTACTGTTTCTATAATAACAATTTCAAGACCGATAACCTGGGCTTCAGCAAAGCCGCAAAACGCAAGGCTAACCTGGGAATCTGGGCCATCGAGAAACTCCGGGGCGCTGCCCATAAAGCCCTGGCAGACAGCGTGCATTTCGATCCGCCGGCCAGCATCTATGACACGGCCCGGGGATCTGCCGACATCGTATCCGCAGGAAATCAGACCGGCGAAGGCTGGTTCCTGACCGGTGAAATGATCGAGCTGATCAACCACGGCGTCAACAACATCGTATGCTGCCAGCCCTTCGGCTGCCTGCCGAACCACATCGTTGGCAAGGGAGTCATCAAAAAAGTGCGGTCTGAGTATCCGGACTCCAATATTGTCGCCATCGATTTTGACCCGGGTGCCAGCGAAGTTAACCAGCTGAACCGTATCAAGCTGATGCTGACCACTGCGCAGCGCAATATCGAAAAGAAAAAACAGCAGCAAAACAGTGCACACTGATCCCGCAGGAAATATCCTTTCTGCGGATCGGCAGAACTCCGGCAGGAAATTCCTGCCGGAAGCCGTGAAAAGGGGAAGGCCGCAGACACGGTCTTCCCCTTTTCCATTTACTTACTTTCTGAAGTTTTTTATCGAACAGAATCGATCATTGCCTTGATATTTTCCGGTTTCGCGTTCATCGGCACTTCACATCCGGAACCCAGCATAAATCCGCCTTTTCTGCCCATATAAATCAGTTTTTCGCAATACTCTGCCACTTCCGCCTCACTTCCGTAGCACAGCAGAGTGGCCGGGACATCCCCCCGGATACTCTGGCTTCCGTCCAGAATCTCATAGGCCTTTTCTATATCTGTGGCGCCATCCAGCTCGATGTGGACGCTTCCTTTCGGCAGCTGCGTGAAGAATTCCATCATCGGCAGCCAGTTGCCGTCTGCATGCAGAATTGTAGTCAGTCCTGCCTGATGGAAGCGTTCAATCATGCCTTTCAACGCAGGCCACGCAAATTCCTCAAACATGTCCGGAGACAGGAACGTCGCAGAAGAACGCATGGCAAAGCAGCCCACGCGGGAACCGCCGTTCCCCTTGATCTGCTGAATCGTCGCCTCGTCCGCCAGCGGCTGGTATTTGTTCAGAATATCCATGATATCCCCCGGCACATCAAACAGATCATAAATAAATTCTTCCATGGACCGCGCCATGGACAGGGTATCAAAAATCGGTGCCGTCGCCCCTTCAAAGATCGGCACCACACCGTTCCGGTACAGAAAACCGATGGTTTTTCCCAGATTCTGGCCCATTTCTCCGAATCTGGCCATCAGCTGTTCCGGACTGGTAAACGGCGGATTCTGGATCCTGCACAGGTACATTCCCTGCCAGGCCTGCCAGCCCATAGTCATGATTTTCTTATACTCTTCCTGATCCTCGAAAAACGGCGTTTCCACAAACTGGTAAAGCTCGTTCTCCCCCAGCTCTTTTCCGGGTACACGGGCAGGCAGTCCCATGATAAAAACCGTATCCCCCGGATACATGGGCATCGCGCAGTCCGGCTTGCCGATGATCTCCCAGGCCTGCTGCATTGCTTCTATCCACTTATCCGCGCTGCGGATGGTATCCGCCTGGGTAATTCCCTTCGCCATGGCCGCGTAAGTCACTAGCATCATGGGGAATACCGGGATTTCCGTCCGGTCCTGATAAGGGGTAAGGCTCAGCATTTTCTGAAATTTCTCCATTGCGTTCATAGGCGTTTCCTCCTTCTTTTTCCTGCTTCTATCATTACACAATTTACTGACAAATGCATCCTGTGATATAGTAAAACTGCAGGAAATATTTATCTGTTATTCCTACAAATTGTATGAAAGAATATTCCGCTTGTCAGGGAGGGACTTATGAAGCTTAGTATGTGGATTCTCAAGGACTGGCTCCGGGACTATTCCCCGGAACCGGAGATTCAGAACGGCAAATGCATCATACAGAATGTACGGCTTTTTTCCGAGCAGCTCCGCTTCTCTTCCTCCACCGTTTACCTGATGCCCATGGAAGAGGAAAAAATCGTCTGCTCCAACGGAAATGACATCCTGACGCTGCACTGTGACGATGTCAACGAAATCCTGAACCGCATCCTGGACGCCTTTGACTACTATAATGACTGTGAAAATCAAATGCTCCAGGCCATAGAAGCCGACTGTTCCATTGAGAAACTGATGAAGCAGTTTTCCATGATCACCCATCATCTGATGATTTTCGCGGACGCAACCTTCTACATGCGGGCTTTCTTCGCTCCGGATACCATCCTGTCCGCCCATCCGCAGCTCAAAGACCTGCTGCGCACCCGCATGCTTCCCCTGCCCGCGCTTCAGGCCCTGAATCAAAGCAGCAGCATCCGGAAACCGGACCTTCCTGCCTATCCGGTTTCTGTTCCCGCTGTCGGCAGCGCCATCGTCTCCAATCTCTTTACCGGCGGTCTGCACGCCGGGTGGCTCATTGCCGATTCGGCCGACAATACCTATACCGAAGGCCAGACAGATCTCCACGGGCAGCTGGCCGAGCTGCTCTGCCGCTGGCTTGCCCGCAATCGTTCCACGAAAGAGCATACACAGAAAGCCGGCCTGTTTCTGGATATCCTGAATGGGGAACAGACAGATCCCCGGCAGATCGATCTGCGCCTGCGCAGCTTCGGCTGGTCTTCCGGCGACCGGCTGACCCTGTACGTATTAAAACCGCTGGAGAGCAGCACTTTTCCCCCAACGGTTCTGTTTCATCATCTGGAGGCAATCCATCCTGCTGCCTTTGTCCTGTTTTATCAGAACCACCTCCTGGAACTGGTGAATCACGATCTGACCGACCAGACGCCCTTTCGCAGAGAATTCACGGATCTTCTGACCAGTGTCCGGTACTGTGCCGGTGCCAGTCCTTCCTTTCGCCGTCCCGCACAGCTCCCGGATGAGTTTCGCGCGGCTTCCATTGCGGCAGAATATGCGCCAAAAATACCGGGTGCCATTCAGGACTTTCCGTCCGCTTTGCTTCCCTATCTGCTGACTCTGCTGCAGGAGCATTCCGTGACGGATCTGCGGCATCCTGCGCTCTCTGTTCTGAAAACCTATGATCAGACACACCATACGGAACTGAGCCATACCCTGCATTGTTACCTCACCTGCCGGTGCAATGCCACCGAAACCGCCCGCAGTCTTTATATCCACCGAAGCACGCTGCTTTACCGCATCGATCGGATCCTGGGGCTGACCGGCATTGACTTTGAAAATCCGGATGAATATTTCCATCTGCTTCTCTCCTTTTATCTGGATGCCATGTCCTGATTCTGTGGACGCCATGCCCGGAAGCGCCCTGAGACATGTATCTGCCTGCGCCGTGAATCATGTCCTTTGGGTTTTTCTCCTGTTTTTGGCACTCTTTTTATCTGAGTGCTAAAATTCGGTTGACTTCTTTCCGGTTTCGTCGTATGATATTTGTTAGCAAACAGTACGTTAGAGTGCTAAAATATTTTCGATTTCAAAGGAGTGAACATACAAACATGGCAGCAGTACATGGCAGCCTGTCGATTGACAGCAACAATATTTTCCCCGTAATCAAAAAATGGCTCTATTCCGATCACGACATTTTTGTTCGTGAGCTGATCTCCAACGGATGCGACGCCATTACAAAATTAAAAAAGCTGGATCTTATGAGTGAATATGAACTGCCGGATGATTATGAACCGGCCATTCATGTGACCTTCAATCCGGAAGAAAAGACTCTGAAATTCACAGATAACGGTCTGGGCATGGACGCGGAAGAAGTCTCCGAATACATTAACCAGATCGCTTTTTCCGGCGCCACCGAATTTCTGGAAAAATACAAAGACAAGGATTCCAATGACCAGATTATCGGTCACTTCGGCTTAGGCTTTTACTCTGCCTTCATGGTAGCCGATGAAGTACACATCGATTCCCTGTCTTACAAAAAAGACGCGGTACCGGTACACTGGTCCTGCGACGGCGGCACGGAATTTGACATGACCGACGGCAGCCGCGGGGAAGTCGGCACCTGCATCACCCTTTTCCTGAACGAAGACTGCCTGGAATTCTGCAACGAATACCGTCTCCGGGAAGTTATCGAGAAATACTGTTCCTTTATGCCTACCCCCATCTATCTGCAGAAGGAAAACGCGGAACCGGAATATGAGACCATCCTTCCGGAAGAAAAGACCGATAAGGATACTGTCATTGAAACCATCGTAGAAGAGGCGAAAACAGAAGAAAAAGAGAACGAAAACGGTGAAAAGGAAATCGTAGAAGTCTCCCCCCGCACCGAAAAACTCAAAATTCTCAAACGCCCGGTTCCGTTAAATGACATTCACCCTCTCTGGACCAAAAATCCCAGCGAATGCACGGAGGATGACTATAAGGAATTCTACCGCAAGGTATTCCACGATTATAAAGAGCCCCTGTTCTGGATTCATCTGAACATGGATTATCCGTTTAACCTGAAGGGCATCCTCTACTTCCCGAAAATCAACCTGCAGTATGAGGCAGCGGAAGGAACCATCAAGCTTTACAACAACCAGGTATTCATCGCCGACAACATCAAAGAAGTCATCCCTGATTTCCTGATGCTGTTAAAAGGCGTCATTGACTGCCCGGACCTGCCGCTGAACGTATCCCGAAGCGCCCTGCAGAATGACGGTTTTGTAAACAAAATCAGTGAGTATATTACGAAGAAAGTTGCGGACAAACTCATCGGCCTGTGCAAAACCGAAAAGGAAAACTACGAGAAATACTGGGATGATATCAGTCCCTTTATCAAATACGGCTGCCTGAAAGACGAGAAATTCTGTGACAAGATGAATGACTACATCCTCTTTAAGGATATCAACGATCATTATCTTACACTGCCGGAACTTCTGGTGAAACCGGGGGATACCGGTGCCGAAGACAAGCAGACAGAGGATGCTTCCGCAGACGGCAGCGCAAAAGACGCCAAGGACGAAGACACAGCAAAAGAGCCGGAAAAGGAAACCGTTTACTATGTCACCGACCGCAACCAGCAGGGACAGTATATCCGGATGTTCAAAGAGCATGATATGAACGCGGTGATTCTGGATTCCGATATCGACGCTTCCTTTATTACACAGCTGGAGCGCAGAAACGAACGCTACACCTTCAAACGGATCGACGCGGACGTAACCGGCGCCCTGAAAGAGGACCTGTCGGAAGAAGATGCAAAAAAAGCACTGGAGCAGCTTCAGAAAACCTTCCGCACTGCCCTGGACAACGAACACCTGGAAGTAGCTGTAGAGAAGTTAAAAGACGCGGATCTGGCTGCGGTCATGACTGTCTCCGAAGAAGGCCACCGCATGATGGATATGATGCGGATGTACAATATGGACGGCATGAATCCTTCCATGTACAACGCGCCGGAGACCCTGACCCTGAATCTGAGCAATCCGCTGGTTCAGTATATCCTGGATCACGAAGATTCCGAACATACGCCTCTCTTCTGCCACCAGATCTATGATCTGGCCAAAATGAGCAACCATCCGCTGACACCGGAAGAGATGAATCAGTTCATTCTTCGCAGCAATCAGATCATGTCTTTACTGACAAAATAAAACAGAACGCCCGAAATGAAAAGGCCCCTCCGCGGTGACGGTACTCTCCTTACTGGTTTGTCCAGTGAAGAGGGTACTGTCACCGCGGAGGGGCTTTTTGCAGGCAATTATTTTTCTCTATGCAGACCGTTTAAGCTTCTACTATCAGATAACGTCCGTCGGGAAGCGGGAACACTTCCGCCACATTGTCGAAATCATCGACTCCCGTGATGTCCGCGCCGGTTTCTTTGAAATAGGCTAATACTTCCTGCTTGTTTTCGCAGACGGTGGCCATGCACTCCTCGAGAAACTCCTCCGCTTCCTCCGGTGTCTGCGCCACTTCCTCCGGCAGCAGCTGGAGCTGATTCTCCAGGAATGTCTCCAGACACATATCATCATATTCATTCATATCAAATACCCCCTAAAATATTATAAAAAATGTTCGTGCAGTTTGCGCGGTATCCAGGCGTTTTCATACATTCGGCGCATCCGGCATCCGTATGATTACCGCAGAATTTCTTTCAGTTCCTGATATAATCTGGCTGCCGGCAGTCCGACCACGGTATTGTAATCGCCGCGGATGGATTTTACAAACAGACCGCCGCCGCCCTGGATCCCATAGGATCCGGCTTTGTCCATCGGTTCGCCGGTATGGATATAATCCCGGATCTCCCGGTCATCCATCGGGTAAAAGGTCACATCCACCGATTCGTAAAACACCCGGCGCACCTGTCTGCCCCGGATCTGTCCCAGAAGCGCCACGCCGGTGTACACCTGATGCACCCGGCTCTGAAGCATGGAAAGCATGCGGTAAGCATCCGCTTCATCCACAGGCTTGCCCAGTATTGTTCCGCCGCTGGCAACCACTGTGTCGGATCCGATCACCAGAACATCGGATTCCGTCTCTGTCCCTGCTTCTGCAGCTGTCCGGTCACAGACTTCCTGCGCCTTGTGCAGCGCCAGATCCTGTACCACGTCCGCAGGAGCCTCCGCATGGGTCTCCTCTTCCCCTTCCGCCGGAAGCACTGTAAAATCCAGGCCCAGAAGCTTTAACAGCTCTTTCCTTCGCGGAGATCCGCTGGCTAGGATTATCCTGACATCTTTTCTCATGGTTCTCTCCTCTGGTCGTTTCATACCGGGATTTGTGTATCATCCTCTTACAAATGCATTATACTCAGTCTGCACCGTCTTCTCAACAGAAACTTTTCACAAAGGGATCACCGTCTGCAGCGCAAAGGAATAAATCAGCGTCTCCTTGACGCCGGCGCTTCCGTGATATCTGCGGCTGATGGCTTCCTGATACAGTTTCAGCTGTGTGGAATAACGCTGCCGCAGTTCTTCCGGATCCGATACCCGGTCCGTTTTATAATCCAGTAACACAATCCCGTCTTCTTCCTCCCAGAAGGCATCGATAATTCCCTGGGTCAGCACGGTTTCCTCAGTTTCTGCCTCTTCCCAGACCCGGAACGCTTCGATCGACATAACAAAGGGCTGTTCTCTGTGCAGACAGCCTTTCTGCTGAGCCCTGCGCATACGGCGCGCCAGATCCGTGCAGAAAAAGGCTGCTGCCCGCTTCCGGTCAATCCGCGCTCTGATCTGCGCATCGATTCTGCCTGCTTCATACAGGTTTTCCATCTGTTTCTCCACAGCCTCCAGCACCGCATACAGATCCCCGGTCTCTGGCAGTTCCGTATAATCAATACATTCCAGCAGCCGATGCATGGCCGTTCCGTACAAGGCGCCTCCGTTTTCTTCCGACGCCTGAATAAATGCCGGAATATGCGGTTCCGGCTCTTTCTGCGGCAGGAGCTCCGGCTCATCCACATCGGAAAAGGCACGCATCTGCTCCGCCATGGCTCTGTGCTTTAAGTCAGAGACAGATACTTTCTGACGGCGCAGCATGCGGTCCGCCCAGGGATACTTCCAGGCAAACCGGTGTTCCAGCTCCTGCATCATGGTTCGGTCCCCTTCGTAGGACTCCTCCAGAATCCGGGCGGATTCCCGGCTGACCGCAGACCGGTACCGCGCTTCCATCTGATCCAGGTCCTCCGGTTTCCAGATTTCCCGGTGGCAGGAAGCGTCTCCCCGGATCGCGCCAAGCACCCACTCCATATAGCAGACCGCGGAAAACCGCTGCGCAAATGGCAGGGGCTGGCTTTCCCCGGAAAATATGCCCATTTCCTCCCGGTCCGGCTCATTCTCCCCGTCGGGAAGTTTTTCCAGTGTTCCCATGACAATTACCTTTTTTTCCGCCCTTGTCAGGGCCACATAGAGAATCCGCAGTTCCTCGCCCAGGCTGTCCCGTTTTTCTTCCAGGGTCAGGGCATTTTTCAGAATCGTGTCCCGCCGCCGGTGCTCCGCCCGGTTCCGGTACCGCAGTGCCGCGCCGTATTCCGGATGCAGGATCAGATCCCCTTTCTGATCATTGGTATTGAATTTTTTTCCGGTCTGCCCCAGGAGAACCACAGGAAATTCCAGTCCCTTGCTCTTGTGGATGCTGTACAGATGCACTGCGTTTTCATGGGTTTCGGCAGTTTCCGCCTCACCGAAGTCTACTTCATATTTATGCAGTTCTTCGATATAACGGTTGAAATGCATCAGTCCCTGATAACTGGTTTGTTCATACGCCACCGCCTTCTCCAGAAGCATATCCAGATTGGCCTTCCTTCGTCTGCCGGCAGGAAGCGCGGCCTGATACTGATAATACCCGGTTTCCCGCATAATCTCCTCCATCAGGCGGTGGATCGGGGTGTCCGGCACACGGCTCCGGTAGATCTCAAGTGTATCCAGAAATATTCCGATCCGGGCAGCCAGCTCCGGATCCGGTTCTTCTGCCGGCAGGAACAGTTCCTCCGGAATTCTGGATGTAAGGGTGTCGGAAATCCGCCCTCCATAGGCAAAGACCGATTCCGCAAAAGTCAGATACGGATAAGCCGCTTTGATCCGGGCCAGATCATCCGAAGAAAACTTTCCGAAAAATCCGGTCATGCAAACGGTCAGAGGGATATCCTGCATGGGATTGTCCAGGATCTTCAGATATGCCAGCAGGACCTGTACTTCCCTGGCGGAAAAATATCCGCTGTCCGCAGTTACAAGGAACGGGATTCCGGCATCCGCAAAGACGCTCTGGTAGATCGGTGCCCACTTTTTCGGGGAACGCATCAGAATCACGATATCTCCGTAGGTCAGGCCCTCAATCACCTGCTCCTCCACCATCTGGCGGATCTTCAGCGCGGCTGCTCTGGCCTCGGATTCCGCTGCATCCATTCCTTTCTGTTTTTCCAGCAGAATCACTTCCGGGTCGTAATTTCCCGCCGGATCATCCGCGAAATTTCCGCCGGGATACAGAGCCGCTTCCCGGTCATAGGTAATATTTCCGATATCTTCCCGCATCACCCGCGCGAAAATCCGGTTCGCGAAATCCAGCACTTCGGGCCGGCTGCGGAAATTTTTGTGGAGATCGATGCGCTGATGGGGACTGTTCGCTGTCTGATAGGTATGATATTTTTCCATAAACAGCTCGGAGCGTGCCATACGGAACCGGTAAATACTCTGCTTGACGTCCCCTACCATAAATACATTCTGTTCTCCGTCGGATTCCCGGGAAACCGCCTGCAGAAGGGCCTCCTGCACATAATTGGAATCCTGGTACTCGTCAATCATAATTTCTTCGAACAGTTCCTGATATTCCCGGGCAATCTCTGTGGGCTGATGCTCCTCTTCTGTCAGCAGAATCTGCAGGGCAAAGTGTTCCATATCCGAAAAATCCAGGATATTTTTCTTCCGTTTCACCGCTGTGAATTCCTCCGCGAAGGAACGGGTCATACGCACCAGTACCTGAAGCATCTCTGCCGTGTCCTGCAGTATGTTTTTCTGCTCTTCCGGATCTGCGGCAAAATATTTTTTCCAGTGGCTGCGGATGTCCTCTTTATAGGCGTCCCGCTGATTTTTGACATAGTCTTTCCATTCCGGATCCGTTTCTTTTCCGCATCTGCCCAGTTTGGCAAAAGTCAGTTCCTTCAGCCCCTGCTGCCACGCGGAATAGCCCGACCGTTCCAGCAGTTCCGAAAGCTGTGTCCGGTCACTTTCCAGCGCGGCCTCATATTTATCCGGCCCTCCCGGCTCCCGGCAGATCCGCAGCAGTTGCTCAATGGTCTGCAGATATTCTTCGGTCATCTGCCGAAAAAAGCCGATATACTGACGCATCCAGGGCTTTTCGTCCATTTCTTCCAGCGTATCCGCCCGTCCGGACTGCAGACAGCTTTCCAGCCATTCCTCCGGCCAGGGATAGGAATTGGCATATTCATAGAGGGACAGAATCATGTTCTGGATTCCCTCGTCTTTCCCGGCACTGGAATAATTATCCGCGAAAGTCAGAAATTCCGGGTCTTTTTCCGCGTAAAACCACTCCATGACCCGATCACAGACTTCTCCTTTGATCAGTTTGATCTCACCCTGATCCGCGATACGGAAGCCGGGCTCCAGGTCAATCCGGTGAAAATGGCTGCGCACCACCTGCAGACAGAAGCTGTCAATGGTCTCGATATGCGCATTGTGGATCAGAGTCGTCTGTCGCCGCAGGCGCTGATCCTCCGGATGTTCCTCCAGTTTCTGCTCCATGGACCGGAGAATTCTTTCCCGCATCTGCGCCGCGGCCGCGTTGGTAAATGTCACGACCAGAATCCTGTCGATATCCACCGGATGCTCCGGATCCAGAACCCGGGAAAGGATCCGCTCCACCAGTACCGCTGTTTTGCCGGAACCGGCAGCCGCCGATACCAGCATGCTTCGGTTTCTCAGGTCAATTACTTTGCGCTGTTCTTCTGTCCACTCTGTTCCCATGCCTGTGTCTTATCCTCCGCTGCTTCTCTGATCCGTGTCCAGATCTCCTCATCCTGCATCTGCTCCAGCTCCCGATAGCCGTCTTCTGCCCGCCGCGGGTCAAATCCGCAGATACTGCTGTAAATACAGTAATCACATCCTGTTTTTTTGTCCATATGATAGGGCGCCACCTCAATGTGCCCCCCGAGAATTTCGGCGCCGAACCGATTCATCTGTCTGCGGCTGTATGCCGTAAGCGCCTCAAAATCTTCCGGGCTGGTCAGTACCCTGTCCGACCGTTTGCTGGGCAGGCCGTTTTTGTTTATGGATACCGGGATGACCCGGGAAGTCTGCTTTCCTTCTTCCATTTCCCTGTCCATAGAGGTAAAAACATCCCGGTTTACCAGTCCCTGCAGTTTCAGCTTTTCCCGGATTTCCTCCTGAATCTCCTCCGCTGTCTGACCGGTATCCTCCAGGACCGGATCATCCATCTGTGAATAAAAGACGCCCGCCGGGATAATTTTCTGATCCGGGTATTCTCTGCGCAGGAGTTCCTCCGCAGCTGCCAGATATACGATCAGCTGCTGCTGCAGACCATAGTAAAATTCCTGCAGATCAAACTCCCGCTTCGAGGACTTATAATCAATAATCCGCAGAAGCTGCTCTCCCGGTCTTCCTTCCGGTCGGGCCAGATCCATCCGGTCAATTACCCCGTAGAGCTGCAGCTGCGCCTTTTCCGGAAGCTGTTCCGCCGCGCTCTGCAGCCGCCGGGTTATGTGAAAGGTGCGTTCATACCATACCGGCTCCAGAATACCTGCTTTTACCTGGGCGTGGATTGTGTCCACTACAGTATGCAGCGTACGCCGCACCATAGTCAGCCGGTATTCATTTCTGGCACTGTCATACAGGGCTGTATCTTTTCTGGCCAGTTCCGCTTCCCGGATGCTTTCCAGCAGCAGAGCCTCACTTTCTTCCGGAAGAATCGTATACCAGCTGTTCTGCCGGGTAACTTTTTCCGAATACCGGAACAGAATTTCATGATTCAGGCTTCCCAAATCCGTGGCTTTCAATTCCGCGGTTTCCCGTTCTCCCAGCTTCAGACCGTATTCCAGAAAATGGGCATAGGGACAGCGGGCATAACTTTCCAGACGGGTCACAGAACCACGGATACCGGTGCCGTAAACGGACCAGGCGGTCTGCGGTGTCAGATTCTTCCGGTGCCGGACCGGATACCGCGCCTGATACAGCGGAAGGATCCTGTCTTTCCAGCCCGGTTCTTTCATATACCACTGATGCAGCACTTTCCATGCTTCCGGCACCTGTCCCTCCCGGGCCAGCTCCAGACCACGGATATACTGCTCCACCGCGGAACCGGCAGAGAGCAGATCACCCATGCAGGTATCCGTCACGGTCTGTTCCTGCAGATGGGGATACAGCTGCCGGAACACATCGATCAGATAAGAAGGACGTATTTCATCACCGGCGCTGTTTGTGCGCGCGTAGGACAGATGAAGTCCCCGAGAAGGTTTTGTCAGGCTCCAGTACAGGTAAAACCGCTGAATAAATACGGCTTCCCGCTCGGTGGGAGACAGTACCAGGCCGTATGTTTCCCGCAGCTTTTCCCGGTCATACTGTGACAGGATGCCTCCGCCCACGCCGATTTTCGGAACCAGTCCGTCATTGACCCCAAGGAAAAACAGATGTTTGACCCCCTCCAGACGGGTCCGTTCCATATCCCCCAGAAGAACACAGTCGTTGCCCGGCGGAATCATACCGATCCTGGCGCCGGTCAGACCGGTTTCCAGGATTTCCGTGTACTCTGTCACCGGCAGAATTTCCTCCCCCAGCAAATCCACGTACTTATCCAGCAGATCCAGAAACGTCTGATAGATCTGTCCGTAAATCGCCGCGTCCTCCTTTCGGTCCTGACGCTCCAGTTCTTCCTGCCGGGCAGAAAGCTTCTCTTCCACCCGAAGCTCCGTCAGAATCTGGTACAGACAGGTGCAGATTTCCCGCACCGTTGCCTCCCCGCTGTGAAACGCCTGATACAGCGGCTCTGTCAGTCCGGCAATGTATTTGCGGGAAGCGTTTAAGGCCAGGAGTTCCTCTGCTTTGCGCCGCTCCTCCTCTTTTTCCGGCAGGGTCTGGATTCTGCGGTTTCTCCGCATAGCCACCCGAAACATCTCATTCCATCTCCTGTGCCCGCGGATACCGCGGGCTGTGACATAATTATCCAGCAGATCCCTGTCTTCTTCCGGCAGATCGGTAAGGCCGGTATGCAGCAGCCGGAAAATGCTGTCCCTGGAATAATCTGTTTCCACAACCTCCAGAAGCGCCCGTACCAGCTCGGTCAGCGGATGGTACACGGCGCTGCGCTTCCTGTCGGTAAAATAGGGAATTCCATACCGCCCGAATACCCGTTCCGCGTACAGCTCATAACGGGTCACATCCGCGCTGACCACGGCAAAATCCCTATAGCGCAGCTGTTCATCCTCCTGCAGCATTTTCAGGATAGCAGCCGCCGCCTGCTCCAGTTCCTCCCTGGGATTGGAGCAGACCTTGATGCTCACGCTGTCAGACACATCACCGGCAAAGGGCTGCACCTGTTTGCGGAACAGATTGTGCTCCAGAAAGCGCAGGGCGGGATTCTCCTGAAAGCGTGTCTGTTCCGGCCGGTTCCGCCATACCGGCTCCCCAATTTCAAACCCCGTTTCCTGCGCGGACCGGTTCATTCCCTGAACCATCCGGCGGCTCATGTAAAACAATTCTTCCACATGATTTTCGGACAGCAGATTTTCCCGCAGATCGAAGGTCACCGTCAGCCAGATCTCTGAAACCGTCTCCATCAGCCGACCCATGAGTTTCATCTGTACCGGCGTAAATCCGGTAAATCCGTCAAAGGCCAGCACCGCCTGCCGCAGGTGATCGGATTCCCCCACGGTATCATACAGCGCGTCCAGCAGATGCTCCGCGGTAATATAATGACCGGACAGATAATCCTCAAAGGTCTGATACAGCACCAGTACATCCTGCAGCTTATCCTTCAGTCCGTCCGCTTGCTGCATCTTGTCGATAATCTCACGCAGATCTTCCGGTGTGACGCCGTACTGCACCAGTTCCGACAGCATGGATTTCATCTGGTCAATATAGCCCATCCGTCCGATATTCGCCCGGAATACCGTAAGATTTTCCTTCTGTTCCTGGGCCAGTTTGCGCAGAATCAGGCGGATTCCGGTATCCTCCAGAATCTTCTGCGTTCTGCCTGTTTCTTCAAAAATCCGAAACGCCAGACGCTCAAAGCTCACCACATCAATATTCATTATAACGTGCTGTTCTGCTCGCCGGACCAGCTCTTTCTGTGTCTGCATTGTAAACTGTTCCGGAACAATAAGATAAAAATTCCGATCCGGATTCTGATCTGCCTGTGCCAGCAGTTCCCGGTACAGGTAATCCGATTTTCCGCTTCCGGAGCTTCCCACAATGTATCTGAGTGCCATACGATCTGTCCTTTCTCTGTCGTGTCAACTATCTTCAATTATAAAGTGGAAACAGGAAAAGTAAATACACACCGGGAATATTTCATCCGCCTGCCGGCTGTGCTATGATAAAGCCAGAAACTGTGACATCTGAAAGGGGGCATTTATGAATATTACCGTACTGACTGAAAATACTGCAGGAGATCCGTCTCTTACCGCCGAACACGGACTCAGTCTCCTGATCCGGTACAAAGACCACTGTATCCTGCTGGACGCCGGTCAGAGTGACTGTTTTGCCCGCAACGCCCGGCAGATGGGCATCGATCTGGGTCAGGTGCAGACCGCAGTGCTTTCCCACGGCCATTACGACCACGGCGGCGGCCTGGCGACTTTCTTTGCGCAAAACGCGTATGCTCCTGTTTACGCGGCTGACGGCTACGACCGACCATTCTTTTTTCATACTGACAGCTCCACACGCTCCATTGGCGTTCCGGCCTCTGTTCTTTCCCACAAAGAGCGGTTTCTCGCGGTACGGGAACCAGTATCCATCGCCGATGGCATCTGGCTGCTGCCCCATTCTACGCCCGGGCTCTCCACCATTGCGCAGCGCGCCCATCTTTTTCGCCAGTCAGACGGCGGCCTGATTCCGGATGATTTTTCCCATGAACTCAGCCTTGTTTTCTGCCTGGATCAGGGACTGGTAATCTGCAACAGCTGTTCCCACAGCGGACTGGAAGTGATCCTGCGGGAAGTCCGTCAGCAGTTTCCGGAGCAGCCGCTTCTGGCCTTCTGCGGCGGCCTGCATATGCGCGCAAAAAAGCACGGCGCGGAAGCCTGCCTCTATAGCCGGGAAGAAGTCCGCAATCTGGCCGACTGCATCCGGTCCTGCGGACTGCAGCGCATCTATACCGGACACTGTACCGGCGCAATTGCCATGAAATGGCTGAAAGAGGAACTGGGAGACCGTGTGGTTCCGCTTACTGCCGGCCTGCGTTTTACCATCGAATGAACACAAAATAGTCCCCGGATCCTGTAACATACACGGCCCCCGGACAGGACATGTTCATTTCCATGTCCTGCCGGGGGCCGTATATCATTTGTTATGGTCTGGGGATTTTCCCGTTCCACCCATTCTTTTTACTTGCTGATCTTCCGTTTTTTTCTGTACCAGATCAGGGATCCAGCGCCTGCCGCCAGGGCGGCTGCCAGAAGGCCGGCATAGCCGGCAAAGGCATTTGTATCACTCGTATTGGGCTGACTTGCTGTTTCCGTTCCAGTTCCTGTCCCTGTTTCTGTTCCAGTTCCTGTTCCATTGGACACGGAACCTTTTCCGGTATCCGTCGGAGCCGTCGGTTTTTTCCCGTTATGATCCGCTGGATCTGACGGATTTCCATTTTTTTTCGGTGTATGGATATTAGTTACGGTATAACCGTCCTTGGCGGTTCCGGATACTTCCGGAGTATAGCCGTTTACCTCGTCTTCCGTTACCGTATAGGCAATCTCCTTTCCCGAATTATATACGGCCAAATCATCAAACGATGCTTTCCAATTGTTATCCGCATTCAGCGTAACGCTCTTTCCGGTGGTTTTTCCGTCCGCCAGCAGGTGGATGGTTACCTTCTCCGGGCGGATTCCGTCCTGGTTGTCTCCATCCTTCCATACCTTTTCCACGGATACGCTGGTCTGCTCCGGTGCGTGGGTATTGGTTACTGTATATCCGTCCTTGGCGGTTCCGGTGATTTCTGCATCATAATTCTTGACGCCGTCTTCACTTACCGTATAAGCAATTTTTTTGCCGGACGCATACACATCCAGATCCGTGAAAGTTGCCTTCCAGTTGTTATCCGCATTCAGCGTGACACTCTTTCCCGTGTCGTTTCCGTCTGCCAGCAGGTGAATGGTTACTTTCTCCGGACGGATGCCGTCCTGGTTGTCTCCATCCTTCCATACCTTTTCCACGGAAACCGCCGTTGTGTCATCTTTCCGACTCAGAGTCACAGATGCGGAAACCTCTTTCTTCCGGATCACCGCGCCGATCATGTTCTGAAAGCCTTTGCCGTCAGAAGCTGTCGCTGCAGCAGCCGGTGTATACATACGAAGGCCGCCATCCATCCACACCAGCGACGCAGATAACGAGACGGTACTCTGATCTTCCGGTGTCTTTGTGGATATCAGCCGGAAACTCTCTCCCGGCTGTACCGTGGTGCTTCCGTCTTCCGTGGATACGCCCGCTGGCAGTGTAAGTGTGAATTTGCCGTGATAATTCTCCGGCGCTTTCAGGGTCAGCGTACCGGTCTGCCAGATTTTCTGATCCGGATCATAAGTAAAGGTACTGTTTCCGGAAATGCTGAGCGCATCGGAAGTCGGTTCGTTTTCCAGGATTTTTTCATCTGTGGATGCCTTCAGCAGATTATCTGCCAGTTCAAAACCGCTGAGAGAACTGATGTTATTATGATCTACTCCATAGTCATACATCAGCTTCCAGACGGCATGAGAAGTATTTACATATGCCTGGGATTCTGTCACATAATATCCGGAATTATAAATCTGCGTATAAGCTTCCCGCGGATCCGATGAAAACTGTGTCATGCAGTATGCCGCTTTCCAGAAGGGAAGACTGCTTACCTCCTGATAGGTACGGCCGGATGCTGTTTTTTCTCCATGTAACAGAGTTCCGCTTGCCTTGATGAACTGGTCCAGTTTTGCCATCTTGGCAGGGTCCTTTAAATCCGCATAGGTAAAGGTTTCACTGCCAATACTGTCCGGGAAATCCGTCCGGATCCACTCCGGCGGGTTCAGCAAAAGATTGAACTCTGCCTCAGAAATGGTTCCATGATCCGAAATTTCATAAAGCCCCAGTCCGTTATAGGGATACCCGGCATAGAGGAGAACCTTCAGGCGCTGTGCCAGTTCTGCCGCATTTTCCTTGTCTTTAAAGAAATCATTAAAATCCACGGATACATATTCCGGCGCCTGAAACGTGGGCGTATCATGGGGCCAGTGCATCTGGTTGTTCATGCAGAACAGGATAATGTTTCCATTATCCACCGAATGGATATCGGTTTTTTCGTCGTAATCAATCTTGATCCTGGTATCCGATGCATTGGCCTGCGCGGTTCCGGCTTCGCCGGTATCCTGTACTGCCGCCGCAATATACTCCGAAAAACTGTCTGCGGAAAACGATACCCTGGTATCCGATACCTCAGCCGATTTCATCCGTGCCGCTTCTCCATTGTGTACATGAATCAGCACGTAAGATACATTCTTCTCTTTTTCTGCCAGCGGGTCCTGCCACTTCATCGTGACAGATACCTGCGCGCCGTCTGCCGGCTGTACTTCCTGCCCGTTCGCAAGAAATGTAATATCTGCCCCCACGGCACCCAGTACTTTCGTATCCCTGCCCAGGGCTTTTTTTACCGCTGCCTCCGCTTCCTGTTCGGAAACATCTGACACGGTAAGCTTCGGTGTGGTTTCAAATGTTTTTCCGGAAAAGGCGGTCTGTACATCCACCCTGGATCCCGTAGATGCCTTCAGCTGCACCGTACCTTTTTCAGATTCCGCTGCATGCCTGCCCTCATCCGCCTGTGCAGCCGTCTTCTTCTCTGATGATTCCGCAGCTTTCTCTTCTGCATCATTTCCGGAAGAAGTCTGTCTGGACGCATCCGAAGGCTGTTCGGATTTCTGATCTTTCTTCCCGTCTGCAGCATCCGTTTTTCCCGCAGCGGATTCTTTTGCCGCAGCTTTCGTATCTGACGAGGCGGAATCATTCGATACCGCTGCGGAACGATCCTCCCTCCGGTCTGATCCCTTGTTTGAGGAACCGTCTGCCGTTTCGTCCGTCTGAACAGTATTTGCAGAATGCTCTTCCACCGGGGAAGTATCCGCATACACCGCCGTTGGCAGCAAGCCTGCCAGAAGTGCACAGCACAGGAATGCGCTGACCAGACTTCGATACTTGCCTGTCTTTGGCTTTTTCATAAATTCTCCTTTCCTGCCAATGAGTTTTCTATCTTCTGATCGAAACAATACAAAACCTCTCAATTATGTATGTTTTGACAGTTCAAGCGAATTATATACCTGTCTGGTAAACTATTCAAGTGCGCGGTAATGTATACTTAACAAGCCGGAAGTATTTTTATGTATCAGGAAATTTCCTGTCTAAATCCCGGCGTCCCGGTTATTTCCTGTCATCTGTACCGGACAGTCCATTCATTTCGTTCAGCTTCCGCATCCAGATTTCGCTGGATGCATCCGAAGGCATCCGAAGATCTCCTCGGGGAGACAGAGCCACCGAACCGACTTTCGGGCCGTCCGGCAGGCAGGAACGCTTGAACTGCTGGCTGAAAAACCGGCGGTAAAATACCCGCAGCCAGTGATGAATCGTCTCTTTCTGATAGATACCGGCAAACGTATCGCAGGCGATGCGGAAGATCTTATCCGGTTCATATCCTGCCCGCAGCATATAGTACAGGAAAAAGTCGTGGAGTTCATAGGGCCCCACCAGGTCTTCGGTTTTCTGGCTGATTTCTCCTTCTTCCGGCGGGATCAGTTCCGGACTTACGGGTGTATCCAGGATATCATCCAGCACGGCTGCCAGCGCCGGATCCCCGCAGGTATCTGCATAGAAGCGCACCAGATAACGCACCAGTGTTTTCGGGATGGATACATTTACCGCATACATGGACATATGATCCCCGTTATAGGTGGCCCAGCCCAGCGCAAGCTCAGACAGATCCCCGGTTCCGATGACAATTCCATTCTCTTTATTGGCAATGTCCATCAGTACCTGGGTCCGCTCTCTTGCCTGCCCGTTTTCATATGTCACATCATGCACAGACGCATCCTGACCGATATCGCGGAAATGCTGGTTCACCGCATCACGAATGGGAATCTCCATCAGATGGGCGCCAATCCGCTCGGTCAGCAGGCAGGCATTCTGATAGGTCCGGTCCGTCGTGCCGAAACAGGGCATGGTCACCGCATGGATTCCCGTGCGGGAAAGTTTCAGAAGATCAAAGGCCCGGGCCGTCACCAGCAGCGCCAGCGTGGAATCCAGGCCGCCGGAAATCCCGATGACAACAGAAGAAGCATGGATATGATCCAGACGTTTTGCCAGTCCCATGGCCTGCATGGTCAGGATATCCTGACAGCGTTCCTCCCGCTGATGAATATCCTGCGGAACAAACGGATGAGCCTCAAACTGCCTGGTCAGCTTCGTATCCTTGATCTGCAGGGATCCATGAACGGTCACATACGCGGAACGGTCTCCGGCCGGATAGGAACTCATGCGCCGGCGCTCAAAGGCAATCCGGTCCAGGTCAATCTCTGTAATAATGGTGCTGTTCCCATAGCGCCGGGATTCTTTCAGCAGGGTACCGTTTTCCGCAATCATGTCATGACCGCCGAACACCAGATCCTGGGTGGATTCGCCATAGCCTGCGGAGGCATAGAGATAGGCGCTGACCAGTCTGGCTGACTGACCGGCAACCAGCTGCCTGCGGTAAGCCTCTTTGCCCACCATCTCATTGCTGGCTGACAGATTCAGAATTACGGAAGCTCCGGCCTGTGCGTGTCCGATACTCGGCGGGCAGGGAACCCACAGATCCTCACAGAGTTCCGTGCCGATTACCAGATGGGGCAGTTCCGGTACGTCGATCAGAATATTCATGCCGAAGGGAACCTTTTCCCCGTTGATTTCAATCCATTCCGCTTCCGCCCTGCCCGGCTCAAAGTAACGCCGTTCATAAAACTCATTGTAATTCGGAATAAAA
Organism: Clostridium sp. SY8519; assembly: GCF_000270305.1. Taxonomy (NCBI): domain Bacteria; kingdom Bacillati; phylum Bacillota; class Clostridia; order Eubacteriales; family Clostridiaceae; genus Clostridium; species Clostridium sp. SY8519. Next base: position 2,315,017 of record NC_015737.1, on the reverse strand, counting down.
CGCTTCGGAATCAGGGCCAGCAGACGGCCTCTGTTGATCACAGCCGCCACATTGTAGAGCTTTCCGGCGTGTTCCAGCGGAAGCCCGATGGCTGCGATCAGATCCAGATGGGCCGTTTCCCGCTGAATCCTGGCCAGCTGTTCCCTGGCTTCCGTCAGCATTCTTCCCTGCAGGAACAAATCATTGCAGGTATATCCCGTCAGACACAGTTCCGGAAATACTGCCAGTTTCACCTGTTCCTCCGCCAGCTGCTGTATGGTCTGAAGGATTTCCACACAATTGGCTCCGCAGTCTGCCACTGTCACTTTCGGGGATGCCGCCGCAACTTTCAAAAATCCGTGTTTCATTTTGTTTTCTCCAATCTCGCTGTTTTCTCATCCCTGTTCCGGATGGATTTCTGTATTACTCTTATGCAGTAAAGGAAGGCCAACAGACCGGTTTCCCCATCTGTCAGCCTCCTTGCTGTTATCGTCCTGTTTCTTTTTCTGCTGTTTCCGCCTGCCGCCCTCCGCTGCCGGCCATCCGGTATTCCGGATGATTCCGGATATATGCGCCGAGTATCCCGGCCGCGCTTTTCACCAGTTCTCTGCAGGGACGCCCGCGATAATATTCTTCTGTCCGGGCTTCCGGCTCCGGAAGATCCCTCCTGCACCGCAGATTCAGAAGCTCCCGGCATACAATGGAGCCGTTTTCGGCTTCAAAAGCGGCCGCCAGTTCCTGGATCCTGCGGTAATGTTCCGCCTTCGGCGCCCCCGTCTCCGGTCCTTCATAGCCATACAGCATGCCTGCCGCCAGAAACATCCCGCTGACGGCTCCGCAGACTTCCCGAAGCCTGCCCATACCGCCGCCAAAGGAAGAAGCCATCCGGGTCAGGAGCCCCGGCTCCACCGGCAGAAGATCCGCAAAGGCCAGGAGCACGGACTGAGAACAGTTATACCCTTCGGTAAAATATCGGCCGGCTGCTTCTGCCCTGGCCGCCGCATTCTGCTTGCTGCTGTCCATACGCTCCTCCTGAAAATATTCCAGCTGGTAAGAATCATATCAGATACGCCAGGCTGGAATTCAGCTGCCGTTTGGCTGTTTTGTAACTGCTGCCTGACAAGCGGAATTTTCTGTAGTGATACGTCTGTACCGATACCTTTTTTCCATTGACATACTCTTTTGACGATCTGACGCGCCCGGACCGGATGACCGAACGGATCACCCCTACATCCGTCACTTTGCCGGAAGCATCGTAATCCCGGTATCCGGTATAATTTCCCCTGGCATCACAGCGATAGGCTGTCTTCTGCTGCAGCCTTCCCCTGGCATTGTACTGCTTTTCGGAAATCAGCTGGTGTTTCCTGTTATACCCATAGTTCACACGGCCCGCATAAGCCCCCGAAGAATCATAGGACTTCCGCCGGATCACATATCCTGCCCGGTTATACTGATATCGATACACCCCTGTGATATCAGAGGATCTGACAAACCGGGTGCGCTCACTTGCCCGGACAATCTGTTTTCTGCTGTTGCAGCGATAGGTCAGCGTAACCGAAGCGTTCAGAGACGGTATCGAAATCACGGATTTCTTCAGGATTCCGGTTTTTGTATAATCATACCGATATGTCACGGTATAGGTTTTGCCGGAATGGTACATGTTTCCCGTAATCTTATCCGGAAGATACAGTGTCTTTTTTGTGGCTGCCTGTGCAGGCGCTGCCGGCAGACAAAGCATACTGACTGCCAGCGCGCCGCTGATCCCTATGGCTGCAAGTTTCTTTCTTTTCATCTTCTTCATCCTGTTGCTCCCTATGCTCCGGATCATGCGGTCCGGTCGGACAGTTATATTGCGCTGCAGGCCACCGCAATCACTGCAATGACCAGTATAATCCAGAAAAATTTCAAAAACAGTTTGATCAAACCAAAAATGATTGAGCAGATCAGCCAGACAATCAATATGGCCAATAAGATAGATAAAATTGCCATTCGAAAATATGTCCTCTCTTTCTGTTCTAATGTCCTCATTATACAGCGATTTCCATCCGGTGACAATCTGCACTGCAGCAGGGGAATGATATTTCTGTTTCAGAGATTGTTAAACATTTGTTTTTTAATGTATACAGAATACATTGCATCAGATTTGGTACCTTTTTACTCTGATATTCCGGAGACTCTTATGGTATGATTAAGAAAAAATCAGGTAAAGGAGAATCGCTATGGCTAAACCAGGAACAATCAAACATCTGCAGCATGAAGTTATGTATGAAGTTGCCCGGCTCGCATTTGAGGGAACGCTGGACGAAAAAGCCGAGTACATTCCGGACACCATTGTGCCGGGTACCCTTCCCCACTACCGCTGCTGCGTATACAAAGAGCGTGAAATCGTACGTCAGCGTGTGCGTCTTGCCATGGGCAAATCCGCCGGCCCGAAGGATGACGGCAATATCATCCAGGTCATAGAGCCAGCCTGCGCGGACTGCCCCATTTCCAGCTACGTCGTTACAGACAACTGTCAGAACTGTGTAGGCAAGCCCTGTCAGAGTGCCTGCCGCTTCGGCGCCATTTCCGTAGGCGACAAACGGTCCCGCATTGATCCGAACAAATGCAAAGAATGCGGCATGTGCGCGAAAGCATGCCCCTTTAACGCCATCGCCCATCTGGAACGCCCCTGCAAATCCAGCTGTCCAGTGGATGCCCTGACCTATGACGAAAATGGCCTTTCCGTTATTCTGGAAGATAAATGCATCCGCTGCGGCCAGTGCATCACCCACTGTCCTTTCGCGGCAATCCGTTCCAAATACTGGCTGGTGGATGTCATCGAAGCATTGAAATCCGAAAAAGAAGTCTATGCCATGGCCGCTCCTTCCATCGAAGGACAGTATGGGGAAGGCATCACCATGGCCAGCTGGCGCAAAGCATTAAAAGAAGTGGGATTCACCGACTATGTAGAAGTGGGGCTCGGCGCTGACCTGACCACTTCCGCCGAGGCGGTAGACTGGAAGGAAGCCCACGAAAAGGGTGAAATGCGCACGACTTCCTGCTGCCCCGGATTTGTCAATATGATCTACCGTCATTATCCGGAACTGGCCGACAAGGTTTCCACCGCTGTCAGCCCGATGTGCCAGACCTCCCGTCTGATTAAGGCGGAACATCCGGACGCGGTCACCGTCTTCATCGGACCCTGTGTCGCAAAAAAATCCGAAATTATTGATCAGAAAATTCCCGGCAATGCGGACTACGCCATTTCCTTTTCTGAAATCAACGCGATCCTGCGGGCCCGGGGAGTCACTCTGGAACCCATGGAGGAGGACTATCAGCGGGCCAGTGTCTTCGGAAAAATGTACGCATTTGCCGGCGGCGTGGCGGATTCCTGCGTAGAATACCTCAAGGAAGAGGGCTATCAGGAAGATCTTTCCATTCTGAAAGTCTGCGGCGGAGCAGAATGCAAAAAAGCTTTAAAGCTTGCCTCCCTCGGCCGGCTTCCGGAGGAATTTATCGAAGGCATGGCCTGCGACGGCGGATGCTTCCACGGTCCCAGCGCCCGGGATGACAGCGCAAAGGCTGTCCGGGACCGGAAAAAAATGATTGCCCGCGCGGACAAACGCACGATCCACGAAAACCTTGCAGACTATGACCTGACGAAATTCTCCCGCTACCGGGAAGAAAACTGATCGTTTTTTGCTCCTGCAGTCCTATGACTGTCTGGTTTGCCAGTGCCTTTTCTTCTGTTTGTACCGAAAACAGAAGAAAAGGCATTTTTTATCTGATAACACCAGGTACTTTTTTTATTCATTACAGAAAAAATACACTTTCATGTAAAAAAATCTGCCATATTCACCGGAATCTATTGCTTTTCCATTTGAATAAATGTATACTTGGTATACAGTTAGTGTGCAAATGTGCTAAAGTTACACTAGCAAAAACGGGTGAAGTGAGTAATTTTGTTATCTAATTTGAAAGAGGGGTGTCATTTATGTTCAAGAAATTCACAAATGGCTGCGTGCGTATTGTGCAAAGATTACTGCCCGACGCATTTATCTTCTGCATCATACTGACCATCGTAGTATTCGTGGCCTGCATGCCTGTCACGGGCATGAATCCCATTCAGGTGGCATCCGCATGGGGATCCGGATTCTGGTCCTTGCTTGCATTCTCCATGCAGATGGCTCTTGTACTCGTACTCGGTACCGCCCTGGCAAACGCGCCGGCAGTACATCGCGGTATTGTCCGCTTAGCATCTATTCCGAAACGTCCGGTTCAGGCAATCATGTTTGTTACCGTCGTTTCCACCATCTGCTGCTGGTTAAACTGGGGCTTCGGTCTGGTTGTCGGCGCAATCCTGGCAAAAGAAGTTGCAAAACAGGTGAAAAACGTAGACTACCGCCTGCTGATTGCCTCCGCTTACTCCGGCTTCGTTGTATGGCATGCCGGCGTATCAGGTTCCATTCCGTTAACCGTTGCTACCTACAATGACAGTGTAAAAACCGCGACAGCCGGTGTTATCACCAAGGCCATTCCTACTTCCCAGACTATTTTTTCTGTCTGGAATCTGATTATGGTTCTGGCTGTATTAATTGTCATCACTTTTGTCAACGGCAGAATGCATCCGGATGCAGAACATACGGTAACCGTAGATCCTGCATTGCTGGTAGATGAGCCGATTCCAGAAAAGAAAAAAGCTGAGACCCCGGCAGAAAGAATGGAAAACAGCCCGATTCTTTCCGCGATTATCGCCATTATCGGTGTCATGTACCTGATCTATTACTTCTATTCCAGCGGTTCTTTCAATTTATCCCTGGATGTAGTAAACCTGATCTTCCTGGTACTGGGTATCATTTTCCATAAGACCCCCATCAGCTATGTACGCGCCATCATGGACGCTGCAAAGAGCGCCGGCGGCATTATCCTGCAGTTCCCGTTCTATGCCGGAATCATGGGTATGATGACCACAGCCGGTGCCAACGGCGTATCTCTGGCAGGTGCCATCAGCGATTTCTTCGTAAGCATCTCCACCCAGAGAACCTTCCCGGTATGGACATTCCTCTCTGCCGGTATTATCAACTTCTTCGTTCCTTCCGGCGGCGGCCAGTGGGCAGTACAGGCTCCGATCATGATGCCTGCCGGCAAAGCGCTGGGTGTTACACCGAACATCACCGCTATGGGTATTGCCTGGGGTGACGCATGGACCAATATGCTGCAGCCGTTCTGGGCTCTTCCCGCTCTGGGTATCGCAGGTCTGGGCGCCCGGGATATCATGGGTTACTGTGCCGTTATTCTGATCGTAACCGGTATCATTGTTGCCTGCGGCTTCCTGTTCCTGGTTCCTGTTCTGGCTTATTAAGGGATGAACCTTTACCCGTTTTGAAAAACGCCTTCCGATTTCTTGCAGTCGGAAGGCGTTTTTTTTTACTGTTCCATACACACCTGAAAAATATAAAATTTCAAATAATAGGAGGTTTCTTCCCTGTTCCACAGAATCGGGTGATCCGGCGCCTGTGTCCGGAACTCAATCTGACGGAGCCGCCGGTGCGCGCTGCGGGCGGCCTCTTCAATGGTCTTCGCGAAAAGCTCCTGGGTCATAAAGTGGGAGCAGGAACAGGTGGCAAGGATTCCTCCGTCCCGCACCAGTTTCATTCCCCTGCGGTTGATTTCCCGGTATCCCTTAATGGCCTGGCGAGTGGCCTGCCTGGACTTGGTAAAGGCTGGCGGATCCAGGATCACCACATCATAAGTCTCCCCCTGCTGCTCCAGTCGGGGCAGTTCATCCAGCACATCGACCTGACGGAACTGCACCCGATCCGACAGACCGTTCCGGACAGCGTTTTCTCTGGCCTGCTGCACCGCGAATTCGGAAATATCCAGGCCAATCACTTCCGCCGCGCCTGCCAGTCCCGCATTCAGCGCAAATGTTCCTATATGGGTAAAACAGTCCAGCACCCGCTTTCCCCGGCAGAAACGCTGCATCGCAAGGCGATTGTACTTCTGGTCCAGGAAGAATCCGGTTTTCTGCCCTTCTGCCACGTCCACCAGATAACGTACCCCGTTTTCTGTGATTTCCACTTTGGTAGTGAAGGGATCCCCATAGAATCCCTGATACAGGGGCATTCCCTCTTTCCGGCGCACCTGGGCGTCCGACCTCTCATAGATTCCGCGGATCCGGATCCCGTCCTGCCGCAGCACGTCGGTCAGTTCCGTTAAAATCCTCTCTTTGAGCCGGTCGATTCCAAGAGCCAGCGACTGCACCACCAGGATATCCTCGTATTTGTCCACAACCAGGCCGGGCAGCCAGTCCGCCTCGCCAAAAATCACACGGCAGGAGGAACAGTCCGTCATCACCATTTTCCGGTAATTCCAGGCATCCTCCACCCGCTGCCGGATCAGAGCCCCATCCACCGGCTCCTGTCTCCAGCGGGACAGCATACGGATCCGGATTTTGGAATTTTCGTTGTAAAACCCATAGCCGAGAAAAAATCCGTCAAAATCCTCCACCCGGAGAATCTCCCCGTTTTCAAAGTCTCCGGTGACCGCAGCGATTTCATTGTCGTAGATCCAGGGGCCGCCTGCTTTCATCAGTCTCCCGCCGCCCTTTTTCAATCGGGCGGTTCCGTCACTTACCAGTATTTCTTCCATTCTGTATTCCCTTCTGCTCTGTATCGAATATCCGTCTGCTTTCCCACGGATATCTCTTGGAAAAACCGCAGAAAAAATCCCCCGTACAGGATCCGGTATGCTCTGGCAGCAGGCCAATCCGTCCGGGGGAAATTCTGTGGGTTTTGATCAGTTCTCTAAATTATAATATGCGACAATTTCATATTCATCCGGTTTCTTGGTATCACCGATCTGCTCCGGAATCCCCATCTTCCACGGACCACCGGTACCGTTGAGTTCATCCATTACGGCGTAGAAGTTCAGCATCGTGGCTCCCAGATCCAGACGGGTGTCATTTTCTGTGATCATCTCTTCCTTCTTGGCCAGCAAAAGCAGGATCTTGCTGCTGAACATGAAGCGGTAGGGCTGACGGTTCAGGAAGCTCGGCGCCAGGCTGGCGGCATAGATCGCCTTATCCACCTGGGGTGCGATCCTTCTGGGATCCCAGTCCACCGGATTGCCCCAGACCCCGTAATACGCAATATCTTCCTGGGCGATTTTCGGCGCTACATGTCCCTTGCGCTCATTCATTGTTACATTGGACGGATTGATGATATCCAGACGCTTCAGGGTGCGTTCCTGCTTGCCATAACCGAAAGCGACAATCGCTGCCACTTCTTTCTCAGAAGAAATATTCAGCACTTTTTTTACAAAAGCGTCATCATTCACGGACAGCCAGCAGTGGTTCAGGCCCATTTCCTCCAGCTGGAGAACCAGATCCTCGACGATGAATCCTGCATTTTCAATGGCATAGTCTGTCTTCTCCGTAAGGAGCACCAGATAGGCCGGAGCGCCGAATGCTTTTCCGCCATAGCCGGCCACGCCTTCTAAGCGCACCCCTGCGTCGCCGGTAAAAATCTGCAGTTCTGTAGCAATCTCCGGGATCAGACGTTTTGCCTTGTTTTCAAAAAAATCACGGATCTCATCCATCTGTGCCGGTGTGATATCTTTTTTGCGGTATTCCCGAATGGACTGTCTTTTTTCAATTCGTTCTGCGTACTTCATAACCTGTCCTCTCTTTTCTTTATTCTTTTCGCTGTCCATATTATAACATTTTGGAATTTCTTTTGCACCTGAAAAGGAAAAACTTGCCGCAAAACTGTCTCGATCTTTCCAGAACAGCGATTTGTAAAGCAACCTTTACCTTCTTTTTCCACACATGCATGTTATGTATACCTGGTTTCACCTATATTAGATATTGTTTACATTCGTTCCTCGGGCTTTCCTGTCTTTTTTCATTTTTTTTACAGGATCTGGACTGTATGTGTATCCGGGATTCTATATAGTAAGAGTCGAGCTCAGATTACCAAGACACGTGTTTTCTCTTCGTATCAATCATTTGGAGGATATTTATGAAAAAGAGAATCAAACGACTTTCTGTTCTTCTTTGCTCTGCCGTACTTGCATCCGCATCCGGGGTCACAATAATCCCGATGACAGCTCAGGCAGCAACAGAACATTTTAATGACGCATCCAAAGACAGCACAGCCTGGAGCAATTATAAATCCAACTGGGCGGACATTTCTTCCAATTATGAAAATGTGTCCCTGACCCCCGGCGCGACGCAGAGCAGCCTGAATTTTGCCTGGTATTCCAAAACTGCGGAAACTCCGCAGATCCGTCTGTCGGAATCCAAAGATATGACGAATCCCGCAGAATTTTCCGGTACGCAGACAAAAATCGATGCTACCCAAAGTGATCTGAACGGACTGGACGGTTACTACTCCAACAAAGTCACCGTCACCGGACTGAAGGAAAACACCGGTTACTACTATCAGGTATATAAAAATGGGGCCTGGAGCGATCCGGTTTCCTACCATACCAGAAATTCTTCCGATTTTTCTGTCCTGTATGTGGGCGATCCGCAGATCGGCGCCAGCACCAAGCAAACGGATTCGGAAAATACCCAGCTCTCAAACAAATATGATACTAAGGACAATCTGGCCGCCCGCAACGATTCCTACAACTGGAACAAGGTGCTCAAGCAGGCCGTATCCGCCAATCCTGACGCCAGCTTTCTGATTTCTGCCGGTGATCAGGTCAACGCTTCCACCCACGAAACAGAATATGCCGGATACCTGAGCGCCTCCGCATTAAAGAGTCTTCCGGTGGCAACGACCATCGGAAACCACGACTCCACCAGCAGCCGTTACAGCCTGCATTTCAACAACCCCAATACCTTCTCGGATTCCGATGATTCCTATACCGCAGGGCGCACGGCAGCAGGTACCGACTATTACTACCGCTACGGCAATACGCTGTTTATCACCCTGGATACCAACAACTATAACTGCGCGACACACGAAAATGTCATCAAAAAGGCCATCAGTGAAAACAAGGATGCCAAATGGAAAGTGGTAACGATCCACCAGGATATCTATGGTTCCGGCCTGGATCATTCTGCAAGCGACGGAATCATTCTTCGTACCCAGCTGACCCCTCTGTTTGACAAATACGGAATTGATGTGGTACTGCAGGGACACGACCACACCTACTCCCGTACCTATCAGCTGCAGAGCGACGGTTCTTCCCACACTGCCTATGACAGATCCTCTTACGGAAGCGCAGACAAAACCGCTTTCCAGAATGACAACCTGTGCTACTCCATCAAGAGCGGTCAGCGAAGCGGCACCGTGGTCAATCCCAAGGGCACCGTATATATGGAGGCCAACTCCGGTACCGGATCCAAATTCTACAATCTGATCCCGACGCAGCAGGATTACATTTCCGAACGGAGCCAGACCTGGACACCCAGCTATTCTGTAATTAATATCACAGATGACTCCTTCTCCATCCGGACTTACGATGCAACCACCGGTGCCGCACTGGAGAATTCCACTGCTTATACCATCAAAAAGACAGATGACTCGAAAGAAAATACCTCGGACAGCGGCAAAAAAGAAACGAAAAACCTGCAGCGTGCCGGTATCCAGTCTCTTCGTCTGAGCAAATCCAGCTATACCTACAACGGAAAGAGCCATACGCCGAAGGTACAGATCAAGGCAGAGGACGGCAGCTGGTTAAAAGAAGGCAGGGACTTTACCGTTTCCCGTTCTTCTTCCAAATCCATCGGAACCCACAGTGTCACTGTCAGATTCATCGGTGATTACAAGGTGGCAAAGAAGGAGACTCTGAACTTTAAAGTACTTCCCGCAAAGACTTCTCTTTCCCTGAAAGCATCCAAACGCAGTCTGAAAGCAACAGCCAAAAAGACCGCCGGCGGTGTCCGCTATCAGTTTGCTTACCGGAAATCCGGATCCAAAACATGGAAGACCATAAGCGCGAAAGGCACAAAAGTTTCCATCAAAAAGCTTTCCGCCAAAAAGAAATACTCGGTACGGGTACGCACCTATAAGAAAACCGGCGGAAAAACCTACTTCAGCACCTGGAGCGCTTCCAAAACCGCCCGCACCCGCTGATCAGAAAATCGCTAGAACACAAAGGAACAGAACATGAAGGCAGTTACAGCAATTCAAAAGAAAAGCAACCATAATATCCACGCCATCCGGCGGATCCTGATCCCGGTGATCCTGGTCCTGCTCTTTGGCATGATCCTGTACAAATGCAACCAGTTTACCAAAGAGCCCCTGACTTCCACTGCGGGACAGACCTACGAACGTGCGACTGTCACTGCAGTGACCCGGGACAATCTGGCAGAAGACGGCAACCGATACGGCAATCAGCAGGTAACGGTCCGCATCAACTCCGGTACTTACAAAGGAAAGAGTTTCTCCGCCACAAGTCCCAGCGGTCAGCTCTTCGGGGCCACCTGCAAACCGGGTATGCATGTCATTGTAATCTTCAGTGCCTCCAGCGGTACACAGGTTGCAACGGTATACAGTCAGAACCGGATTCCCGCCATTCTTGCATTTATCGGTATCTTTACCGCAGCGGTCTGCCTGATCGGCGGCCGCAAAGGAATCCTGTCGATCTTCGGACTGGTTTTTGCCTTCACTGCCATTCTGTACCTGATGTTTCCGGCAATCTATCAAGGTGTCTCCCCCATCCTCATGGCAGTCCTGGTGTCCGTGCTGACAACAGTCGTCACACTGGGGCTGCTGAACGGATTCTCGCGGAAAACCTGGTCTGCCATGCTGGGGACCTCCTTCGGCGTGGCTGTGGCCGGTATCGCTGCCGCGCTCTTTGGAGCTGCAGCCGGAATCTCCGGTTATAATGTAACAGAAATCGAAACCCTTTCGTATGTCGGACAGCACTCCAGTCTGCAGATCGGTCAGCTGCTGTTTGCCGGAATTATCATTTCCGCCCTGGGTGCCGTCATGGACGTAGGCATGTCCCTGGCATCTGCTGTCCAGGAGATTCATGAAGCCAATCCTTCTATGGGACGGCGGCAGCTGTTCGCGTCAGGCATGCGTGTCGGCCGCGATATGATGGGGACAATGACAAACACGCTGATTCTGGCCTTTGTAGGCGGATCTCTCACCACACTCGTTATTGACTACGCCTACAACATCAGCTTTTATCAGCTCATCAACTCCTATCAGATCGGCATTGAAATCATGCAGGGGGTGGCCGGAAGTCTCGGCATCGTCCTTACGGTTCCCATCACTTCCTTCATCGCCTCCTGGCTGACAAAAAGAAGCTGATCATTTTCTATAAAACTGCATGAAAACACCGGAGAATGATATGGTACCTCTAAAGTAGATAGGTTAAATAACCAAAATCTACTTTGGAGGTATTTTTATGGGAAGAAAACCCAAGTGTACAGTTGAAGAAAAAGTTGCTGCTGTTGAGGATTACTTGAATGGAACACGTTCTGTCTCTAAAATCATGGTCGACTTATCTATAAATAGTACACGAACCATAAGGAACTGGATACTGGCATATCAGAATGGTGGTATAGAAGCTCTCTGCCCTGTCACAGCCAATCACTCCTATTCCAAGGATTTTAAAATTGAAATGGTTCAAAGATATATTGCCGGGGAAGGATCGGTTACGGATTTATGTTCCAGATATGGCATTCCTGGACATGGTACACTACAAAAATGGATTTCGTTGTATAATGCCAATAAAGAACTTCGGGATTATAATCCCAAGAGGGAGGTCTATATGGCAGAAGCACGAAGAAAGACAACGCTAACCGAGCGCAAGGAAATTGTCGAATACTGCATTGCCCATAATCGAGATTACAAAGGAACTGCTTCACTGTATGATGTTTCATATGGGCAAGTGTATTCATGGGTAAGAAAATATGATGCCGATGGAGAAGACGGACTATCGGATAAACGTGGGCGTCACAAATCAGATGATGAAGTAGATGAATTGGCACAGCTCCGTAGGGAGAACCTTCGGCTGAAACGCCAGTTGGAAGAAAAAGACATGATGGTAGAACTGTTAAAAAAAGTGAAGGAATTCGAAAGGATGTGACGCTGGGAAAACTACGCAATCAATCAAAATATCTGACAATTCAGCACTTTTATGAAGAGAAACACTGGAGCATCAACTGGATGTGCCAACAGCTTGATATCTCACATTCATCTTATTATAAATGGCTTCACAGATCTGTGCCGGATCAAGAACAGGAAAATATAAAGCTGGCCGAACTGATCAAAGAGTATGACGAGCGCTTTTGTCACATCCTTGGATACCGTAGAATGACGAAGTGGATCAATCACTTCAATCATACTCATTACAGCAAAAACAGAGTTCACCGTATCATGCAGAAACTGGGAATTCATTCCGTGATTCGTAAGAAAAAATATAGATCATCTACTCCGGAAGCCACAGCTGAAAATCTTCTCAAGAGAGACTTCTTTGCCACAACTCCAAACGAAAAATGGACAACAGATGTAACTGAGTTTAAGATTCCTGGGACGGATAAGAAACTATATCTGAGTGCTATCCTGGATTTGTATGACCGCAGTCCAGTGTCCTATGTGATAAGCAGAAGGAATGATAATAAGTTAGTTTTCGATACTTATAATAAAGCGCTTGAAATCAATCCTGAAGCAAAACCTATTTTTCATAGCGACAGGGGATTTCAGTATACCAGCAAAGTGTTTCAAATGAAGCTACAGAAACAAGGCATGAAACAGTCCATGTCCCGTGTTGGTCATTGTATCGATAATGGCCCGACCGAAGGACTCTGGGGAATTATCAAAACAGAGATGTTTCAGATGTACAATATCACTGATGAACGTTCCCTGAAAGAAGCACTCCACAACTATATGCGATTCTATACTTATGAACGACCGCAGGAAAGGTTTGGCTGCATGACACCTGGTGAGGTACGCCAAGCAGCATTAGAAGCGACTACTCCTGTGCAATACCCGATTGCAGAGAATAAACGAATTAAAAAATACAAGGCTCAATGGTGCGCCTAAAAGATTGGCGGCATAAACGTCTCAACACAAAAATCCGTCACGAGCCTATGAAATAATCTCTGTAAAAATGAATACTTAATCGTATCATCCAGGTCTTCTATGATAAAATCAAATTTATAGGAGGCCTTTGATTATGGCAAACAAAAAGCGAAATGTCTACAAACCGAAACCCATGACAGAAAACAAAAGAAATATCATCCAGGGACTGTTTGAAGAGTACGATATCGAAACAGCGGATGATATTCAGGACGCCCTGAAAGATCTGCTGTCCGGAACGATCCAGGAAATGCTGGAAGCTGAAATGGACAACCACCTTGGCTACGAAAAGTATGAGCGTTCTTCCGAACCAAATGATCGAAACGGAACAAAGTCCAAAGGCGTCCGCAGTAAATATGGTGAGTTTGAGGTAGATGTCCCACAGGACCGGCAAAGCACCTTTTCCCCTAAAGTCCTTCCGAAACGTAAAAAAGATATTTCGTCAATCGATGAAAAAATCATATCCATGTACGCAAAGGGAATGTCCACACGTCAGATTTCAGATACGATCGAAGACATTTATGGCTTCGAGGTGAGTGAAGGCATGGTCTCTGATATTACCGACAAGTTGCTGCCAAAAATTGAAGAATGGCAGAACCGGCCGCTCTCCGCAGTATATCCGATCGTTTTTATTGATGCGGTTCATTTTTCTGTTCGTGATGACGGCGTGATACGAAAACTTGCTGCCTATGTTGTCTTGGGAATCAATGATGAAGGCAAAAAAGAAATCCTAACGATTGTGATTGGCGAAAATGAAAGCAGCAAATACTGGCTGAGTGTATTAAATAGCTTAAAAAACCGTGGGATACAGGATATCTTGATCCTTTGTTCCGATGGTCTGACGGGAATTAAGGATGCCATCAGCACTGCCTTCCCTAAAACAGAACAGCAGCGCTGTGTTGTCCATATGGTGCGTAATACGTTGAAATATGTCGCGAACAAGGACATGAAAGCATTTGCCAAGGACCTAAAGACGATTTATACAGCTGCGGATGAAAAGGCCGCGCTGGAGCAGGTTGACCGCGTAACAGAAAAATGGTCCGGTCAGTATCCCCATGCCATGAACCGCTGGCATGAAAACTGGGATGCGATTTCGCCTATTTTTAAATTTTCGAAAGACGTGCGGACGGCTTTCTATACGACAAATGCGATCGAATCCTTAAATTCGTCGTTCCGCCGACTGAACCGGCAGCGCAGCGTTTTCCCGAGTTCCCAAGCCTTGCTAAAAGCTTTATATTTATCATCCTTCGAAATATGCAAAAAATGGACTATGCCGATCCGGAACTGGGGCAGAGTCCGCGGAGAATTATCGATCATGTATCCGGAACGGATGCCTGAATAACAAAAATCCGTTGGCAGGTAAATGTTGAAATGCACGCCTGACGGAGTCGGGTACCCTTGACATGCCTGTGGATTTCTGTTAGATAGTAACCAAGGGCTGAACAGCAGGTTCTGCCGTCCAGCCCTCAATAATTATCATAGAAAATCTTATTTACAGAGAATTATTCACACGCCCCAAAAATCCGTCACACCGATAACAGCATGACGGATATCTGTAACTATTTTTAATTATTTTACCTGTCTACTTGACAGGGGGCTGATCAGAATACCTCTCCGGTGTTTTTTTCATAAATTAAATCCTTTCGTTTGGCATAGGCTCCTCCCACTACCTTCAGGTGGTGGGAGGAGCCTTGTAAATCTTTAGCCATTAGCCCTGACTCTTAATATACTTTTTTATAGTCGCTGCCGATACTTCTCCAATGCTGCAAGCAAAGTATCCTTTTCTTCCAAAACTACAATAGCCAGGTTTCCCTGGCTATTGTATGATAAATTATTTTGTTTTTACAGCCTTTACCTGTGACCAGTTGCTATAATACTTCTTTCCTCCAATTGTTTTGTATGTCTGAATACGAATATAATACTTTTTCTTTTTCTTTAATTTAGAGATCTTTGCTGATGTGCTGTTATATTTTTTTATAATCTTATACTTTGATCCTTTCTTAAATGATTTACTCGTTGAATATTGTATGCGGTAGCCAGTTATATTCGGTTGTTTTGACCACTTTACAGAGAAAGACTTTTTTGCACCAGTAAGCTTCGCAACCTTTATCCCTTTCGGAAGTACTTTAATTGTTACCGTTTCTGACGCGGCTTTATATTTTTCTGTTTGTGTAGCTGTAATAATAATTCGTGCAGTACCAACTCCCTTGATAGTAACAATACCTGAAGACGATACAGTAGCAATCCTCTTATCAGATGACACATATGATAATTTTCCATCACCATTTGTTTTAGCATTCATTTTAAATGGTTTCATGCCAAATATCTTCGTAATAGAATTATCAACAATAATCTTTTGACTTATTACTGTTAATTTCGAATACTGCATTTCTGCATTTTTCAATTTTTCGTAATTAGTAACGGATCCCTTCAAGCTGTCCGAAAGCGTATTGTATGCTTTTCGGGCTGTTTCGATCGTAGCTTTCGAATTCAGCGTTACCGTTCCAATCGCATTAATCTTCCGGATTACTTCCGCAACGGCTTTCTGATCAGCTTTTCTCTGCTCATCTGCAGCTTTCAGTTCCGCATATGTTTTCTCTGCTTTCACCAAAGCCGCATACTGCTTGGACGTCACCAGATCTTTTTGCGCATCCGTCAGTGCATCATAACCGCTTCTTGCTTCTTCGATGGCAGTTTTCGAATCCAGCGTTACTGGCCCGATTGCCTGGATCTTTTCTGCGACTATACCCGCCGCTTTCTGATCGGCCTTGAACTTCCCATCCGCTTCCTCTAATTCAGCATACCGGCTTTCCGCATCTGTAAGTACCTGCACCGTCTTCTCATTGACCAGTTTCTTCTGATCGGCTGTCAATGCATTATAGCTGCTTCTTGCCTGCTCGATATCCTTTTTGGAATTTAACGTTACCGCTCCAATTGCCTGAATCTTTTCTGCGACTACATCCGCTGCTTTCTGATCTGCTGTCTTTTCCAATTTCGGAATCTCTTCCTGCTCTTTGTATCCACAGCCGGTGCAGATACGTTCCTTCAGTCCTGTCTGTTCATAGGTTGCTTCTTTGACATTCTTCCACGCATCAAATGTATGTGATTCTGTCTCTTTATGAGAAGCATCATTTGCGCAGACATGTGTGTGTCCGGACTCATCATCGGATATCCACTCACCGTAATCATGACCGGTGGCAGCGATTTCCTCTGTTACTTTGTCGCTGCACACCGTACAGGTCTTCTCCCGGCTTCCCGGATCTGTGCAGGTTGCTTCTTTTGTAACAACCCATTCTCCATAAGTATGGGGCCCTTTCTCAATGACACGCTCACTTCCTTCCTGTACAGTATCACATACTGAACAGTGTATTGACTCAGATCCTTCTTCCAAACAGGTGGCTTCCTTATCGACTGTATAGTTTTCGTTCCATATATGACCTTTCGCAGGAATAGGCTCTGTGTAGTGATCTTCACAGCGGCTGCATGTATAAGTAAGTTCTCCTTCTTCTGTACAACCTGCCTCCGTAGTTACTTCAGACTGATAATCATGTCCCAATGCCTCAATTGACTCTTCCTTTGTCTCGCCGCAAGCACAGGTATATGTCATAGTACCTGTTTCTGTGCAAGTTGCTTCTGTCGTTACAGTTCCTTCATCCCACTGATGTACGTGCGGAGTCCAATGTGCGTACAGAATCATATCCGATTTACAGATATCTTCTTCCGTCACTTCTTCTCCCTCTTCTGCTTCAGATGTATACCATCCGGCAAAATCATAATCATCCCGGACCGGAACCGGCATATCTGTGAGTTTTGCACCATATCCATAGGTACCTGTGCTCATACCTTCTTCCGTGAAGTGTCCTTCTCCAGGAATGAAGGTGACTGTAAATGTCTTAAGTTCTCTGGAAACCTGAACCGTAATATCCGAAAGAACCTTCAGCTCCCAGTTCTCATCAGCAAGTGTTTTCTCTTCACCGTCTATCACCGCTACATACGAATACTGATATCCGACTTCCTCTTCATCTGTCGGTCTGCAGACTTTCTGCCCCCGCTTCAGTTCCAGTTCTTTCTCAATTTCGCCGGTAAAGCGAACCTGATACGTTTCCTGTATAACAGAAACATTCACCGAATTTGTATGGTCTCCGACGGAAGCCGTAATAGTAAGTGCTTCAGCCATCTCATCCGGATCAATAACAAGTTTTCCCGTCTGATCAATTGTGGTTCCTTCAAATTCCTGCCCTTCGATACTCCAGTCAGCTTCATCTGTATAGGTATCGATTCCCGTGCAGGTTGATACACTCAGCTGGTAAGTCTCACCTCTCTTCAGTTCATCGCTATCAGCAATTCCGCTGATCTCAGGATCATAAAGCGGAACAAAGGTGTAGTTCTTTTCCGAAGCATAGCTTTCGGCACGGGTACCTTTATAGCCATAGAACTTTACACCCGATGCCATATTATAGAAGGAAGTACTGTTAAGCGTTGTGATTCCCTCCGGGAACTGTACGGCCGTGAGAGAATTTGTATTATAAAATGCGTTGCTTCCGATGCTGGTCAGTGAATCCGGCAGAATAATTTGTTTGAGGTTCGGATAATCTTTGCTGCTACAATAGCAGGTATAATTTCCGATATGCGTGATTCCTTCCGCAAACGTGATCTTCTCCACATTTGCCCGCGTTCCGTAGCATACGCCTCCTGTATAACAATTGTTCTCGCTCCCTGGCACGGCATCGGTCATGACGCCTGTCTCTCCGGCTGTATACACAATTTCTTTTGCTCCGCAGCCTAAAAATGTATCAGCACCGCTATCAGCACCGCCGCTATATTCCCATTTGATATCCGCCGGCAGTGTCACCTTCTGTACATCGCTTGTTCCTCTGAATGCCGCTCTTCCCAAAACAGCTTTTGATGATCTGATCTCAATCTCTTCCAGAGAACTGCATCCACTGAAGGCATATGCCCCAATATCCGTTATATTGGATGACAGCGTTACCTTCCCCTGCAGTCCGGATGCTCCACCAAAAGCAGATTGTCCTAATGACGTAAACTCACAGCCCGCAGCGATATTTCCGGTGATTCCACAGGAACTAAATGCATATTGCCCTACTTCCTTCAGACTCGACGGCAGCGTACAGTCAAACGTCCCTCCTGCATTATAAAACGCATATTCTCCGATACTTTCCAGCCCTTCAGGGAAGTTCACCTGCTTCAGGTTCGGATATGCTCTGTCGCTGCCACTGTAATAGCAGGTATAATTTCCGATATGCGTGATTCCTTTTTCAAACGTGATCTTCTCCACATTTGCCTGCGTTCCGTAGCATACGCCTCCTGTATAACAATTGTTCTCGCTCCCTGGCACGGCATCGGTCATGACGCCTGTCTCTCCGGCTGTATACACAATTTCTTTTGCTCCGCAGCCTAAAAATGTATCAGCACCGCTATCAGCACCGCGGCTATATTCCCATTTGATATCCGCCGGCAGTGTCACCTTCTGTACACCGCTTGTTCCTCTGAATGCCGCTCTTCCCAAAACAGCTTTTGATGATCTGATCTCAATCTCTTCCAGAGAACTGCATCCACTGAAGGCATATGCCCCAATATCCGTTATATTGGATGACAGCGTTACCTTCCCCTGCAGTCCGGATGCTCCACCAAAAGCAGATTGTCCTAATGACGTAAACTCACAGCCCGCAGCGATATTTCCGGTGATTCCACAGGAACTAAATGCATATTGCCCTACTTCCTTCAGACTCGACGGCAGCGTACAGTCAAACGTCCCTCCTGCATTATAAAACGCATATTCTCCGATACTTTCCAGCCCTTCAGGGAAGTTCACCTGCTTCAGGTTCGGATATGCTCTGTCGCTGCCACTACAATAGCAGGTATAATTTCCGATATGCGTGATTCCTTTTTCAAACGTGATCTTCTCCACATTTGCCCGCGTTCCGTAGCATACGCCTCCTGTATAACAATTGTTCTCGCTCCCTGGCACGGCATCGGTCATGACGCCTGTCTCTCCGGCTGTATACACAATTTCTTTTGCTCCGCAGCCTAAAAATGTATCAGCACCGCTATCAGCACCGCGGCTATATTCCCATTTGATATCCGCCGGCAGTGTCACCTTCTGTACACCGCTTGTTCCTCTGAATGCCGCTCTTCCCAAAACAGCTTTTGATGATCTGATCTCAATCTCTTCCAGAGAACTGCATCCACTGAAGGCATATGCCCCAATATCCGTTATATTGGATGACAGCGTTACCTTCCCCTGCAGTCCGGATGCTCCACCAAAAGCAGATTGTCCTAATGACGTAAACTCACAGCCCGCAGCGATATTTCCGGTGATTCCACAGGAACTAAATGCATATTGCCCTACTTCCTTCAGACTCGACGGCAGCGTACAGTCAAACGTCCCTCCTGCATTATAAAACGCATATTCTCCGATACTTTCCAGCCCTTCAGGGAAGTTCACCTGCTTCAGGTTCGGATATGCTCTGTCGCTGCCACTACAATAGCAGGTATAATTTCCGATATGCGTGATTCCTTTTTCAAACGTGATCTTCTCCACATTTGCCCGCGTTCCGTAGCATACGCCTCCTGTATAACAATTGTTCTCGCTCCCTGGCACGGCATCGGTCATGACGCCTGTCTCTCCGGCTGTATACACAATTTCTTTTGCTCCGCAGCCTAAAAATGTATCAGCACCGCTATCAGCACCGCGGCTATATTCCCATTTGATATCCGCCGGCAGTGTCACCTTCTGTACACCGCTTGTTCCTCTGAATGCCGCTCTTCCCAAAACAGCTTTTGATGATCTGATCTCAATCTCTTCCAGAGAACTGCATCCACTGAAGGCATATGCCTCAATATCCGTTATATTGGATGATAGCGTTACCTTTCCTTGCAGTCCGGATGCTGAAGAAAAGGCAGATGCTCCAATTTTGGTTACGCTGCTCGGTATTACAATTTCATACAGATTAGACCCACTGAATGCATTGCTATATATACTTGTCAATCCATCCGGCAGGATGACTTCTACAATATTTTTATTCAGTCCTTTTGTATACCACGGTGCACTTGTCATGGCACCACTTCCGGAAATTATTAACGTTCCATCTGACCTGAGGTTATATGTAAGATTCTCGCCACAAGAACCAGAATCTGATACTTTTTCACTCCACTGCGCATAGAGTGTAATATCCCCTTCGCAGATACTATTCGCCAGTATCTCTGTTCCGCCTTCAGATTTGGTGTACCAGCCGGCAAAGCTATAGCCGGATCGGGAAGCAGTCGGCAAAGTACCATACTCATTTCCTTCCTTTACATATTTCAGCGATGCACTGCTGACACCTCCATTTGCATCAAAACTGACCTTATAAGATCCGACAGGTGCTTCTGAATTGCCATCATCATCCACTGTGTCGATCTCATCTGGCGCCGAATCAACAAATCGATAACTGATCGATGATTTTGATTCATCCTCTGATGATGGGTCTACGACCTGACCGTTCGTATAAACTACCCGTTCAACGCTATATCCGCCTTGTGAACCACCAAAAATCGAAAATAGTCCATCTATAAAATTACTGAACCAGCTGCATTTTTTTACACGTTCTGAATAAATCCACCTTTCATTTCCGATTTGATACCACACATGTCCGTTATTCGGATTTGTATAAGATCCAATAACATCGAGTTTTGTTCCTTTCAGCGCAGATACACCTGTGTTCGTAGACTTGCCATTCACTTTAGCCCATGGCGCTAAATGCAATACAGCTTTATCTGCAGTAACCTTGTAGGTTCCCGTATCAGAAGTTCTTACTTCATAAAGATTCACTGTGTTGTTAAGCCATTGCGTCCTAGAATTCCCGTCTTCATCAGTTGCAATTACCTTATAATAATAAATACCTTCTGGTGCTGTAAGTGTACATACAACATCTTGTTTCTTCTTATCTTCTTTATCAGTGCAGCTAAGTTCATAAACAGATACTAGCTGTGAATCATTCTGACCAAACTCTCGCTGCAATACAGATATGTGATCAATTCCACAATTATCTGTAACCGTAAAACTAAGGTTAAATCTAAATCCACTGGAATTTCCAGAAGAAGATAACCCACCATAAGATCCTTTGAGTATCACCTTTCCATCACCAGTTACCTCTGGAGGAATAAAATCAAATTTGGGTCTGATAAAACACAATGCAGAATCAATCCGCCTTGTTTTTGTACTTGCTGCGGGACCGGATAATGTATTCGTTTCTACTGTAGACATATATGTCCCATCGATGATTGCCGTTACAATTCCTATATGCCCAAATTCGCTGTTGGTATATTCGTTTCCAACATTATTATCCCCGACATTAACATATTTACCCCATACAACCACGTCCCCGGGTCGAGGTGATCCGTTTACGATTTTCCATCCATCAGGAGGCGTATTTGAAGCATAGTCAATTGCATTTCCACTTTGTTTAGAACCAACAAGATAATTATAATAGGCCTGAATCAAATCTACACACTGGCAGCCAGCAAAATTGTCCAAATTTTTACACCAGGATTCTGCTGCTCTCTGATTTACCCATGCGATGGCCTCTTCCTGATTAGGATGTTCAGCATCAGCACTTACACGACAAGGCATTATCATGATGGAAAAAACCACAGACAGTACAAAGAGCAGCCAATAATATTTCACATTTATTTTTTTCATTTTCTCTCTCCATTTATGGGATCGAATACTCTTTTAGATAATTATTCTAACACAAATAAGCCCTTATCCATATATGCGAATCCCTTCCTTCATTACTTTTTTCAGCAAACCTTCGTTGTAAGGAGTTATATCGTTTATGTACATTATACATTTTCTTCTCTCTTTTATTCAATCCCTTTACCAGCAAAACTGCTGACTCCTGCCGCCCTTCCAATACTGTTTAGACAGAAAAGAACCATACTTGCAAATGCGCTTAATGGTCGCGTTAAACTGTCCTATTTCACTGAAGGCATGTCTCAATATTTTGACCAAACAATCTATAAGTTTGGCACAGCCAAGCTCACAAAAAAGCTTGGTAAATATTATCTTCACATACCAGTAACTTATGATGTCGAAGAAAGTAATATTTCTGACATTTGTAATGTGGTAGGCATTGACAGAGGGATTAACTTCGTTGTTGCAACCTATGATAGTAAGCACAAGTCTGGTTTTGTAAGCGGGAAAGCTATCAAGCAGAGACGCACCAGCTATTCCAAGCTTCGCAAAGAACTCCAAATGCGACAGACACCTTCCGCAAGAAGAAGACTGAAAGCTATTGGTCAGCGAGAAAACCGTTGGATGCAGGATGTGAACCATTGTGTATCAAAGGCACTCGTTGAATCTAACCCAAAGCATACTCTTTTCGTACTTGAAGATTTGACAGGTGTTCGTAATGCCACAGAACGCGTGAGAACAGAAAATCGCTATGTTTCTGTATCGTGGGCGTTTTATGACCTCGAACAGAAATTAATTTACAAGGCAAAACAGAATCAATCTTCTGTAATAAAGGTTGACCCTCTGGTAATTTCTGTTTTTTCTATATACCTAGTGTATACTTTATCTATTTTGTATGGGCAAAACATAGAAATTCTTCTATTATTGTCATTTTTATCTATAATCTTATGGTTTTCTCCTTTTATTTTTTATATAATTTCGTCAAATAAATAAACTATTTGATAATTTACCCCTGCCGACAGGATCCGGATCCCAGCAGCAGACGGCAGGAAACCTGTTTTCAGACCGTACGGAAGTCACAACAAAAGAAAAAGAAATTCATCAAACCACAAAGGAGGAACCACCCATTGAAACGAGCAAAAGCCCTGGCCATACTGATGGCATGTGCCATAACAGGTACTCTGGCACCCACAGTTCTGGCCGCAGGCCCCAAAACATCCGATACTGCACCGGCCGGTACACAGGATCTGGATTTTTCCACCGCATCATCCACCGCACTGACCGTAAAAGTGGACGGAAAACCGAAAAAAGTCACCATGTACGAAGACTGCTATGTCAAACATCCCACCAATGTGGCCACGGTACAGAATGAAGACCGCATCGACCAAAAACTTAGCATCTATGTACCGGAAAACGCCACTTCCTCATCTCCGATCCTGCTGTATGTAAACAATGCCGGCTGGATGTCCGATGCCTATGCCGCGCGGACCCAGGTTGTAAACGGCAAAAATTACTTCAGCACATCCAATACCGACAAGATCGGAAAGGCTTTGAAAAAAGGGTATGTGATTGTCAGCTACGGCTGCCGCAGCCGTGCGGACAAGACGGATCCTGCCGGAAAGCATATCAGCCACTCCCCGGCTACCATGACAGACACAAAAGCTGTCATCCGCTATCTGCGTGCCAATGCCTCGCGTCTGAAAGCCGGCAATCCGGAACGCATCGTTGTCACCGGTACCTCCGGCGGCGGCGCACTGTCCACGATCATCGCCGCCAGCGGCAACAGTTCTGATTATTTCCAGTCCCTGTACGAAATTGGCGCCGCCGGTATTACCAAACATTCCAACGGAACCTATACCTCTTCCATCCGCGATGACGTATTTGCCACCATCGCCTATTGTCCGATCAATGATCTGCGCGAGGCTGACGCAGCTTATGAATGGACCTACCAGAACACCAGAAATGCTCTGTATGCAGACAAGGAGCTGGCTGATACAGGTGTTGACGGAAAGGGCAATCTCTTCCAGGATCCTCTCGGAATGAAACTCAACGGCTACAACTTCACTCAGCAGGAAGCCCAGGCTGCCAGCAAAGCGCTGGCACTGCAATACGGTCAGTATGTCAATCACCTTGGACTGAAACTGGATGACGGAAAAACACCACTGACTTCTGAAAATCTTAAGGATGCTGTCATTAGCTTGCTAAAGGATGAGATCAGGGAATCCGCGGATGAAATCGGCGGCGCGCAGATGCAGGCAGATGTCACCGGAAAATTCCCCGCTGCTTCTGACGCTTCCGTTCCGGCCGCCCGGAATCAGGACTGGATCACTTTCCGATCCGAAGGTTCCGGCCCCCGGGCATCCGTCACAGTGGATCCAGCAAGCTTTAATTATGACAGATATCTGTATTATATTGCATCTAACAAAACCCTGAAGGTTCCCATGGCTTTCAGTAATGTGGGCATGGGTATTGCGGGCCAGAATGAAGACAACCTTTTCGGTACTGACGATCAGGCTTATACCCCCTACGAATTTTATTCCTGGAACAATGATAAGGACAGTAAAAATTCCGCCGGAAAAGACGAAACCGGAAAAACCTGGGATGAATTTATGAAGACTAAGGAAGGAAAGGCCCTGGCGCTGCAGCTGGAAATGGCAAGTCCGATCCCTTATCTGACCAATCAGACAATTTCCGGCAGCAAAGACTCTCTGGGCGATTCCGCACCGTACTGGTATGTGCGGCACGGTATGGCGGACCGGGATACTTCCTTCGCTCTGCAGACAGTTCTGCGCTACGCAATGACCAATGATTCCAGCATCAAGGATGCCAATTTTGAATTTGCATGGCTGAAACCCCATTCCGGTGACTATGATGTGCAGGAAGCCTATTCCTGGCTGGAAGACGCTGTCAAAACTGCCGACGCAGAGGACGCCGCCAAAAAACCGTCTGCTCCGAAACCAAATAAGAAAAGGAAAACACAGACGATCCGCGTCAGCAAAAAATACTTAAAGAAAACTTACAAGGCACGCGCGCTGAAAAAATCCTCAAAACGCTTTAAACTCAAAGTTTCCGTAAAAGGAAAAGCCCCTGTCACCTTTACGCGGAAATCCGGCAGCAAAAAAATATCTGTCAGCCGGAAAGGAACCGTTCGCATTCCGAAAGGGCTGAAGAAAGGAACCTACAAAATCAAAATTAAAATCCGTGCGGCAGCTACCAAAACCTATCAGGCAAAAACACTGACAAAAACACTGACGATCCGCATCCGATAACCCCCTCCCATCCATAGGACTGAAAAAGTCCCCGAATACAAGCCGCCCAGACCGTAAGGTCTGAGCGGCTTTTTTCCTACAGTAAGAACTATTTTTGCAGACCGTTTTTCCTGTATATCGAATATACATCTGCAGCCTGTTTCTCTTGGCATACTGCACAAATTCCTGCCAGGAACTTAACCCACAGGTATGTCCAAAGCGTCCGAAGATCCGTCTCATTTACCAAGCTCCATCAGATCATCCAGATAATGATCCCAGAAATTCATATGCTTATCCTGAATGATCAGCTTTTCCGCTTCTACCGGCTCGTTGGTAATGATCTGGTCTGCCCCAAGCTCTACCATCTCTTTCATCGTACTCTCATCGTCCACCGTCCACACATATACCTGTTTGCCTGCTCTGTGAATTCTGTGCACAAACTGCGCGGTTACACCGGAGGATTCCACACTGTAGGCATCCGCATACAGCATATCGGAAAAATTTCCATAGGAAATGGATGAAATATAAGCTGTGGTAATAT
Organism: Clostridium sp. SY8519; assembly: GCF_000270305.1. Lineage (NCBI taxonomy): Bacteria > Bacillati > Bacillota > Clostridia > Eubacteriales > Clostridiaceae > Clostridium > Clostridium sp. SY8519. The sequence goes on along the minus strand of NC_015737.1, from coordinate 2,289,526 downwards.
CCGGATCCAGCTGTTTTACTTTCTTGATGCTGCTGTATTTCAGAGAAGAGACCACACAGCTTTTCTCCAGATGGTATTTTTTGATCAGCGCCGTCAGTTTTTCTTCCAGATCGGTATCATGCTCACTGGGTTTGGTTTCAATGTTCAGCCGGATCTTCCCCTTGGTTGCGCGGATCACTTCTTCCAGCGTGGGCACTGCTGTCCCTTTATATCTGCTGCCAAACCAGCTTCCCGCATCCAGTCGGCTGATCTGGGCTGCGGTGCATTCCCACACCTTTTTATTCCACCCGGTGGTCCGCTTCAGTGACGCATCATGCATGACGACCAGTTCTCCATCCGCTGTCTGCTGCACATCCAGTTCCGCAAAATCCGCTCCGATCCTGGCAGCGCCCAGAAACGCCGGTATCGTATTTTCCGGATACTGAGCAGAATATCCCCGATGTGCGGTCACTTGGGTGGCCGTCTGCACATTCATGCGCACCCAGCCCTTCTTGTCTGCTACAGACAAAAAGGTAAACGTCCCGATGAGGGCTGCAAGCACCGCCACCAGTATCCTTTTCCGGTATTCGACAATCTTCTGCACCCAGGCCGCCTCCGAGATATGATAACAGTGCTCCAGATCCCGGAAGGCAGGCGCAGCCGTTTCTCCGTTCTGCTCTTTTCTGCTGTAGTAGCGGATGCTCACCCCCAGAAATACCATGGGCAGCGCCATACAGTAATAAACAACACCTACCACATTCAGCAGCACCGCAAAACCGGATAACGTCAGGCTGCTGAAGAGATCTGAACTGGCCAGCAGATGATTCACGGAAGAGATTACCCAGCCGCCCAGAAGAATGATCCCATAATAAGCCAGGAGCAACAGGATACACCAGCCGGCAAGAAAAATCAGATCCATCCAGTAATGTCCGGACACCAGCCGCTTGCTCTGTTTTCTGGCTGTTTTAAAATTGACGTGATCCAGTGTATAGATATGCAGTGCATATACCCAGGGAAAAAACTTCCAGGCAAGAAAAATCATTCCGCCCACATACGCAATCCGCAGCATCGGTTTGGAATCAATATATTCCATGATAAAATGGGGAACAGACCATACTGCCACATAGCCGGACATAACTGCCGAATAGGTCAGCGGGATGATTACCAGCAAATAGACAATCAGAAGGATGGAACGCTGAAACAGATGTCCCGTAGCCGCCCGCAGTCCTTCCATTGCCAGTGCGGTAAGTGGAATCTGCTGCCGATGATAAGTCGCGTGAAAACATTTGATGATACAGCAAATATCAAACAGCACCAGAAAGGTGAGCAGCAGACAGAATACCGCCAGCAGCAGAATCGTCCAGGGCGACCGAAGGAGTTCAAACAGGGTCTCGTCCGAAATAAACGTCAGCCCCCGCAGATACATCGCCAGATGAATCAGTCCGTTGATGCAGGGCTTGGCCACCAGGATCAGCGCCAGCTTGTAAATCACTTCAAAAATCAGAAGCGTCCCCATATTCTTTTTTCCATAGTTCCAGTACTCTCTGATCTGCCTCAGATTCTGCTTTATATCTGTCATCTTCTCTGCAATCACTTTACTGTCTGACGAAAACTTATTATAATAAAGATAGGAAATAAATCTATTACTTTTTTTGGGAGGTGAACTTGTATGAAAAACGTTCTTATTCCGATTGACGGCACTGAACGCAGTATCAAGTCAATCACATTAGCCAAAAAGCTGTTCCAGCCCGGCGATGTCAAGATCCGGCTTCTGATGATCCGGGAGGATGTCATTGCGCCGGTTCCCAGTGATGAGCTGGATCCTGCCGTAGGCCGCGCCAAAGAACTGATGGACAAGGCCGCTGCTATGCTGACGGACTATGATGTCACACCCACGATTATCTTTGGCCGTGCCGGTGAAGATATTTTGAAATGCGCCAAAAATGACGGCACTGACATTATTATCATGACCAAATCCACCAAAAAAGGCTGGATTCAGGCCATCGGTTCTGTTACCGCATATGTAGTAAAATATTCGCCGTGCATGGTACTGATCGCGCCGGAGCAGTAACTGCTTCCAGTCTGCGTGCATTTGGAAAGAAACCGCCTTCTTCCCTTTTCTTCCGGAAGAAGGCGGTTCCGTTTTTCTGCAGCTTTTTTCTGCGACCTTTTTTCCACGTTTTTCTCTGCAATCTTTTTCTGCAGCTGTTTTTCTGCAGCTGTTTTTCTGCAGCCAACTGCGTTTTTTCAAAAAAACGCCGGTCAGAACTCCATAAAACAGCGAAGGGCATATGCCACGCCGGATTCCGCATTAGATTTTGTAATAAAATCTGCTTCGGCCAGCACTTCCCGGTCTGCATTGGCCATCGCCACACCTACTCCGGCTGTTTTGATCAGATCCAGATCATTGCCGGAATCTCCGCAGGCCAGCGTGTCGCAGACCGGTATCTGCAGCCGGTCTGCCAGCACCTTCAAGGCTTTTCCCTTGCTGGTACCGGTACCTGTTACCTCCAGGTTGCCGCCGCCTCCGCTGACCACGCAGAGTTCTGACATCTGCTGCAGATATTGTTCTGTTTCCCGACGCTGCAGCATCTGACCGTCCCGCCGGACAAAATCCAGGGTAAGTTTCTGTACCGGACGTCCCATGGCGCCGACAGCCGCCGGCAGATCATCCACAAAAGTCCTGGTTTCCTTTTTATACCGGCGCATGGGTTCCGGCAGCGGCAGCTGATCCAGAAGGGCCCGCTTGCTCCTGCTCCCATAGCCTCTGCCGTCAATAAAGACATCACAGTATACTTCCGCGTCTTCCAGGTGTTCCATGACAGTCAGCGCCGCCTCCTTGGGCATGGGATCCTGGTAGAGGCACTTCATATCGGGAATGGTATACACTGCTGCGCCATTCACCGTAATTGCGTACCGGATGCCCATCTGCGCAATTTTCCTAAGCGGCAGTCCAAAATACGGACGTCCGCTGGCGATCACAATCTCCCTGCCGGCAGACAGGGCCTCCCGGATCGTCTGCTCGTCTTCCGCTGAAATCTTCTTCTCCGGATTCAGCAGGGTACCGTCCAGGTCCAGTGCCGCCAGCTGTACGTTCTTATGCCTGGTCAACTTTGGCCAGCTTCGCAGCCTGATCAGCAGCTATCAGGTTGTCAATGATTTCCTGCAGGTCGCCGTTTAATATCGCGTCCAGTTTATACAGGGTCAGTTTAATCCGGTGATCCGTGACACGTCCCTGGGGGAAATTATACGTGCGGATTTTTTCCGACCGGTCACCGGTACCAATCTGGCTTCTTCTTGCGTCTGCTTCCGCGTCATGCGCTTTCTGCAGTTCCATATCATATAATTTGGCCCGCAACACTTTCAGGGCTTTTTCTTTGTTTTTCAGCTGGGATTTTTCATCCTGACAGGAGATCACAATTCCCGTAGGGATATGGGTCAGACGCACGGCGGAATCCGTAGTATTGACGCACTGCCCGCCGTTTCCCGAAGCCCGGAACACGTCAAATTTGCAGTCATTCATATTCAGTTCCACATCAACATCTTCCGCCTCCGGCATAATTGCCACGGTAATGGTGGAAGTATGGATCCGGCCGCCGGATTCTGTCTCGGGCACACGCTGCACACGGTGGACGCCGCTTTCGTATTTCATCTTGGAATAGGCGCCCTGGCCGCTGATCATGAAGCTGACGTACTTCATGCCGCCGATCCCGATTTCCTCCACATCCATGGTTTCCACTTTCCAGTGCTGCGACTCCGCGTAATGCACATACATGCGGTAGACTTCCGCGGCAAACAGCGCCGCTTCATCCCCGCCTGCACCCGCGCGGATTTCCACAATGACATTCTTGTCATCATTGGGATCCTTGGGAAGCAGAAGGATTTTCAGTTCCTGCTCCAGTTCCCCGATGCGGTTCTCGGCTTCTGCTTTTTCTTCTTTTGCCAGTTCACGCATCTCTTCATCTTTTTCTTCCTGCAGAATTGCCAGCGCGTCTTCCGCGGTTTCCTGACAGTTTTTATACTCTTTATAGGCCTCCACGATGGGGGAAAGTTCACTCTGTTCCTTCATCAGCGCCTGAAATCTTTTTTGATCGTTTACTACATCCGGTTCTGTCAGCAAATGAAGAATCTCTTCAAATCTGCGCAGCGTATCTTCTAATTTATCGAACATGGCTGTTTTTCTCCTCTATATTTCAAACTTGCCCGTTATCTGCTCTTTTTCCTGCCGCAGACCACCCGGTCCAGCCCGGCCAGATCCCGGATGACCCGGATTTCGGAAAATCCATTGTCTGCCATCTGTTCACTGACTGCCCTGCCCTGATCCGAGCCGATTTCAAACAGCAGATATCCCTCTTCTGTCAGGAACCGACTGCTTCCTCGAATAATTTCCCGGTAAAAATACAGACCGTCTTTCCCTCCGTTCAGGGCAGTCATGGGTTCGTGGTCTTTTACCTCAGGCATCAGCGCAGGGATTACCCCTTCCGGAATATAGGGCGGATTGGATACAATCAGGTCAAAGGGGCCTTCCAGCGCGTCAAACAGATCACTGTGTACAAAAGTAACCGCGCAGTGATTCCGGCGGGCATTTTCCCGGGCTGTCCGCAGCGCGTCTTCCGACAGATCCGACCCAGTGACCGCAAGTCCCGGCACATAATGCTTCATGCTGACCGCAATACAGCCGCTGCCGGTGCACAAATCCAGCATCTTCATGCCGGGAGCCGCAAAGCGCAGCGCTTCTTCCACCAGGGTCTCTGTATCCTGCCGGGGAATCAGCACATGTTCATTCACCTGAAAGACCAGTCCCATGAATTCCTGTTCACCGGTCAGATACTGCAGCGGTATATGGGTACAGCGCTTTTCCACCAGCTCCTGATACTTCTGATATATCTCGAAAGGCATCGGTTCTTCGCATTTCAGATAATATTCACTGCGGCTCATGCCGCCGGCATATTCCAGGAGGAACCAGCTTTCTTCCTGTTCATTCTCTACAGAAGCCTCCCTGAGCCGCGCCCCGGCCTCTGCCATCGCCTGCCGGTAGGTCCTTGCAGCGTCTGTCATAATAACGCCTTCCTGTTCTGCTCCTTCCGGAGCCCTTCTTCCTTTCGAACTTCCTCGACATAAGGCTTCCAGTCAAATACAGCCTCTACGGACGCGATTCCCACTTCAATCATCGACTGGTCCGGCTCCTTAGTCGTCAGTCCCTGCATCCAGAGTCCCGGCTTGCTGACCAGGTTCAGCATCGGTCCCTCTCTCCGTCCGGCTGCCCGGAGTATCTCGTAAGAAATCCCGGCAATCACCGGCACCAGAAGCAGGCGGAAAACAATCCGGAGCACATGGGAATCCACCCGGATAAAAAGGAAGACCACAATGCTGATGATGACAACAAACATCAGAAAACTTGTGCCGCACCGCTTATGCTCTTTCGAGCTGGCGGTTACATTTTCCACCGTAAGATCCAGACCGTGTTCGATGCAGTTGATGCACTTGTGTTCCGCCCCGTGGTACATGAAAGTCCTCTGAATATCCGGCATTCGGGAAATCAGGAGAATATACCCCACGAAAACAGCCAGGCGGATCAGGCCTTCAAAAAATGTCACCGCCGTCTGGCTGGGAATCACCCGCATCAGAACCTGGGAAAGATAATAGGGGGCCGCGACAAAAATCGCCAGCGCAATGACCAGGGAGATTCCTGTGGTAATTCCCATCATCCGCTTGTCCTTCGCGGAAATCTCCTGTTCTGTTTCCACAATACGGCTGCCTGTTTCCCCTTCTGGGGCACCTTCTGCCGGCTCCTCCGCTTCATCAAAAAAAGCGGCGGAAACCATCAGCGTCGAGATGCCGGTAATCAGGGAATCCACAAAACTCAGAATTCCCCGCAAAATCGGAATCCGGCGGGTTACCTCATTGGTCAGGCCGGGATATGTTTTTTTCACAATGGCAATTTCCTGATTGGGCTTGCGCACCGCCACTGCTGTGCGGTCTCCGTTTCGCATCATCACGCCTTCCAGGACTGCCTGTCCGCCAATACCGGAGTACTTCATCGTTTTTCTCCTGTCTCTGCCCGTCTGCAGGATTCCTGTACGCATCATGCGCTGCCTGCAGCGAACCGGCATTTAACGAGTAAAAGGTTGAGGAAAATTCCTCAACCTTTCTGAATCCTTCGTTCTGGCAATTATTTCATACCGTACTTCTTGTTGAACTTATCTACTCGTCCACGAGCCTGAGCTGCCTTCTGCTGTCCGGTGTAGAACGGATGGCATTTGGAACAAATCTCCACGTGGATGTCTTTCTTTGTAGAACCGGTAACGAAAGTATTGCCACAGTTACAGGTTACAGTTGCCTGATAATATTCAGGATGAATTCCCTCGCGCATGTATCTTTCACCTCGCATCTGCCAAATTTCTTTGTTTCCTGCCAATGGCCTGTCGGAAACAATAAATCAGTTTTTCTGTCATCTATCTGACAATCCATGAAACTATATCACATTTTTTTTGTGATTGCAAGTGTCTTCTGTTCTTCTCTTATGGAAAAATTCTTTTTTTCCGCAGATAATTGACAAAGTCATGATTATTCCTGGTGTGAATAAAGAGACGGAGGATGGATTCCACCGATTCCTCTGTTTTCATGCCATTGATACCTTTTCGTATCAGATTGACCGCTTCCTGTTCTTCCGGATTCAGCAGCAGATCTTCTCTTCTGGTACCGGATTTGACGATATCAATGGCCGGAAAGATCCGTTTTTCCGATAAATGCCGGTCCAGAATCAGCTCCATGTTGCCGGTTCCCTTGAATTCTTCGTATACCACATCGTCCATTTTGCTGCCGGTATCCACCAGGGCGGTGGCGAGAATCGTCAGGCTTCCCCCTTCCCGCATATTGCGGGCCGCGCCGAAAAACCGCTTCGGCATGTGAAGCGCCGCCGGATCCAGGCCGCCGGACAAAGTACGTCCGCTGGGAGGAACCACCAGGTTGTACGCCCGTGCCAGCCGGGTAATGCTGTCTAACAGAATGATGACATCCTGCCCATGCTCCACCAGGCGCTTGGCGCGTTCGATCACCATCTCAGATACACGTTTGTGGTGTTCCGGCAGTTCATCAAATGTGGAGTAAATAACTTCCGCATTCTCTGATTCAATGGCTTCCTTGATATCCGTAACTTCCTCCGGACGCTCGTCAATCAGCAGGATGATCAGATGCATCTCCGGATTGTTGATCCGCACCGACCGGGCCACTTCTTTCAGCAAGGTGGTTTTTCCTGCCTTTGGCGGAGAGACGATCATTCCGCGCTGTCCTTTTCCCACCGGCGCAATCAGATCCATGATTCGCATGGAAATGCCGGAAGCGTCGGTTTCCAGCCGGATTCTTTCATTGGGAAAAATCGGTGTCAGATCTTCAAACGCAGTTCGTTTTGCAGCTTCAAAGGGTGTATAGCCATTGACGTCCGACACAAACAGCAGGGCGCCGAACTTTTCCCCCTGGGAACGCAGCCGCATATTTCCTGTGATAAAATCACCGGTTTTCAAATTAAACCGCCGAATCAGCGAAGGAGACACATACACATCATTATCTCCCGGCAGATAATTTTCACAGCGGATAAATCCATAGCCGTCTGCCATCACTTCCAGTATGCCATGGGCCTTGACGCCGGTATCAAATTCTGCTTCTGTCCTGGCGTATTCCGTGCGGGGCTGACCGCTGCCGGAGCTTTCGCCCTGATTTTCTCTGTGGTCCCTGGTATGGGCAGATTCCGTGTGTCTTACGTGGGTTCTTCCCTCTTCGGATACTTCTGTCTGTCCTGCGCGGTTTTTTCCCTCGTCCGGGTCTTCCGCATGTCTGCCGCGGCTGTTCATCTCTTCCGCAGCCTCTGTGTGCCTGCCGCGGCTTTTACTCTCTTCCGCTGCTTCCGCACGTTTTCTGCGGCCTTTGTTTTCTTCCGCTGCTTCTGTACGCTTTCCGCGGCTCCTGTTCTCTTCCGCTGCTTCTGTACGTTTTCCGCGGCTCCTGTTCTCTTCCGCCGTTTCTGTGCGCCTGCCGCGGTTTTTATTCTCTTCCGTGGTTTCTGTACGCCTGCCGCGACTCTTGTTCTCTTCCGCCGCTTCTGTGCGCTTCCGGTGATTTTTGTGCTCTTCCGTGACTTCTGTACGCTTCCCGCGGCTCTTATTCTCTTCCGTGGTTTCCATGCGTCTGCCGCGGCTCTTGTTCTCCTCCGCTGCTTCCACACGCTTTCTGCGGCTTTTGTTCTCTTCCGCGGGTTCCGTACGTTTTCCGCGGGTTCTGGACTCTCCCCGTTTGCGGCGTGTATGGGTACCCTCAGATTCCTCATCTGCTGGTCTGCCCTGTGTCCGCGGCGGTTCCTGGGCGGTTTCCTGCCCCTGCCGCAGAGGGGTGCCTCTGTCCGCAGCTTTGGACGTGTCCGGTCCGTCAGAATCCGGCACCGCCGGATCCTTTCCCTGTTCCGGTTCCTTTGCTGCCTGTTTTTTCTCCTGCTGCAGCGGACGGTCTGAATTCGCCCCGGTATCCCCTTCTTCTGCCAGAATCGCGTCAATCAATTCTGCCTTCCGAAGCGCGGATATCTTTTTCATTCCTCTGGATTTTGCCAGATCGCGCAGTGCTGCAAGAGAAAGACTTTCGTATTTTTCTCTCATGAAGTCTCCTTTTTCAGGGTTTGTTCTATAGAATACAGCAGGGTAAAATCCCCGCCGGAATCCGAATATTATAATGAAACATACAGACAGAATCACGCTGCAGAATTCCCGCGTGCTCCCTGTCTGTTCTTTCCTCTGATAAATCTAAAGCTAATGGTCTGAATAAATAATTCTGTCTGTGAAATATGATGCGAATCATCAATCGAACAATCGGATAAACAGCAGGATCTGCTGGAGGAACCCTGCGATCTGCTGCTTTCTGTCTATGGCCATTATACTACTTTTCCTGTAACAAAACAATTCCATAATCCCGGGAAAGCGTTTCTGCCCCTTCGTTCCGTTGTGCTGGGCATGGAATCATGATAAAATAGAATAAACTACAGTCCAAAAACGCAGCAGGAAAATCGTACCATGGCAGATTTAAAAACCTTATACCGCCTCATTATCTTATATATGCTGGCAAACACAAAACTTCCCCTGAGCAACACGCAGATCACAGGATTTATGCTGGATCAGGAATATACCAACTATTTTATCATACAGAAGTCTTTTTCCGATCTCGAAGCCGCGGATCTGATTTCCTCAGAACCCACTTACAGCAACACCTTCTACCAGATTACGGAAGAAGGCCGCTATACCCTGGAACTCTTTCAGGACAAAATATCCGATTCCATCAAACATGATGTCCATGAATTTCTCAGCGCGAATGATTCTGAGATTCATCGGGAGGCAGAGGCCTCCGCGGATTACTACTCGGTGGAAGGCGGACGCTACGAAGTGCGCTGCAGAATCCGAAGCGGCAGCCGTTCGATTCTGGATCTTACCCTGGAGGTAAGCACCAAAGAACAGGCTGCGGCCATCAGCCGCAACTGGTCTTCCGGGTATATTGACGCCTATACCGGCTTGATGGATCTTCTGCTGAAATAGCAGAGGATCCGTTTTTTTCTTCAGTTTCTTTTTTTCCTTGCCGGTCTTATGCCGGATTTCGCGTTTTTCTTCCGCGCTGCCTGCGCGGATTTTTTTCTTCCGGTATGTTTTGATGGTCTTTTGGCCACACTGTAGCCGAATTTTCCAATGTACTCGCCCAGTCGGTAATACTCCCCGTGGGAATACGCAATCAGCCCGGCGTCATTCAGCTGGAACCTGCCTGTTTCGTCCAGATATTCCTCGTTGATTCCCACAGCAGTCACCTCTGCCAGGAACATATCGTGGGTTCCCAGGGGCAGAATCTGTCTGACCCGGCATTCAATGCAGACCGGGCTTTCCGCGATTCCGCAGGTGTCAATTGTCTTTGACGGTGACAGATGCAGATGCATCTGCTCGAATTTATCCACATCCCGTCCGCTTCTGACGCCGCAGTAATCCGCGGCCCTGGCCAGGTCATAAGTGACCAGATTGATCACAAACTCTCCGCTGTCCTTAATCAGTTCATAGGAATACCTGGACTTCCGCAGAGAAATATATACCATAGGCGGATCGGTGCATACCGTGCCTGTCCAAGCGACTGTAATGATATTCGGCCTGTTTTCCCGGTCTTTACAGCTTACCATTACAGCAGGAAGGGGGTACAGCATGTTTCCCGGTTTCCAGTATTGTCTGCTCATCGCTTACTGCCCCTGCAGCACTTCCATAAATGCCGGGATCAGCTGTTTCTTGCGGGATACCACTCCGTCCAGCCGGAAGCGGTCCTCTTCTTTCTCCACATGGTACGCTTCCGTTACGACCGCATCCGCGCCTTCTCCCGCGCATATGACGTCCGTGCGCTCTTCCATAATATTGGTAAGCATCACAAACACCATGGAGATCTTCCGGTCTGCCATTGCCTGGTTCAGATAAGGCAGCAGGCGCTGTTTTACTTCGTCCAGCTCTTTCTGGGTCATGGCGCTTAACTGGCCTACGCCGAAATCCGTGTCGCCCAGTTCGAATTTTTTAAAGTCCTGATAAAAAATCTCTTCTTCCGATTTGCTGCGGAAATCGCTGCCTGCCTGAAACATGGCCATGGCATGGGATTCAATATCCAGACCTGCAATCTGTGCCAGATCTTCCGCTGCTTTCTGATCTTCCGGCGTACAGGTGGGCGAGCGGTACATCAGGGTATCGGATATGATCGCGGAACAGAGCAGGGCTGCGATGGTTTTCGGTATTTCCACCTGACTTTCCCGATACATCTTGTATACAATCGTTGCGGAGCAGCCCAGGGGCTGATTGCGGAAAAATACCGGTGACAGGGTTTCCAGGCTGCCGATTCGGTGATGATCGATTATTTCCAGGATATCCGCTTCATCAATCCCGTCGACTGCCTGTGTCTTTTCATTGTGGTCCACCAGAATCAGCTGCTTTTTCTGCATATTCAGAAGATTTCTTCTGGAAATCATGCCGCAGTATCTGCTGTTTTCATCCAGAATCGGAAAATCTCTGTGCCTTTCTTTGGACATGACTTCCCGGACATCGTCGATATATTCATCCAGTTCAAAGGAAATCAGTCCGTCCCGTTTCATGAAATAATCAATGGGCATGCTCTGGTTGATCAGGCGGGCCGCCGTATAGGTGTCATAAGGGGTGGCAATGATCACCACATTCTTTTCTTCCGCCAGTTTCCGGATGGAGCGGCTGACCTTCGGGGTACCGGTAATGATAATGCAGCTGACATTCATCTCGATGGCGCACAGCTGTGCCTCATACCGGTTGCCCATGATCACCAGGTCCCTTTCGTTGATGAACTCTTCCATGATCTCCGGATTGGCGGATCCTACCATCACATTGCCCTCGTCAAAAAAGTCTTCCGCATCGCCCACCAGCAGTGTACCATCAAGGGTTTCTATAATGCTCCGGTATTTGGTCTTCGCCCGCGCCAGAATGTTGTTATCATAGATATCCATGTAGGACATTGCCACATCACCGGTGGTGATCACTCCGCTGAGCCGTCCGTGGGAATTCACTACCGGCAGAGTCACCACATTCTGCTTTTTCATCATTTCCCATGCGTTCTTCATGGAGCACTTCGCGCTGATTCCCGGTGTTTTCCGGATTTCAATATCTTTTACCTGCGCGCCCACATCCTGAATCAGTTCCGGGGTATCTACACCAAATGTATTCAGCACATAACGTGTCTCTTCATTTATTTCACCGGCACGCTTCGGAACATAGGTCTTTGCATCGATCCGGTTCTTCAGATCGGCGTATGCAATTGCGGAACAGATCGAATCCGTATCAGGGTTCTTGTGTCCGACGACCCAGACTTTTTTTTCTTCCATTCTGTTTCCTCTTTTCCATTAAATACTCAACTGCTGCTTTTTTTCCTGTCTGTCCCGCAGCAGGGACATCTGCCGACGGATCAGATGATCCGCAGATACTGCAGAATGAGAAAGACAATGATCGCCAATACGCCCAGAAAAGAAATACCGCTGAAAATCTTTACTCCGCGAAACGAACGGCGGATCTTTCCTATACTGTCTTCGCTGATATCACTGACGCCTACCTGCTCGGCCTGCTCCTCCATCAGAGCCTGCACATTGCGGTAATTTTTTACACTTTCCTCATGAATCCGGTCAAAAAGCTCCTGTTTGGCCTCTTTTTGACCGGCAGTTACTGCTAAAATAATTTTTTCTGAATTCTGATCCATAGTTTCTGCCAGTTCTGACTGGTTCTGACGGGAATGGTCGACCATCAGTTCCCGTATTTCCTCTCTGCTGTTTCCCGCTTTTTCGTTTAATGCCTGAATCAGCGCTTCTCTGTTGCGTGCGGCTTCCTTTGCGATCGATTCTGATACGCAGCTGCGGGTCCGCTCGGAAGTCACGTCAATCACATCCAGAATCGCGGACCTGGTCCGGGCGGAAGCGGTCCCCACAGTCTCCACAATGGTGTCTCTGTTTTTCTCGGATTCCTGTGTAAGCATCTGGATATCCGCCTTCATTTCCATCACGGAATCGGATATCGCAGCCCGGGAGTTTTCCTGATCGGTACGGATTTCCTGAATGGTCTGATCCAAGGCGGACTGCATGGCCGCGTTTTCTTCCCGGAGTTTTTCGGAAGCTTCCGTTTCCCGGTCCGCTGCTTCCATTGCCTTGTTCTTCAGCACTTCCACCTGTGTATTCAAATGATCCACGGAATCCGTCAGCTGATGTGTCTCTTTCTGCAGATCCCCCACCTGATGCATCAGTTCTTTTTCCTGCGCTGATTTCTGTTCCCGTCTGCGAACCTCTGCATGAATCTGCTGCTCCATGTAGGCGTCCCGCCGTCTGTCAAAAATACCCATGATTGTCTCCCATTCTTTTCTTCCGTTCCTGCAGGAATCCGTCTGCTGTCCGTCGCTGTCATCCTACTGTCTGCCGGTGCTGCCAAAGCCACCGGCGCCGCGGACCGTATCGCTCAGTTCCTCCACTGTTTCAAATTCCGCGGTGAGGAATGGAAGGATTACCATCTGGGCAATCCGTTCACCCGGTTCCACAGTGCGCGGCAGGTCACTGTCATTGTGAAGCGCCACGGTCACCGGTCCCCGGTAATCCGCATCGATCACCCCGACACAGTTGGCCGGCCGCAGTCCCTCTTTGACGGACAGTCCGCTGCGGGCAAAAACCGCGCCGAAATACCCTTCCGGAATTTCGAAGGCAAGCCCGGAACTGATCTTTTCTGTGGTGTGGGGCGCGATCTGCACCGGTTCTTCCAGATCTGCGCACAGATCATAGCCGGCGGCGCAGGCGCTGCCGGAGATCGGCACTTTCGCGCGGTCTGTCAGTTTTTTTATTCTAATTTTCATTCTGTCTCCCATCCGCCCGTCGGCTGTGTCTCTTTGTCTGTTTCATGATTTTTTCGGTTCGTCGTCCCAGCAGAGTCCTTCGTGCTCGGATTTTCTGTCACGCATCATCAGGTCTGTCACAGACTGTTCCACCGATACATTGTCAAACAGCACCGCATTGACCTGATTGACAATCGGCAGGTCCAGGCCGTATTTATCTGCCAGTTTTTTGGCTGCTTTTGCAGAATATACGCCTTCTACCACCATCTGTACCTCATCCATCGCCTCCTGCATGGTCCGGCCCTGTCCCATCAGCATGCCTGCCTTCCGGTTACGGCTGTGTTTGCTGGCACAGGTGACAATCAGGTCGCCGATGCCTGACAGACCGTTTAATGTCTCACTTTTAGCTCCCATCTTCAGTCCCAGGGAGGTGATTTCCTTGATTCCGCGGGTGATCAGCGCTGCTTTCGTATTGTCGCCGAAGCCGCAGCCGTCTGCCATTCCCGCCGCCAGCGCGATGACATTTTTCAGTGAGGCGCCCAGCTCAATGCCCAGCATGTCGGGACTGGTGTATACCCGGAATCGGCTGTTGATAAACATGGCCTGCACTTTTTCTGCGGTTGCTTTGGTGTGCGCGCCGGCCACTACCGTGGTCGGCAGTCTGCGGCCTACTTCTTCCGCGTGACTGGGACCTGACAGCACTGCCACATCTGCCTGCGGGATCTCATCTTCCACCACATCAGTCATAATCATCAGGGTGGATTCTTCGATTCCCTTTGACACGACTACGATCAGCTGATTTTCTGCGACAAAAGGCGCCATATTCCTGGATGTGCTCCGGACATAGGGCGACGGCACTGCCAGCACCACCATGTCCATATCCCGGACAGCGGACTCCAGATCTGTGGTGAAACGGATGGATTCCGGTATTTTCACGCTGGGCAGCTTGTCTTTATGCTCATGGCTGGCATTCAGCATATTTACTTCTTCTTCAATAATCGACCATACTGTGACTGTATGATAATTGTCCGCCAATACAATTGCCAGAGCAGTACCCCAGCTGCCTGCTCCGATCACACCGATTTTTGCCATAATACCCTCCTATGCTTTCTGCTTTTTTCTGCCTGGCGCGAATTTGTTCTCTTCTCCATGCACCAGGCGAACGATATTGGAACGATGTCTGATAAACGCCACCGCGGTAATCACTGCCGACACCAGATACGTCTCCGGCAGATACTGCGCAGCCACCCGCAGCAGCCCCAGCTGCCCGAACACAAGAGTCTGCACAAAGAACCCTGCGGTCATTGCCAGAGAACCCAGGGACATAAAACCGGTCGGAACAACTGACGCGAAGAACAAAACCGCACAGATGGGAATCATCCGGAAATCAAATGTGCAGATCAGGCCAACGGTACAGGCGATGCCCTTTCCGCCTTTAAATTTCAGGTAAAACGGAAAGTTATGTCCCAGTATGGCGCCAAGTCCGGCATATAATTCCAGCATCTGCACCCCCTGCGGGAAACTGTTCCGATACAGAAGCCAGGCAGCAACCATGGCAGCCACACACTTTAGCAGATCCCCCGCGCAGACGATTATGCCGGCCTTCCAGCCCAGTACCCGGATGGAATTTGTCATGCCGGAATTGCCGCTTCCGGACTTGCGGATATCTGTTTTTACTGCTTTCCCGTAGATCACTCCGGTCTGAAACAATCCGGCACAGTATCCGATCACTAATACGATGATACGGGCAGTTATCATTATTTTTTGTCTTCCTTTCTTTCACGGATCAGAAATTTCAGAGAGGTGCCGCGAAATCCGAAGGTGTCACGGATCCGGTTTTCCAGATAGCGGGTATAGGAAAAATGCATCAGCTTTTTGCTGTTGACAAACACCACAAAAGTAGGCGGTTTCACAGCCACCTGCGTCATATAGTAGATTTTCAGGCGGCGGCCCTTGTCTGAGGGCGGCTGCTGCATGGCTACCGCTTCCATCAGAATCTCATTCAGCACGCCTGTGGCAATCCGCATGGAATTGTTCTCCAGGACCATATCGATCATATCAAACAGCTTGGATACCCGCTGGCCGGTTTTCGCGGAAATAAACATAATCTCCGCGTACGGCATAAAACTCAGCGTCTGACGGATCCTGTCCGTATACTGATAAACGGATTTATCTGTTTTTTCGATTGCGTCCCATTTATTTACCGCGACAATGATTCCTTTGCCCCGCTCGTGGGCAATCCCGGCAATCTTCGCGTCCTGCTCTGTCACCCCTTCGACTGCGTCGATCAGGATCACCACCACATCTGCCCGTTCCACCGCGGTTACTGCGCGGATAATGCTGAATCGTTCGATTTCTTCTTTTATTTTGTTTTTGCGCCGCAGGCCGGCCGTGTCAATAAACACATATTCCCTGCCGTTGTAGGAAATATCCGTATCGATCGCGTCCCTGGTGGTGCCTGCGATATCGGAAACGATGACTCTGCTGTCGCCGGAAAGTCTGTTGATCAGCGAGGATTTGCCTACGTTGGGCTTGCCGATGATTGCCACTTTCGGACGGTCATCCTCTTCTTCCTCCTGCTCCTGTTTCGGAAAATGGGCCACCACCGCCTCCAGCATATCCCCCAGTCCCAGCCGGGAAGCGGCGGAAATCGGGTGGGGATCGCCGATGCCCAGGTTGTAGAATTCATAGACATCCGGCATCATCTTCTGAAAACTGTCTACTTTATTCACCACCAGGATCACCGGCTTGTGGGAACGGCGCAGAAGATCCGCCACCTTGGCGTCCGCGTCGATCAGTCCCTGGTGGACATCTGTCATAAAGATAATCACATCCGCGGAAGCAATGGCAATCTCCGCCTGTTCCCGCATCTGGGATAAAATAATATCTTTGCTGTCCGGCTCAATGCCGCCGGTGTCAATCAGTGTAAATGGGTGATTCAGCCATTCCACATCGGCATAAATCCGGTCCCTTGTTACGCCCGGGGTGTCTTCCACAATGGAAATCCGCTCCCCGGCCAGGGCATTGAACAGTGTGGATTTGCCCACATTGGGCCGGCCCACCACCGCTACAACTGGTTTGCTCATGTACTGCTCCTTATCTGTCTGATACAGCGAAGACGCTGCGTGTTATTTTTTCTGTGTGTTCCCGTGGCTCATCAGCTCATCCAGAAGTTCTCTGCCGCTGGTTCCCACGATATGCACCGGTACGCCCAGCGCTTCCTCCAGCTCGGAACGGGTCATATCATCCAGAAACACTTCTTCATCCCTGCGCATCATATTCACAGGAAGAAGCAGCTTCTCTCCCAGCTCCTGTCCGGTCAGCTGACTGCGGAGATCTGTGCCCGTCAGCAGTCCGGATACGGTAATGGTCTCTCCGAAATACCGGTTGCTGATTTCAAAAACCTGTACCTCTGTATCGGGATATTTCAGCATAAACATCAGGGAAAGCTTCCGCATCAGAGGCGCGGCCAGACGGCCGGTGGCGATGGATATTTTTCGTTTGTCCGGTATCCGGCGGGCCTGTTTCGGTCGGAAAAAGGGTACCTTAACCTTTTCTTCCCCGGGCTCCGCCTCATCCAGGGCTTCGGTGAATTCCGCGGACAGGAGGGGAATCATTCCCACGCCGTTTTCCAGCTGCATAAAGCCGTCATACACATCGTCCGGCGGGAACGCTTCCTCTGCCAGCAGATAAAATTCATCGCTGGCGTGGACAAAATGAATGCCGTATTTATCATAACAGACTTTCTGCCATTTATGCACGGTATCCAGGACTTTTTTCGCGTCCTCTCTGGAAAAAGGTTCCATTGGTTCCAGTCCGGACCGGAATTTTGTAATTCCCACCGGAACAATCGAAAGGCTGCGCATATACGGCAGATAGCCGGACAGATCCCGGATCGTCCGCTCCAGCTCTTCCCCGTCGTTCCACCCTTTGCACAGGACAATCTGGCTGTTCATCTCCGTCTGCGCCTCATAGAGACGGCGGATCATGGAGAGGGAACTTCCGGCGAAACGATTGTGGAGCATTCTGCACCGCAGTTCCGGATTGGTGGTGTGCACGGAAATATTGATGGGGGATAAATGGAGGCGGATGATCCGGTCAATATCTGATTCCTTCATATTGGTCAGGGTGATATAGTTTCCCTGCAGAAAGGACAGCCGGGAATCGTCATCCTTAAAATAAAGCGTATCACGCATCCCCGGAGGCATCTGATCAATGAAGCAGAACACGCACTGATTGGTGCAGGATTTGTAATTATCCATCAGTCCGTTGTAAAACACGATCCCCAGATCATCATAGTAATTCTTCTCGATATCGTATTCCCAGTCCTCCCCGTCCTGTTTCCGCACCAGAAGGGTCAGGTGGTCATCCTGAATCATATAGTGATAGTCAAAGATATCTTCCAGCGGTCTGTCATTGATGGCAAGCAAAAAATCACCCGGTACAATACCGAGCTCGTCTGCAATGCTTCCTGGTTCAATTTTGTCAATCTGATGTTCTTTTACTTCCATACTGCAGTCTCCTACGCATGCCATCATAGCAGAAATACCTGCTGTATTCAAGCACAAATCAGGAGCTGCCCCGAAGGACAGCTCCTGTTCTCTGCCGTACCGGCAGCTGTGTGTTGTTTTGTGAAACGGATTATTCCTCTGTTCCGTACAGAGCAACCAGTTTCTTGAGGTAAGCATATCTCTCTTTTGCCCACTCTTCGGAAGCCTCGTACATAGCCGCTGCTTTCTCTTTGTCCAGTCTTGCCAGAGAGTTGAAACGTACCTCGCCGTCCAGGAATGCTTTGTAGTCATCCAGGTTCGGCTCTTTGCTGTCAAGTGAGAATGCAGGTTTGCCTTCTGCTTTGGCAGCAGGATTGTAACGGAAGTTATGCCAGTAACCGCATGCTACCGCATTCTTCTCCTCGGTCTGTGCTTTGCTCATGCCGATCTTGATACCATGATTGATACAAGGAGCGTAAGCAATGATCAGAGACGGTCCCGGATAAGCTTCTGCTTCTGCGATTGCCTTTACGCACTGGTTGTAATCAGCGCCCATAGCGATGGAAGCTACATATACATTGCCGTAGCTCATTGCAATGCCTGCCAGGTCTTTCTTGTTGGTCTCTTTACCGCCTGCAGCGAACTGTGCAACTGCACCAATCTTGGTGGATTTGGAGGACTGTCCGCCTGTATTGGAATATACCTCGGTATCGTATACCATGATGTTAATGTCTTTGCCGGAAGCGATGACATGATCCAGGCCGCCGAAGCCGATATCGTATGCCCAGCCGTCGCCGCCGAAGATCCACTGGGATTTCTTAGCCAGGAACTCTTTCTGTGCCAGAATCTCCTGTGCTTTCTCACAGCCGCAAGCTTCCAGGGCTGCAATCAGTTTCTCAGTTGCAGGACCGTTGGCCACACCGTTCATGAAGGTATCCAGATATTCTTTTGCTGCAGCTTTTACGTCATCGGACTTGCCGTTCTCAGCCAGATCCTCTACCTTCTCTTTCAGGCCGGCACGTACTGCGTTTGCGCCAAGCAGCATACCGTAACCGAACTCAGCCGCATCCTCGAACAGGGAGTTGGACCATGCAGGACCGTGTCCTTTCGCGTTTACGGTGTAAGGAGTGGACGGTGAAGAGTTACCCCAGATGGAGGAGCATCCTGTTGCGTTAGCAACATACATTCTGTCACCAAACAGCTGGGTCAGCAGCTTAGCGTAAGGTGTCTCACCGCAGCCTGCGCATGCGCCTGAGAACTCAAGCAGCGGCTGACGGAACTGGGATCCTTTTACAGAATCTGCTTTGAACTTCTCTTTGACATCTTCCTTCTCCGGAAGTTTGGATGCGTAATCGAAGTATTTCTGTGTGCCTTCGTTTGCTTCAAAGTTAGCCATGGACAGGGCTTTGTTGCCTTTCTTTCCAGGACATACATTGACGCAGGAACCGCAGCCTGTGCAGTCGTAAGCGGATACTGCAATCGCAAATTTATAATTCGGCATACCCATCATAGCTGTGGTCTGCATGCCTTCCGGAGCTGCTGCAGCTTCTTCTTCTGTCAGAGCGTACGGACGGATTACCGCATGCGGGCAGACATAAGAACAGAATCCGCACTGGATACAGTTCTCGCTGTTCCATACAGGTACGTCTACGGCTACGCCACGTTTCTCATATGCTGCTGTACCGGACGGAGTGTCGCCGAATTTGTAAGCTTCAAAAGCAGATACCGGTAAGGTGTTGCCCATCTGACCGTTGATCTTCTTCTGGATATTGTTAACGAAATCAACCGCATCCTGACGGCTGCCGGTTGCCGGAGCGCCGGTAAGGCTCTCATCTGCGCCGTCTTTCCAGGAAGCCGGAACTTCGATTTTCACTACGTTCTTAGCGCCGGCATCGATTGCGTCGTAGTTCATCTGTACGATCTTGTCGCCCTTCTTGCCGTAAGTAGCTTTTGCAGCTGCTTTCATCAGGTCAATTGCCTGATCTTCCGGGATGATGTTGGACAGTTTGAAGAATGCAGACTGAAGTACGGTATTGATACGTCCGCCCAGTCCGATTTCCTTACCGATCTTGATACCGTCGATGGTGTAGAACTGGATGTCATTCTCAGCGATGTAGCGTTTTACCTGACCCGGCAGGTTCTTCTCAAGACCTTCCATATCCCAGGAGCAGTTCAGCAGGAATGTGCCGCCCGGAACCAGATCCTGTACCATGTTGTACTTATGGATGTATGCAGTACAATGGCAGGCAACGAAGTTTGCCTTGTTGATCAGATAGGTGGAATGAATCGGGCTCTTTCCAAAACGCAGGTGGGAAATTGTAACACCGCCGGACTTCTTGGAGTCATAATCGAAGTAAGCCTGTGCGTACATATCTGTGTTGTCGCCGATGATCTTGATGGAGTTCTTGTTTGCGCCTACTGTACCGTCTGCGCCCAGACCCCAGAACTTACATGCAACGGTTCCTTCCGGTGCGGTATGAGGATTCTCATCCAGCGGCAGGGACAGGTTTGTTACATCATCTTCGATACCGATGGTGAATTTCTCTTTGTCTTTGTTCTTATATACAGCGATGATCTGTGCCGGTGTGGTATCTTTGGAACCAAGGCCGTAACGTCCGGACAGAACCGGCACTGCATCGAACTTGGAACCTTTCAGAGCTGCAACAACATCCAGGTACAGAGGCTCGCCCTGTGCGCCGGGCTCTTTGGTTCTGTCTAATACAGTGATTACCTTTGTGGTATCCGGAATTGCTTTGATCAGTGCTTCTGCAGAGAACGGACGATACAGGCGGACTTTTACGACGCCGACTTTCTCGCCTTTAGCAAGGAGGTAATCCAGAGTCTCATCGATGGTCTCATTCACAGAACCCATAGCGATGATGATGTGCTCTGCATCTGCTGCGCCATTGTAGTTAAACAGTGCGTAGTTTGTGCCGATCTTTTCGTTGACTTTGTCCATGTATTTCTGAACAATTGCCGGCATGTTATCATACAGCGGGTTGCATGCTTCACGTGCCTGGAAGAAGATATCCGGGTTCTGAGCGGAGCCCATCTCACGCGGATGCTCCGGATTCAGAGCGTTTGCGCGGAATCTTGCGATTGCGTCCTTGTCTACCAGATCTTCCAGATCTGCGTAATCCCACTCTTCGATCTTCTGGATTTCGTGGGAAGTACGGAATCCGTCGAAGAAGTTGATGAACGGAAGGCTGCCTTCCAGTGCTGCGCAGTGAGCAACCGGTGTAAGGTCCATAACTTCCTGTACACTGGATTCACACAGCATAGCTGCACCTGTCTGGCGGCATGCATATACGTCGGAATGATCACCGAAGATACACAGGGCATGTGTAGAAATGGTACGGGCAGATACGTTGAACACACCCGGAAGTCCCTCGCCGGCGATCTTGTAAAGGTTCGGGATCATCAGCAGAAGACCCTGGGATGCGGTGTAGGTCGTGGTCAGCGCGCCTGCTGCAAGAGAGCCGTGTACGGCACCTGCTGCGCCGGCCTCAGACTGCATCTCGACAACGTTTACTTCCTGGCCGAACATGTTCTTTCTTCCCTGGGTAGCCCATTCATCAGTTGCTTCTGCCATTACGGATGAGGGAGTGATCGGATAGATCGCTGCCACATCGGTATACGCATAGGAAGCATGAGCTGCTGCATGGTTACCATCCATGGTTTTCATTTTACGTTTCATTAGCTTTCCTCCTTGATTGAAAAAAAGATACTCTTCAGGTTTACCACCTGTGAACAAGCCCTTAGAATCTTAGCATGATTTTGTACATATTTCAATACAATCATATTCTTCTGACTTCTTCGCTTTTCTAAATATACCACTGCTAATTTTTTCAGACAAGGGTTTTCCCTCGGATTCAGGGATTGTATTCAAGAAAAACCCAGTTGTATACAAGAAAGCGTTTGTAACAAGAAAAATATCATTTTCAAAATATTTTTGTTCACCTTTTCCATGAACTGCAGAAAAAAAATTCACTCACTCATTTTCTTTTTATTGGAAACTCCCAATCCGTCCATGAATAAAAAAAGCTGCTGTCCGTTCCGAATCAGGAAACTGACAGCAGCTGGCGGAAGCTTTCCTTCGTGCTCTGCGCTTTGTTCAGCAATGACACATCTGCCGCCAGTCTCCAGGCGCTGTCCCTGAGGTTACGCTTCTTCCGGGACCTCATCCTCTGTGTCTAACATATTGTATACGGTACGTTTTCTGGCCATTTCATCACTTTCCAGATATTCATCGTAGGAAGTGATCTTGTCGATCATCTGACCGTTCGGCAGGATCTCTATGATACGGTTTGCCGTGGTCTGTACAATCTGATGGTCGCGGCAGGCCAGCAGAATCACCCCGGGGAATTTCACCAGGCCGTCATTTAACGCCGTGATGCTTTCCATATCCAGGTGGTTGGTGGGCTCATCCAGGATCAGCACATTGGAGCCTTCAATCATCATGCGGGAAAACAGCACCCGCACTTTCTCCCCGCCGGACAGCACACGCATTTTCTTTACGCCGTCCTCTCCGCGGAACAGCATCCGGCCCAGGAAGCCGCGGACATAAGTCGCGTCCTTGATTTCCGAAAACTGGGTCAGCCAGTCCGCGATGGCCAGATCTGTGTCGAAGATTTTGGTGTTATCCCGCGGGAAATAGGACTGGCTGGTGGTTACGCCCCACTTATAGGAGCCTTCATCCGGTTCCAGTTCGCCGGTGATGATTTTAAACAGGGTGGTTTTGGCCAGTTCATTGCCGCCTACAAACGCCACCTTGTCTTCCCGCTCAATCCGGAAGGACAGATGATCCAGGACTTTTACACCGTCAATGGTTTTGGTCAGTCCGTTGACTTCCAGGACTTCATTTCCGATTTCCCGGTTGGGCCGGAAATCAATATAGGGATATTTTCTGCTGGAAGGACGTATGTCATCCAGCTCGATTTTTTCCAGGGCTTTCTTTCGGGAAGTCGCCTGTTTGGATTTTGACGCGTTTGCGGAGAATCTGGAGATAAAATCCTGCAGTTCCTTGATTTTTTCTTCCTTCTTTTTGTTGGCCTCTTTCATCTGGCGCACCATCAGCTGGCTGGACTCATACCAGAAGTCATAGTTGCCGGCATACAGCTGGATTTTACCGTAATCAATATCCGCGATATGGGTACATACCTTGTTCAGGAAGTAACGGTCATGGGATACCACAATGATCGTGTTGTCAAAATTGATCAGGAATTCCTCCAGCCAGGCAATCGCATCCAGGTCCAGGTTGTTGGTCGGCTCGTCCAGCAGCAGAATATCCGGATTGCCGAACAGGGCCTGCGCCAGCAGGACTTTCACTTTCTGGGCGCCCTTCAGCTCCTTCATGAGGTTTCCGTGGAGTTCGGTCTCGATTCCAAGGCCGTTCAGGAGGGTGGCCGCATCTGCCTCCGCGTTCCAGCCGTCCATTTCGGCAAACTCCGCCTCCAGCTCACTGGCGCGCATCCCGTCCTCTTCGCTGAAGTCTTCCTTCATATAAATGGCTTCTTTTTCCTTGGAGATATCATACAGACGCTGATTCCCCATAATCACAGTATCCATGACCGTATAATCGTCATATTTATACTGATCCTGCTGAAGGAAGGAAAGCCTCTGTCCCGGCGTGATCACCACATCTCCGGAAGTGGGTTCCAGCTGACCGCTCAGAATCTTTAAAAAGGTGGACTTGCCGGCACCATTGGCACCGATAATCCCGTAGCAGTTCCCTTCGGTAAATTTAATGTTGACTTCTTCAAAAAGGGCTTTCTTGCCCACGCGAAGGGTAATGTTATTTGCACTTATCATAGGAATCGGACTCCTTTATTACTATCAAACAGCTCGGTTTCTTTGCCTGCATTTCCTGCCGTTTCTCCGGTTTGCAGCCGGTCCGCGTCCAGGCACAACCTGCATTTTACACAAAGAAAAAG
Organism: Clostridium sp. SY8519; assembly: GCF_000270305.1. Lineage (NCBI taxonomy): Bacteria > Bacillati > Bacillota > Clostridia > Eubacteriales > Clostridiaceae > Clostridium > Clostridium sp. SY8519. The sequence goes on along the minus strand of NC_015737.1, from coordinate 2,265,744 downwards.
GAAAAGTAAAGGTCTTGCTTATTTTAACCCGAGAAAAGCCGCGAGATTGCCCCGCTTTCCCTGGGTGGCGCGGTGGGAAAACAGCAGTTTTCTGTTGCAGCAGGTACAAAGTCCGGTGACCGAAATCTGAGGTCCGGGCACACCGGCCTCCATCAGAATCCGGCGGTTTGCCTCCCAGAGATTCAGCTGATACCTGCCCGCCGCTCCCGGCTGCAGGATCTCCTCTCCACAGGAAGGAAATTCCGCGAAAAACTGATCCGCCACATCTTCGCTGACCTCATAACAGCTCTGGCAGATGGAGGGGCCGATGGCACAGATCAGATCCGCCGGATCCGTACCGAACTCCTCCTGCATCCTGCGTACCGTTGCCTGTCCCATCCGCTGTACCGTTCCTTTCCACCCGGAATGGCTCAGACCGATGGCGCGCCGGACCGGATCCACAAAATACAGCGGCACACAGTCGGCAAACTGTGTCACCAGTACCAGGCCGGGCACATCGGTCACCAGTCCGTCCACATCCGTATAGTCCCTAAGACGGGTCACGCCCTTTCCCGCGTCCTCTTCCGTCACACGGCGCACGCAGGCGGTATGGGTCTGGGCAGACACAACGAACCGATCCGGTGCTGTCCCCAGCGCTTCCGCGATTCTGCGGTAGTTTTCCATGACCCGGGAAGGATCATCCTGCAGTTCGAACTTCAGGTTCATTGTGGCATAAATGCCCTCACTGACGCCTCCCAGGCGGGTAGAAAAGGCCTGGCGGACCATTCCGGTACGCTCCAGTGCCGGAAATACAAGAACCGGAAGTTCTGTGCCGTTTTTCAGGCTGTGATGCCGCACTTCCGGTATGCTGCTGCCTGTTTTCCATGTAAACATCTGTCTCTCCTGTCTGCTTCTGCAGCTGCTGTCAGTAGTCAAAATCCCCCTGATAACCGAACGCGTTTTCATAGACCTGGATGCTGTCCGGCGATACCGCGATCACATCAAAACGGCAGGGGGTGTCCGGACCGTACCCGCGGCTGTACAGATACCAGGAGGCCACATTGCTGATGCGGCGCTGTTTCTGACGGGTCACGGCCTGGGCCGGACTTCCGTATGCAAGCGTGCTCCGGTACTTTACTTCTGAAAATACCAGAAGATTTCCGATCCGGCTGATTACATCCACTTCCCCGAATCTGCAGGAAAAACTGAGGGCAAGTATTTCATGCCCCCGGGAGGTCAGCCACCGGGCCGCTCTGTGCTCGTATACAGTTCCTGTATTTCTTTTGTTTCCTGTGAAATTCTGTGACGGAATTCTGTCACGCATCGCAATCACTCCTGTCATAACCTCTCTCCATGAGTCCTGCAGGGTTCTGACGATGGGTTCAGATAAAATGTGTGATAAACGTACGCCGGTGAATCGGCGTAGGGCCCAGACGTTTCAGGGCTTCGATATGAAACGCCGCGCCGTATCCTTTATTTTGGGCAAATCCATATTCCGGATAGACTTTATCATATTCCACCATGATCCGGTCCCTGGTTACTTTTGCCAGAATACTGGCGGCGCCGATGCTGATGCTTTTCGCGTCCCCCTTGATAATCGGCACCTGCGGAATATCTATCTGCGGAATCGTCACCGCGTCATTCAGCAGCAGATCCGGTTCCGGGGAAAGCCCCCGGATGGCCTGCGTCATGGCTTCGTAGGTGGCATTCAGGATATTCACTTCATCGATCCGCTCCGGTCCCACAATTCCGACGGACCAGGCAGCTGCCTGCTCCTGAATCACCGCATACAGTTCTTCCCTTCTGCCCGGGGAAAGTTTTTTGGAATCATTGATATATAAGATCCGGCAGTCCTTCGGAAGAACCACCGCTCCGGCCACTACCGGCCCGGCCAAGGGGCCGCGGCCCGCTTCATCAATTCCGCAGATCATCGCGTAATCCTCATACTTTTTTTCATAATAGCAGAGCGCTTCCACACGCTCCTGTTCGGCGCGAAGCTTTTCTTTTTTTCTTGCCGCCCGCTGCACCAGCTGCTGCACTCCGCTGCGGGGATCCGAACCATAGCGTTCCATAAACTGATCCAGTTCCGTGTCCGGCGTCCGGTCCAGCTGTGCCCGTATGGAGGCAATTGTTTCTCCTGTGCGCATAAATTTCTCCTCTAAATCAAACCGTATCCGGCCGTTCCAGGGTAATGCGTCCCAGCCTGCCGGAGCGGAATTCGTCCAGAATCAGCGCCGCCGCCTTGTCGTAGTCGATTTCGGATCCTTTTTTGATGCACTGCCGGGCCCGGGCGATCCGCTCCAGGATTTCCACCGGGCGGCCGGTTTCCTCTGTGCCGTACCGCTTCTCCAGCACTCCCGGATAAGCCTCTGTCAGAAACGCGATCAGATCCAGGGAAAGTTCGTCCAGCGGCAGGATCTGATCATTCATGGATCCGACCATGGCCAGATTCCGGCCGACGCCGGGATCCTCAAACTTCGGCCACAGGATGCCCGGTGTGTCCAGCAGTTCCAGGGTCTTATTCAGGCGGATCCACTGTTTGCCCTTGGTGACGCCCGGCCGGTTTCCTGTTTTAGCGGCCGCTTTGCCGGCAAAGGAATTAATAAAGGTGGATTTTCCCACATTGGGGATACCCACCACCATGGCACGGATCGGGCGGTTGCGGATTCCGCGCCTGCGGTCACGCTCCAGCTTTTCGCTGCAGGCGGACATTACCGCATCTGTAATGCGGTTCATGGATTTCCTGCTGCGGGCATCCAGTCCCAGGGCTTCATATCCCAGGCTCTGATAATAGCTGACCCACTGCTGATTGTACCGTTCGTCCGCCAGATCAGCCTTATTGAGCAAAATCAGCCTGGCTTTGTTTTTTCCCAGGGCATCAATATCCGGATTTCTGCCAGACTGGGGAATTCTCGCGTCTGTCAGCTCGATGACAAGATCTATCAGGCGGATATCTTCCTGCATCTGACGTTTCGCTTTGGCCATATGGCCGGGGTACCACTGATACTCCATTTTATCTCCTTCTCTGCGGATGCATTACTGTACTCTTCCGATTCTGGAAAACGGCCGGATAATCAGCCATGCCTTTCCCACGATCTCTGACTTATTAATATTCCCGATATTGGAAAACCGGCTGTCTTCACTGCCGGAAAGATTATCGCCCAGCACAAAATATTCATCCGCGCCTACTTTTATTTTCTCTTCTGCGACTCCGGGATTGTCCACTGCCACATCGGTTCCGTCTTTCTGGTATTTCTTTCCGTTGACATACAGAAAACCGTCTTTTACCTGCACAGTGTCAGTCGGGCCTGCAATGACCCGTTTGACCGAATATCTGCTGCGTCCGGTGCCGTTGGGGGCAAAGACGATCACATCCCCTTCTTTCGGCACGGATATTTCATAGACCAGCCGGTTCACCAGCACCTGATCCCCTTCCTGCAGAACCTTCTTCATGGATGACCCGGATATGGTAATCCGGTATCCGAAGAAAAACACAAGAAAAAAGGCAAATGCGGCCACTGCCGCAATCCGGAATACCCAGCCCGCCTTTTTTCGGATCATTTCTTTGTCTGGTTTGCGTCTGCGCCTGCTTCTGCCGAAATCAAGGCCCTCGTATCTGCGATGAAAAATCATAACTGTCTCCTTTGTGTCATACGGACCCCGCCGGAATCTGCCGGACGCGGCAGGCGCGGGCTAATGCACGAAATGCCCGATCAGTCCGTAAGACACCAGTACCATAATGGACATGGCAATGCACATGCCGAGGAACAGGGCCAGTGTGGCTTTCCGGACATCCATGCGCAGCGCCGAGGCGATAATCGCGCCGGACCAGCCTCCGGTTCCGGGAAGCGGGATGGCCACAAAGGCTACAATTCCCCAAAACGCGGTCCGTTCCATCCGCTCGCTTTTTTTGCTCAATGCTTTCTGTTCAATCCACTCGGCAAATCTGTGTCTGCCCGGGCTCCTTCGGACTGCGGCGAACAGGCGTTTCAGAAGAAACATAAAAAACGGCATCGGCAGGATGTTGCCGATGAGACAAAGAAGAATCGCCTGAATCAGCGGCACTTTCAGAGCCACAGATGCCAGGATCCCTGCCCGGAGCTCCAGGACCGGACAGATTGACACCAAAAACACTGCCAGCTGTTTGGAAATATAATTTCCTACCGTTGACAGGAATAAGTGCAGTACTGCTTCCATAGAAAAAAAGTCCTTTCATATGCGCGTATCTATCTGCTGATTTCATATTGTGCCATGATTTTATGTTCTTTTCAAGAATTCCGCCCGGAATTAATAAAACTTAATACATTATTAATGATTCCCGTCCCCTCCAGTTTAGACTTATTTCACTTGAAACCTCCCACTGCATCAATTATCATTAAATAGGTACAAAACGAACAAGAGGGAGACATCTATGAACGATTATTCCGTGATAGATCTTTTAAAAAAGCACGTAGAACAGAACCCGCAGCACATTATTTACCGGTTTCTCACCTATATCCCGGAACGGGATGACTGGGACATACAGGAGATCACATTCCGCAGCCTGTATCAGAGAGCCCTTGGCATCGCCCATGTGCTGCAGGAGAAAAAAATCCGGCGCGGCGACCGGGTGGTGATCTTTTCCATGCAGGATGACACCACTGTGTATTCCATCCTTGGCTGTATCCTGGCCGGTGTAACATTTACCGTCATTCCGCCGCCCATTGACGAAGGCAAAGCCGAACGGTTTATCTCCGTCGTAAAATCCTGCCGTCCCAAGGCCCTGATTTCCAATTTTTCCATGGAACAGGCTGCCGGCAGCAGTCAGAGCCTGGCCAAGCGGCTGGCCAAAGAAGCACTTTTCACCGCCCTGCGCATGAAACGGATCTACGCGGACCAGATTGGTCCTTATTTTTATGATGACGTGATCCGTCGGATCGGACCGGAGGACCTGGTCTATCTGCAGTATACTTCCGGTTCCACCAGTGCGCCCAAAGGCGTCCGGATCACCCGGCGCAATCTGGAAAAACAGCTGGAACAGTGCGACCATGCCGGTGATTTTCAGCATGGACGTCTGGGCACCTGGGTTCCTTTTTTCCATAATCTCGGACTGGTGGTGACCATCCTGATGCCCATCTGCATGGAAAGCGCCAGTGTCTATTTCCTGTCCACCCTGCAGTTTCTTTCCAACCCGCGCCTGTGGGTGCGTATGCTGTCCGAATTCAAGCTGAACCTGACCGTAGGGCCCGGCTCCGCTTTTGATGCCTGCACGCGGATCTTCACCCGGGAAGAAGCCGACCGCTGCGAACTGTCCCACATGACCCATCTGATGAACGGCTCCGAATATATCAGCGCGGCTTCTGTGCATCAGTTCGTATCCATGTTTCATCTGGATCCGAATTCCATGACCCCCGGCTACGGTCTGGCAGAAAACACCTGTCTGGCCAGCTTCACCATGCGGGAATACCGGGAACTGCGGCTGGACCAGAAAGCCTTCCAGAACAACCGCGTTCAGTTCAGCAATGCGCCGGACGCCAAAGCAATCGTCAGCATCGGACGGCCGGTGAAGGATCTGACCATTCTGGTAGGCAGCCCGAAATCCGGCAAAGTGTTCCCGGATCTGCGCATCGGCGAGATTCTCATCAGCGGAGACAGCGTCGCAGACGGCTATTGGGGAAATCCGCCCGCCAACCGCAATTTCCACATCCGCATGAACGGTTACCCCGGCCGGGAGTTTTACCGTACCGGTGACCTGGGCTTTCTGTATGACGGCCATCTGTATATTACCGGCCGGCGCAAAGAGATGCTGATCGTTAACGGACATAATATCTATCCCAACGACCTGCAGATTCTGATTCGCCAGAAGGTACCTGCCCTGGCCGCTTCCACCATAGGATTTTTCTCTGTGGAAAAAGACGGCAAAGAGCGGATGATCTGTGTCATCGAATGCAATCCGGAAGAGGATTTTGAAGCCAGGATTTCCCAGGTAAACGCCGCGGTCTCCGAGCATTTCGGATTCTCTTTTTACGATATGGTCTTTGTTCCCTTCCACGCCCTGCCCCGCACAGACAACAACAAGCTGCAGACTGCCCGGGCCAAAACCATGTACGAAGAAAACAAGCTGCAGGTCCTCCATTCCAGCCGCAGCGGATTGTCCGGCGGCACACCGGAAGGAGGGCTCATCGACAAATCCATCGACCTGGCGGACGAAGTGCTGCAGCAGGTAAAATCGGTCTTTTCCCACGTTTTAAAAATCGACCATTTCAGCCTGACCGATTCGTTCCTGGAGCTGGGCGGTGATTCACTCATGGGATTTGAACTGTTAAACAGCATCGAACAGAAATTCCATGTCAAGCTGGACTTCCGCGCCCTGCTGCGGGATTCTTCCGTCGTGGGCATCAGCAATTACCTGAAAGCTGTCATGGCCGGCCAGATTGTACTCCAGAAGTCTTCCAACCTGGCGGACGAATGCCGGCTGGATCCGCAGATCTGCGTAACATCCGACTACAGCACGGAAATCGGTGCCTGCAATAAGATCCTGCTTACCGGCGCCACCGGTTTCCTGGGCGCCCATCTGATCGACGCCCTGATCCGCCGCTATCCCGGAAACGGGCTGGAAATCCACTGTCTGGTGCGTGCCGATTCCGCGGAGGACGGCCGTCAGCGGCTGATCCGCAATATGAAGCACTACCATCTGTGGAAGGACTCCTACGACAGATATCTGTATCCGGTGATCGGCGATCTGTCCAGCAGACATCTGGGTATTCCCGATCCGCAGTACATCTATCTGTCCAACCGGATTCAGACTGTCATCCACAACGGCGCCCTGCTGAACTTCGTATTCCCTTATGAATACTTGAAACCCACCAATGTGGGCGGCACGGTGGAAACCCTGCGCTTCGCCTGCGACGGGCAGCCCAAGTATTACCAGTTTATATCCTCCTACAGCGTCTACGATACGCCGAACAACGTGGGCAAACGGGTCTATGAGAACGATCCCCTGCTGCATTCCAAAGGATTTTCCCTGGCATATTCCGAAACCAAGTGGGTATCGGAAAAACTGGTGGGCATTGCCCGCAGACGCGGCCTGAAAGCCACTGTGTACCGGCCGGGAGACATCACCGGTGCCTCCAACGGCATCTGGGCCGTGGAGGACATGGTCAGCCGGATCATCGTGGGCATCATACAGATGAAGTGCATCCCCCGCACATCTTACTGCATGCATATGACCCCTGTGAATTATGTGGCAGACGTCATCGCCTGCATCAGCCGCAAACCGGAATCCGTCAACGAGGCCTTCAATATCATTAACCCGAAATCCGTACCGATCCGCGAGCTGGTTGCACAGATCCGCAAATGTGGCTATCCGGTTCAGTATGTGCCGTTTCTTCTCTGGAGGCACCGCTTAAAACAGGCGGATTCCAAAGACAATTCCCTGGCTGTGCTGGAGTGTCTCTTTGAATCCGGCACAGAGACCAATCCGGGGATTCTGCGGCACTTCACCGGAATCGACACCACCTACGACACCTCCCAGACCTCCCTTCTGCTGAACGGTTCCGGGATTCGCTGTCCGGCAATCGACCGGAAAATGATTGCCGCTTACCTCAGATATTTTGAAAAACTGGGGTACATTCACAAAAATCAGTAGTACGAACGAAACAAGAAAGGTATGGTACAATATGAAAATCGGAATTCCGAGAGCGCTGCTCTACTATCGCTACGGCACGCTGTGGAAGGTATTCTTTGAAAGCATGGGCTTTGAGACTGTGATCAGCCCGCAGACCAACAAGGAGATCATGGATGCAGGCTCTCACTACACCATTGATGAGAACTGCATCTCCAGCAAATTATTCTTCGGTCACATCGCTGCGCTGGAAGGGCATTGCGACGCAGTCTTTGTCCCCCGTATCGCCAGTCTGGGCAGCGGCTCCGTCATGTGTTCCAGATTTGAAGCCCTGTATGATATGTCCGCCAGCATTTTCCGCGGACACGACCTGGACTTTCTCACGCTGAATGTGGACGTCCAGCAGAAGCACTCCCCTGCCGATGCGTATATCTCTCTGGGCGAAGAACTGGGCGCCACCCGCGCGGAGGCCGAGCGCGCCTACCGCAAAGCCATTCACGCCCAGGCTTCTGTAATCCGGAAGAAATCCGCAGAAACTGCCGAACTGCTGGAAAAAGACGGCATCAAGGTGCTGATTTCCGGACATGCGTACAATTTATACGATGAATATATCGGCCTGCCGGTGATCCGAGGCGTAAAGCGTCTGGATGCGATCCCGATCTGCACGGATGCCATGGATCCGAAACTCGCCCGCAGCAAGGCAGCTTCCATTGCCCGTCATGTGCCCTGGGTGACCAACCGCGAGCAGCTGGGCGCCATCGCGCACTTCCACGATCAGGTGGACGGCATCGTCCTGATGACAGCATTTCCCTGCGGTCCCGACTCAATGGTCAACGAAATGATCATCCGTCAGATCAAGGACAAACCGATCCTGAATCTCCTGCTGGATGCCCAGAGCGGAAATGCGGGCATCGAAACCCGGCTGGAAAGTTTTATCGATATTATACGATTCCGAAAGAAGGTACAGTTTTAGATGAAAAACACCACACCCGTACTCTGTTATCCCCAGCTGGGCAACTATGACCTGGCCATCGGATATTTTGTCCGTCACGGACTGGGCAGCCGCTATCTGGCACCGCCTGCCATGACCAAACGAACCATTGAACTGGGCGCCAAATACAGTCCGGACTATGTTTGCGCGCCCTTCAAATGCATGATGGGCTGCTATATCGAAGCGCTGGAAAAAGGCGCCAATGTACTGATCCAGACCGGCGGCACCTGCCGGCTGGGCTATTATGGCGAGCTGCATGAAAAAATCCTGAAAGATCTGGGCTATGATTTCCGGATCATGAATCTGACCCTTCAGCGTCACCGGAATATCCCCGGCCTGCTGAAAGCAGTCAAAGCCTTTTCTCCGGATGCCTCTTATCCCCGGATGCTGCAGGCCATCCCGGCCACCTTTCAGATGATCCGGGCCATTGACCGGGTGGAGGACTACATGCGGCGCAACATGGGATTCGAGGACCGGGACGGTTCCTTTGAAAAAGCCCACAAAATTTTTCTGCACCGGATGGCTCAGGCAGACTCCCTGTCAGAAGTCCACGAAGTCTTCCGCCGCACCATGAATACCATGCGGCGCCTGCCGCGGCACAAGCCGAAGGACCCGGTACGCATCGGCGTCATCGGCGAATATTTCACGATCATGGACCCTTATTCCAATCATGAAATCGAGAAAAAACTGGCAAAAATGGGAGCGGAAGTCCATCGCTGGATGAACCTGTCCAACAGTGTCGCCGTCTGTCCGGATGAAAAAACCTCCCGCAAGATACTGGACTGGATGCGCTACGATCTGCACCACTTCCCATCTTCTCTCTGGGTAGAATCCCAGAAAAAAACCGTCAGCAAATATGTGCGCTATGACACCGGCGCTTCCGGAATTTCCACCATTGCGCTGGCTGACCATTACGCCCGCCAGGGATTCGACGGCCTGGTGCACGTCAAAAGTTTCGGCTGTATGCCGGAAATGGACGTAATCCCGATCCTGCACAACATCAGCGCCGATTATAAAATTCCGATTCTGTATATGAGCTACGATACCCAGACCAGCGATACCGGAATCGAAACCCGGCTGGAGGCCTTCTACGACATGATCGCAATGCGAAAGGAAAAGAGGTAAATCACAATTGAAAAAAGCATATCTTGGAATTGATATCGGCTCCATTTCTACCAAGGGAGTCATTATAGACGAAAACAAAGACATTCTGGCCAGCATCTATCTCTGGACCGAAGGCAATCCGCTGGGCGCCGCCAAACGGGTCATTCACGCGCTGGAAGAACAGTTTGATAAAGATACGTATCAGGTGGTGGCCGCGGGTACCACAGGCAGTGCCCGCAAGCTGGTAGGAGCCATGTGCAATGCCGCCATCGTCAAAAACGAAATCACCGCCCATGCGGTCGGCACCACTACGCTGCACCCGGATGTCCGCACTATTTTAGAGATCGGAGGACAGGACTCCAAAATTATCTGCGTAGAAAACGGTGTTGCTGTCGATTATGCCATGAACACCCTGTGCGCTGCCGGTACCGGCTCCTTTTTAAGCAGCCAGGCCCGCCGTCTGGGTGTCGAAGTGGAAGACTTCGGCAAAATCGCCCTGGGAAGCACCAATCCCACGCCCATCGCCGCCCGCTGTACGGTATTCGCGGAATCAGATCTTGTCCACAAAATTCAGATGGGACACAAAAAACAGGACATTATTGCAGGCCTTTGCAACGCAGTAGCCAACAATTACCTGAACAACATCGGCAAAGGGAAAAAGATTCTCCCGCCCATCGTCTTTCAGGGCGGTGTCAGCAAAAACGAAGGCGTGGTCAAGGCTTTCGCGGATTCGCTGGGCGAAGAAATCATCGTAGATGAAAACGGCCACCTGATGGGATGCTACGGCGCCGCCATTCTGGCTCTGGGCTGCGGCATTGAGCGTCCGTTTTCCTTTGATGTGGCAGATATGGAATTTTCCACCCGGGAAGTCATCTGCCAGAACTGCCCGAACCACTGCGAAATCATCTGCGTCTACCGCGACGGGGAACTCATTGATTCCTGGGGCAACCGCTGCGAACGCGGCGCGGTTGCTGTTCCGGACGGGGCAGCCTGAGTTCTTCCATCTTCCGCCTTGCCTTTATCGGCAATCCCTCACACCGTCCTGAATCACCGGAAAAATAAAAACTGCCGCCGGCAAACAGCTCTTCAGCCATTTGCCGGCGGCAGTTTTTCTGCACCAGATATGAAATTAACGGTTTACTACCTTTTCTTTTACCTTGGTTGCTTTGCCGACACGATCACGCAGATAGTTCAGTTTCGCTCTTCTTACTTTACCGTAACGAACTACTTCGATCTGTGCTACAGAAGGAGAGTTTACCGGCCAGGTTTTCTCCACGCCGACACCATTGGAGAACTTACGTACGGTAAATGTCTCCCGGCTGCCGCCGCCCTGACGTTTCAGAACAGTGCCTTCAAAGACCTGGATTCTCTCACGGTTGCCCTCTTTGATCTTTGCGTGTACTCTGACGGTATCACCTACGTGAAATTCCGCGATATCATCTCTGATCTGTGCATCTTCGATGCCTTTAATAATTTCCTGTGCGTTCATAATGAGACCTCCTGTTTATTCGGATGTTCTTATTACCAGACCAGCGGATGCGCTTCTGTCTGTAACAGCGGACCATCTCTTCTTTTCTTCTCGCTACTCGCAGTTAAAAATTCTACCATATATTACTATGGATTGCAACTATTTTCTATGTTCTGTCTGCTGTGCTTCATAGGCTAATATCTGACGGACATCCGCCGGTGTCAGATCCGCGTCCCGGATAATGTCCGGCCGCCACTTCCAGGTACGCAGAACCGCCTGCTGCCGGCGCCAGGCTTCTACTTTCCGGTGATCGCCGGACAAAAGCACTTCCGGCACCTGTCTGCCCTCCCAGACTTCCGGCCGGCTGTACTGGGGATATTCCAGCAGTCCGTCCTCCAGAGACTCACTGACACCGGATGCGGCATTGCTTAACACACCGGGAATCATCCGGGCAGTGGCGTCAATCATCATCATGGCCGGCAGTTCTCCGCCGGTCAGCACATAGTCTCCGGCGGACACATAATCCGTTACGATGGTTTCCAGCACGCGTTCATCCACGCCCTCATAATGCCCGCAAAGGAAGATCAGTTCTTCTTCCCCGGCCCACTCTTTCGCCAGATTCTGATCAAAGATCCTGCCCTGGGGAGTCAGATAGATACAGCGCATCTGCCTGCTGCCGCCTGCAGTGACATGTTTCCACGCGTCATAGATGGGCTGCGCCTGCATCACCATGCCGGCGCCGCCGCCGTAGGGATAGTCATCGACTTTTTTGTGCCTGTCTGTGCTGAAAGTCCGGATATCCACCGCGTCCACAGACAGCAGTCCCCGTCCGGCCGCCCGGCCGATAATACTGGTGTTCAGGCCGTTTTCAATCATTTCCGGAAACAGCGTCAGTACATGAAATATCATGGAATCCTCCTTCTGCTACAGATCTTCCAGTCCCGGCAGAAGATAGACGGTCATGGTCCCTGCCTCCAGATCCACTGCCCGGATACATTCCCGGATGGCCGGCACAAGGAGTTCCCTGCCGTCCCCCTGCAGCACATAGACATCATTGGCGCCTGTGGTAATGACATCTGTCAAAGTCCCAAGATCCCTGCCGTCTGTCGACTGAACCTTCAGTCCGATAAGATCCGCGATGAAGTATTCATTTTTCTTCAGTTTGACCGCGTTTTCCCTGGTCACGTAAAGTTTCTTCTCCCGCAGCCTCTGCACATCATTGATGGAGGCAAACTCCCGAAACTTCAGGACCACAAGATTTTTCACGAACTTCACGCCGGTAATATGCAGAATTTTGTTTTCCTTCTCCGGTTCCAGGATTACTTCTTTCAGTTTTTTAAATCGTTTGGGATCATCTGTGGTAGGAAACACTTTCACTTCCCCGGCAATCCCATGGGTATTGGTAATGATTCCTACCTGAAACAGATCTGTCATACGATCTCCTTTCGTGTGTATCCGTAACGGACATGCGTTTCAGCTGTCCGAAACTCTGTTTTAAGTAAAAAGGCTGGGCACGGTTCCCCATGTCCAGCTTCTTCTACAAATTCAAACAGCCGCTATTAGACGATTTCCACAATGACTTTCTTGTCATCTCCGGAAGCAGCGGCTTTGACAACAGCCCGAATCGCTTTTGCGATGCGTCCCTGTTTACCGATCACCTTTCCCATATCAGATGACGCCACATGAAGTTCGTAAACGGTGACCCGTTCCTTTTCCTTCGTGCTAACAGTAACTTCATCAGGATTGTCGACAAGTGATTTTGCAATTACTTCAATGAGTTCTTTCATTACGTTTCACCCCTCAACTCCTATCTCTCGATGCCTGCTGATTTTAAAATTTTCTCAACAGTTGCGGTAGGCTGTGCGCCGTTAGAGATCCATTTTCTGGCTGCTTCTTCATCCAGACTGATTACGGAAGGATCCTTGGTCGGATCAAAGTAACCGATCTCTTCGATGAATCTGCCATCTCTCGGGCTTCTTGAATCTGCAACAACGATTCTGTAGAAAGGAGCTTTCTTCTTACCCATTCTTTTTAATCTCATCTTTACTGCCATGTGTTTCACCTCCTTGCTTTGTACTGATAAGGTATCTGATCTTACGAATTGAATACTGCGGCCTGGTGCCGCCGGATGCTTACGCACCCTCTATGGTTAAAACGGAAGCTTGAGACCTCCGAATCTTCCTCCCTTGCGCCCCTTGCCTTTCAGCATGCCGGGCATGGTCTTCATCATTTTTCTGGCCTGGTCAAACTGCTTGACCAGACGGTTCACCTCTGCGATATCCACGCCGGCGCCTGCGGCAATTCTCCGTTTTCTGCCGGGATTCATCAGCGCCGGATTCGCGCGTTCTTCCGCGGTCATGGAGTGGATAATTCCTTCGATGCGGGCCATTTTCTTATCATCCATGGCATCTTCGATCTGCCGGATCTGACTGCTGTTCATGCCGGGCATCATGCTCAGCACACTGGTCAGACCGCCGAGCCGCTTCATCTGTCCCATGGATTCCAGATAGTCGTCGTAGGTAAATTCCGCTTTCTGGATCCGGCGGGCCATATCCTGCGCCTTTTCCTGATCTACTTCCTGTTCCGCCTTTTCGATCAGGGTCAGCACATCTCCCATACCAAGGATTCTGGATGCCATCCGGTCCGGATAAAACTGTTCCAGATCGGAGAGCTTCTCGCCCATACCTACATACAGAATCGGCTTGCCGGTAACGGCACGGATGGACAGCGCGGCGCCGCCGCGGGTATCGCCATCCAGCTTAGTGAGGATGACTCCGTCGATACCGATCTTTTCGTCAAAGGTTCCGGCTACATTTACCGCATCCTGACCGGTCATGGCGTCTACAACCAGAATGGTCTGTGCCACGTCCACACTGTTCTTGATGGCAATTAGCTCGTCCATCATGTCTTCATCAATATGAAGACGTCCGGCTGTATCCAGGATCACCACCCGGTTGTCATTCTTTTCCGCATGTTCGATGGCTGCCCGGGCAATATCCACAGGGTTCTGCTTTTCTCCCATGGAAAATACTTCCACGCCCTGTTTCTCCCCATTGATCTGGAGCTGGCGGATCGCCGCGGGACGGTAGACATCGCAGGCCACAAGCAGCGGATTCTTGCCTTTGAGCTTGAACTTGCCCGCCAGTTTGGCGGCTGTGGTGGTCTTACCTGCGCCCTGCAGGCCGGCCATCATGATCACAGTAACGGATTTTCCCGGACGCAGCGCAATCTCTGTCGTCTCGGATCCCATAAGTGTGACCATTTCTTCATTTACGATCTTGATGACCATCTGTCCGGGATTCAGCCCGTTCATGACATCTTCGCCGATCGCCCGTTCCTGTACGGTTTTGATGAAGTTTTTCACCACACGGAAATTAACGTCTGCCTCCAGCAGAGCCATCTTAACTTCTTTTAACGCGGACTTTACATCCGCTTCTGTCAGACGTCCCTTGCTGCGCAGGTTTCTGAACACGTTCTGAAGTTTTTCCGATAAGCTGTCAAATGCCATCTGCCTGTCTCCTGTCAGCTGTGTTGTCCTGATGCAGTATCCGGTTACAGTTCGTCGATGATTCTGTCTGATATCTCCGTGATCTGACGCATGGATTCCTCCAGAGTCGACGCGCTGCACTGTTCCGCAATCCGGCGGATCTTCTGTACATCCTCTCTGGTTTTGATAAAACGCTCCACCAGGTGCAGCTTTTCTTCATAGCCGCTTAACAGACGGTCACAGCGTCTGAGCAGATCATGGACGCCCTGCCGGCTGATGCCCAGTTCCTCCGAGATCTCACTCAGAGAAAGATCGTTAAATACGGCATCTTCATATACCTGTTTCTGGTGGTCGGTAAGCAGCTCTCCGTAAAAATCATAATAGAGCGCCTGTCGTCCGATTTTCTCCATTTCAAATCACCTTGCCCAGAGTATCACAATTCAAAAAAGGTGTCAAGTATTTTCTCTTGACACCTTCCTGTATTTTTTCGAATACCCGTATATGCTGCTGTCACGCCGGTTACAGGACCGCCTGTACTTCTTTCGGGCGGTACCCCTCTTTTTCCATGCCTGCAATGATCTGCTTTTTGTGCTCGGTCCCGAAGGCCTCCAGTGTAATCCGCAGTTCCACGGCATTGTTCCGGTTGGTGGATACGAACTGGTTGTGTTCCAGACGGATCACATTGCCCTGAAGATCCGCGATCACGCCGGATACTCGGGAAAGTTCGCCCGGTTTGTCCGGAAGCAGAACCGAAACTGTAAAAATTCTGTCCCGGAGGATCAGCCCCTGCTGGACCACGGAGGACATGGTGATCACATCCATATTTCCGCCGCTGAGCACACAGGCGATCCGTTTGTCTTTTACGTTCAGCTGTTTCAGGGCTGCCACCGATAACAGTCCCGAATTTTCCACGATCATTTTGTGGTTTTCCACCATATCCAGGAATGCGCCCACCAGGTCGCTGTCTTCCACGGTAATAATGTCATCCAGATTCTTCTTCAGATAGGGGAAGACATGCTCGCCAGGTGTCTTTACCGCGGTTCCGTCCGCAATGGTATTAATCGAAGGAAGGGTCGTGACCTTTCCGTTGCGGATGGACACCTGGGCACAGTTGGCGCCGGCAGGCTCCACACCGATGATTTTGATTTTCGGATTCAGCAGTTTGGCCAGTGTGGATACGCCGGTGGCCAGTCCGCCGCCGCCGATGGGAACCAGAATGTATTCAATCAGCGGCTGATCCTTGAAGATCTCCATGGCCACGGTTCCCTGGCCGGTCGCCACGGCCAGATCGTCAAAGGGATGGATAAAGGTATAGCCTTTTTCCTCTGCCAGTTTCAGGGCATGGTCGCAGGCTTCGTCATAGACATCTCCGTACAGAATCACTTCTGCGCCGTAGCTTTTGGTGCGGTTGACTTTGATTAAGGGTGTGGTCTTTGGCATAACGATGACTGCCTTTACCCCGTATTTCTGCGCGGCATAGGCAACGCCTTGGGCATGATTGCCCGCGGACGCGGTAATCAGTCCTTTGTTTCGCTCTTCCGCGGAAAGGGTGCTGATCTTATAGTAAGCGCCGCGGATTTTATACGCGCCGGTGACCTGCATGTTTTCCGGTTTCAGATAGACCTGATTTCCGGTCTGCTCTGACAGAAATTTGCTGTAAATCAGGTGGGTATCCCCGGTTACCTGATTTACGATATTTGCCGCTTCTTCAAACTTGTCCAGTGTCAGCATATAGTTACTCCTCTTCTTCCTGATCAAACAGTGCCTCTACAAACCGATCCGAGTCAAATTTCTGCAGATCATCGATGGTCTCCCCCACTCCGATGTATTTTACAGGGATGCCCAGTTCGGACTGAATGGCCACTGCAATTCCGCCTTTCGCCGTTCCGTCCATTTTGGTCAGGACAATTCCTGTAATATCTGCCACTTCATTAAACTGCCGGGCCTGTGACAGGGCGTTCTGCCCAGTGGTAGCATCCAGGACCACCAGGGTCTCCCGGTAAGCTTCCGGATATTCCCGGTCAATGATACGGTTCAGTTTCTTTAATTCTTCCATCAGATTCTTTTTGTTCTGCAGCCGTCCGGCGGTATCACAGATCAGGATATCCGCATGTCTGGATTTGGCCGCTGCGATGGCATCAAACAGCACAGATCCTGGGTCTGCCCCTTCCTGGCCGCCGATCATATCCACGCCGGCCCGTCTGGCCCATTCGCCCAGCTGTTCGCCTGCTGCCGCCCGGAAGGTGTCCGCTGCTGCCAGCACCACTTTTTTGTGCTGTGCCTTCATTTTTCCGGCAAGTTTGCCGATGGTGGTGGTTTTGCCCACCCCGTTTACGCCGATGACCAGAAGGACGGAGGTTTCCTGTTCAAACCGGTAGGCCGTCTCTCCCACCGCCATCTGCTCCTTGATGCTTTCAATCAGATATTTCCGGCATTCTGCCGGTTCTTTGATGTGATTTTCCTTCACTTTTTCCTGCAGGTTTTCGATAATGGATTCGGTGGCTCTTACCCCGATATCCCCCATTACCAACACTTCTTCCAGCTCTTCGTAAAATTCGTCGTCAATCTTGGAAAATCCGCGGAACAGACTGCCGAATCCGAAATTATTCCTGGTTTTGCTTAAGCCCTGGAACAGGCGGCGGAAAAATCCCTTTTTCTCCTGTTCTTCCGAAGCCTCCGCTGCCGGTTCTGAACTTTCCTCTCCGGAAACGTCTCCCGATTCCCCGGCGTCTTCCGCCGTCGGATCCGGTTCTTCGGTTTTTTCTTCCGAATCTTCGGAAATTCCGTTTGATGCAGCGGGTTTTTCCGCGGTTTCTTCGGCTTCTGCGGTCTCTTCCGCAGATTCGTTGGTTTCTGCGTTTTCTGCCGCGGTTTCGTTGGTTTCCGCAGTTTCTTCCGCGGTTTCTCCGGCCACTGCAGTATCCTCGGCCTCCTCGTTTTTTCCCGCAGTTGCGTCCGTGTCCTCCGCAGTTTCTTCGATTTCCGTATTTTCTGCAGTTTTTTCGATTCCCACGTCCTCTTTTGCGGTTTCGTCAATGTCCTCCGTATCTTCTTCTGCAGTTTCCTCTTCCTCAAAGACCGCTTCCTCGCTGTCTTCTTCCGGTTCACATCCTTCCGCGTCAGAGGAATCCTCCAGTTCTTCCACTGCCGTCTCCTCTGCCATGTGCTTCAGCAGCTCTTTTTCTTTTTTTTCTTTCTCTCTTCGTTCTCTTCGCTCTTTAAAAAATCCCATGATGCCTCCTTGTCAGTCAGGTATCTAACTTGTTTTCGATCAGATCAACGGATACCAGAACGGAAACGCCTTTTTCCTGCATGGTGATTCCATACAGCCGGTCGGCGGCGTTCATGGTTCCGCGCCGATGGGTAATGACGATAAACTGGGTGTGTGCCGTCAGTTTATGCAGATAGCGCGCGTAGCGGTCCACATTGGCGTCGTCCAGCGCCGCCTCGATCTCGTCCAGCAGACAGAACGGCGACGGCTTCAGGTTCTGAATGGCAAACAGCAGGGAAATGGCAGTCAGCGCCTTCTCCCCGCCGGACATCTGCATCATGTTTACCAGTTTTTTGCCCGGCGGCTGTGCGATAATGCGGATTCCGCTCTCCAGCACGTCCTCTTCCTCTTCCAGTTCCAGCGTGCCTTTTCCTCCGCCGAACAGTTCCCGGAAGACTTCGTTGAACTGTTTCTGTATTTCCGCGAATTTTTCCCGGAACTGACGGCGCATGCCATCGTTGAGTTCTTCAATGATCTGTTCCAGGGCCTCCTTCGCGTCACGGATGTCATTGCGCTGAGTGTTCAGGAATTCATAGCGTTTTGCCAGTTCCCGGTATTCATCAATCGCGTTGACATTTACCGGCCCGAGGGCACGGATTTCCTCCCGGATCCGCCGGATCTCCTGCTTCAGTGTGTGTCCGTCACGCGCTTGTGTCTCTTTCAGTTCCAGGGCCGCGTGATAGGTCAGTTCGTAGGCTTCCCACATGTAATCTGTCTGGGATTTCAGCAGTTCTTCGCATTTCTCCCGCCGGACCTGAAGGCGCAGGATCTCTTTATCCATCCGATTGATTTCATTGGTCAGGTCTTCCCGTTTCTGTACGGCGTCCTGGTAGTCCCTGGACAGTTCTTCTTTTCGGGCAGACGCAGCTTCCAGCTCTTCTTTACACTGCCGGATGGTCTCCTGACAGCTCTGAATCTCCTCCTCGTAAGCCCGAATCCTTGCCTGGTGTTCTGCAATCCGCCCGTCGGAATTGCCGGCAGTCTGCTGCAGCTGTTCCATATCATCTGCCAGCTGCTTTAATTCTGTATACAGACGCTGAATATTTTCGCCGGTAAATTCTATTTTCTGCGCGCAGGCCGCTTCCTCCAGCGCGGCGGATGCCAGCGCTTCCTCCAGGGTTGCCTGCTGTTCTTGTTTTTTCTCCAGTTCTTTTTGTCCGGCCCGGACCTGTTCCCGGATTTCTGCCTCCTGTTTTTCCGATTCCTGCAGACGCCCGGCCGCCTCCGTGTCTTCTCCCTGGAATTCTTCAATCTGCCGGTTCAGCTCACGGATCTGGCGTCCGATCTGTTCGAACACATCCTCCTTCTTTTTCTGCTCTTCCTGCATCTGGCTGATCTGAAGACGCAGAGTATTCTGCTTTAAGTAGGCTTCCTGCAGTCTGACTGCCAGCTCGCTTTCTTCCTTTTTCCGCAAGCCGTCAGATGCCTTCATTTCCTCCATCTGTCTGCGCAGTTTGCTGCCTTCCTGCCGGATTTCCTCAATCCTTCGGTTCAGTTCTTCAATTTCACGGTTTCTGCCCAGAAGATTGCTGTTGTTTCGGAAGGCGCCTCCGGTCATCGCGCCGCCCGGAGACAGGGACTCTCCTCCCAGTGTTACGATCCGCAGGGAATAATGATATTTTCTAGCAATTGCCAGGGCGTGATCAATCGTATCCGCCACCAGTGTCCTGCCCAGAAGATGCCCCAGAATTCCCCGGTAGCAGTCCTCAGTCCGTACCAGGGTATCCGCCAGCCCGATGGCTCCTTCCTCCTGCAGCGCTTCTCTGGCCGGCACCCGGGCCGGGGCCTTTACGCTGGTCATGGGAAGAAACGTAGCCCGGCCGTAATGATTTTTCTTCAGATAGGCAATCATTCGTTTGGCCGTGGCTTCATCCTCTGTGACGATATTCTGAATGCTTCCGCCCAGGGCGGTCTCAATGGCTGTCTCGTAGTTCCGGTCCACGGAAATCAGATCCGCGATGACGCCGCGGATCCGGTTGTCCCGGTTCTTCTGTTCCATGACACGGCGGATGCTGTTTCCATACCCGTCGTAGCGCTCCGCGATATTTTTCAGGGAATCCCGTCTGGAAGAAACCTTGTGGAACTCCTGCTGCAGAGCGTCCATACGCTGGCGGGTCTGTTCCAGTTCTTTCTGCGTTTCTCTGCGTCTCCGGCCGATTTCTTCCTGTTTTTCCTGCTGTTTTCTGATCTGCCGGGCCGTCTCCTGTTCCTGCTGTTCTGCTGCCTGCCGTCTGTCCCTGACATCAGTGGTATCCGTCTGTTCATGCAGCAGCTCTGCGTGCAGCGCGGCTTTGCGGATTTCTGCCTGTTCCTTCATCGTAAGAAACCGCTGCCGCTTTGTTTTCATATCGGTCCGGGCATTGATCAGGCCCAGGATCCGGCGGTTTCCCTCTGTTATTGCTTCTTCACAGGCAGCAATTTCCTGTTTTAGCTGATTCTGCCGGCTGACGGTCTCCTGTTTTCCGGAAAAAATTTCCTGCTGTTTTTTCTGCAGTTCCGTTTTTTCCTGTTCATAACTGATCCGAACCCGGCTGCGCTCCGCGATCTGCTCTTCCAGCTCCTGCTTTCTGTTGTCAAAATGCGCCGCATTTGTCTCGATGGTGTGAATCTGTTCCTTCCGAATGCGGATTTCGCTTTCTGCCTTCTGGCCCTGCAGTTCTGCTTCTGACTGCCGGCGCCGCAGCGCTTCCAGCTGTTCCTCCAGACCGCTGATTTCCCGGGAGGAATGGTTGTAATGTTCGATGGTACGCTGATGCTCTGCCTGGGCTTCCTCCTTCTGGCTGACGGCATCCGCCGCCTTGCCGCCAAGGTCCTTTTCCGCCTGTTTCAGCCGTTCTGCCTCCAGGAGGAACAGGTTCACCTCGCAGGTCTTTAACTGTTCTTTTTTCTTCAGGTAGACTCTTGCGTTTTCCGACTGTTTCCGCATGGGCTCTACCTGATGTTCCAGCTCCGCCAGAATATCATTGACACGGGTCAGATTGGAAGCTTCCTGCTCCAGCTTTTTCCATGTCATACTTCTGCGGCGCTTGTATTTCACAATACCTGCGGCCTCATCAAACAGGGCGCGCCGTTCCTCCGGGCGGCCGGACAGGATCTGATCGATCTGTCCCTGCCCGATAATGGAGTAGCCCTCCTTGCCGATTCCGGTGTCATAGAACAGCTCCTGCACATCCCGCAGACGGCAGGCGGAGCCATTTAAAAGATATTCGCTTTCCCCGGAACGGTAAACCCTTCTGGCTACGGTCACTTCTTCATAATCCACTGCCAGCCTGCGGTCGGAATTGTCCAGTGTCAGCGCCACATAGGCATAGCTTTGGGGTTTTCTGTTTTCCGTCCCGGAAAAAATCACATCCTGCATGCTGGAACTGCGCAGCTGACGGACCTTCTGTTCTCCCAGCACCCAGCGCACCGCGTCCGCCACGTTGCTCTTGCCGCTGCCATTCGGGCCGACAATGGCCGTGATTCCATTGTGGAATTCAAATCTGGTCTTCTGGGCAAAGGATTTAAATCCGTGAATTTCTATGGATTTTAAAAACATCTACTGTGTCTCCCGGTTGCGCAGTTTCAGAATAGCCTGGTAGGCCGCTTCCTGCTCTGCTGCTTTTTTACTGTGAGCTTCTCCCCGGCCGTATGCCCTGCCGTCAATCCGCACTTCCACGTCGTAGGTCTTGTTGTGGTCCGGCCCGCTGGAGCTGAGCAGTTCATAAGTCAGCTGCTCCATGGTCCCTGCCTGGACGATCTCCTGCAGGATGGTTTTGCTGTCTGTAAACAGCTGCATATGCTCCATATGCGCCATGACATAATTCTCCACAAACTGCCGGGCCGCCGAAAATCCCCCGTCCAGATAGATCGCCCCGATCACCGCCTCGAAGGCATCTGACAGAACAGAGGGCCGTCTGCGTCCGCCGGTCAGATCTTCTCCTTTTCCCAGGAACAGATATCTGCCCAGATCGATCTTTCTGCTCAGGAAGGCAAGAGACGGTTCGCATACAATACTTGCCCGTTTTTTGGTCAGTTCTCCTTCCGGCACATCTGTGTATCTGCTGTAAAGCCAGTCGCTGCTGACCAGTTCCAGCACCGCGTCTCCCAGAAATTCCAGCCGTTCATTATCCGAACGCTTTTTCATGTGTTTTTCGTTGGCATAGGAACTGTGGGTCAGCGCCTGACGCAGCAGCCCCTCCTGCTGGAATCTGTAGTTGATTTTTTCCTGTAATTCCTCTAACTGTTTCATTCTGTTGCCTGTTCTTCCTGTTTTCGCCTGACGGCAGGCTTCCGGTCCGATCCCGCGCCAAAGCAGTCTTCCGATATACGTCAGAAAAAGACTGTCGCCCCTGTATCAGGAACAGTCTTTCTCCGGTTCTTAAAATACTCTTATTTATGTCTTCCCAGCTGGTCCGCCACATCACGGACCGTCTCCATGGAAAGGGTTTCCCGGTAAGTAATCTCCGTCTTGAACTCTTCCTCCAGACGAAGCATAATCCGAAGCAGATCCATGGAATCCGCCCCCAGATCATCCGTCAGCAGGGATTCCGGCCGGATCTCCTCTTCGCCGATCTGGAGCACTTCCGCGACCACCCGCCGCACGATCTCATACTCCATCCGAATCCTCCCGGTTTTTTCTGGCAATGGTTTCTTCTATCTTTTCGCCGATGCGCTGTGCCTGGAATTCCACACACTGTCCGATGGCCACGGAAATCTCCTTGGCGGAGGCATTTCCGTGACTTTTCACTACCAGCCCCCGCAGTCCGAGCATCGGTGCGCCGCCGTAAGCGGAAACGTCAAATGTCTTCAGCGTATTTTTCAGCGCCGGCTTAATCAATGCGCCTCCGATTTTAGACCGAACAGAAGACATAATGCTTTCTTTCAGTTTTTTCATCAGCAGGGATGCCACACCTTCATACATCTTAAGCAGGATATTTCCCGCAAACGCGTCACACACGACGATATCCACCGCTCCGTACGGTACGTCACGGGCCTCCACGCTTCCGATGAAATGAATATCCTCGCAGGCCTGCAGCAGCGGAAAGGTCTCCTTCACCAGCTTGTTTCCCTTGTCATCTTCCGCGCCGATATTCAGGATTCCCACAGTCGGTTTCGGGATGCCGGCGATGTCACGCATATAAATCGTCCCCATCTGCGCCCACTGCACCAGGTGTCCGGGCCGCGCGTCCACGTTGGCGCCGCAGTCCACCAGCAAGGTTCCTCCCTTTTCCGTGGGAAGCATAGGCGCAAAGGGCGCCCGCTCAATTCCTTTGATTCTTCCGACGATAAACTGGCCGCCTGCCAGAATCGCTCCGCTGCTTCCCGCGGATACCATGGCGTCTGCCTGTCCGTCATGCACCAGCCGCATGCAGACAACCAGGGAGGAATCCTTCTTCCGGCGAATCGCCTTTACCGGAGGTTCCGCAGTTTCTATTACTTCCTCGGCATAAACCGTCTCCAGACGGGATCTGTCGCAGGTATATTTCGCCAGTTCTCCGTCCAGTGCCTGCCGGCGTCCCACCAGAATCACCGTAATATCCCGGTTCTGTTTCAGTGCCTGAATGGCTCCCCTGACAATCTCTCCCGGAGCATTGTCACCTCCCATGGCGTCCACCGCTATGCGAATCTTTTCTGACATAAGCACGCTTCTCCTTTCAAAGCATATCATTTTAGATCATACACCATCTGAGATGCAATCGCAAGAGACAGCCTGCGACGGGGACGGCGTAAGTATACATTCGAAACGAATTAGGTAAGCGATGCCCGGGCACTGCTGATAAGACAGCAGGCAGTGAAAGGCTGTCACAACGATACGCCTTATACCGGTTTCAGTTTTTTGACATTGATCTGCGGTATCAGATGCAGTGCTTCTTTTTCCGTCAGTTCCTTATCGGAAATCAAACCGCTGTCCGAATACGGGCAAAACTCAAACATCTTCCCGTCTGACTCGTGGACTGCATAATAATGGTACCTATACCAGTCAGGCGTTCCATTTTGGTAATCTCCATACATGCTTCTCACCGGATATCCGATCTGACTGCCGATATACTCCAGTTCATAGGGAGAAGTATAAGAATTGTACGACATCTGAACGAATGATGGTGTCGTCCGATCCCCAATTGTATAAATGTAATTGATTGCGCCGTTTCGATCCTTATTTTTAAAACACCTGGAATATTTTACATGTGATTTCAGATAATCACAGATCACTTCCATTTTATCCGCACCGTTTGTTTTCTGGTCGGCTCCGCTCTTCTTAAGAATGTTCTTAAGCCACGCCTTTTTCAGTGCAGCCGTATCTTCCAGCCGGATCGTTCCCACTTTCATCTCTTTTGTGTAATTGTAATAATTCCGGCTGCCGTCTTTGTTTTTAATCATTTCTTTGATTTTCACCGTGACCGGACCTGTGGGATAAACTTTTTTTCCGTTTTTCCCTGTGTCGTACAATGTCTGAACTGCAAGGTACCCTCCGGAGACCTTGTGATAGGATCCCGTCCAGTATGGCTCCTCCAAAGAGCCTCGATTTACATCTGAATAGGAACCCACGGAACTGCTGACCGTCAGTTTTTTTCCGTTTTTATCATAAAAATCAATCTGAAATGTATCATCCGGACTGTTTGTTTTTATGTAGATGGCAGTATCATAACCGGAATACAATTTCGGCGTAATTCCCGTATACACACGGTATCCGTATTTCAAAGCCGGCGTATGATACAGACCGTCCTTTTTCAGCGTCGGAGCCGAGGCGCTCTTTTTCACTTTTACCCTGACTGTCTGACTGTATTTTCCCGCAGTATTCTTTTTCATTGCCCGGACACGCAGGTAGATGGTTTTTCCGCTTTTCGCCTTCAGCGTAATTTTTGTTTTTCCGGCCGGTACCGTCCTGCTCCCTGCCTGTTTGAATTTTTTGTTATAGGCATACCGAATGTTGTATTTCGAAGCGCCCTTTACCTTTTTCCACTTTACCGTCACTCTTCCGGCTTTCTGTGATTTTGCATAAGTGACCCGGACCCTGGCAGGACGATGTGTTTTCGCATGGGCAGTTTCCCCGCCCGAAACGATGGACACCAAAGCGACAGCTGCTGCTGCCGCAATTCCGGCGGTTATCTTTTTTCTTCTTCTCTTCATGGTACCCTTCCCTGGAATGTTTGATGATACATTTTACATTCATTTTATCAGCTATCCCATGAAAAAACAATTTCCTCCCTTTGCAGCGGCTCACACCGCCTCCAGGAAAATCAGGAACACCACTGCGAGGATACACAGGACAGCAATCACCTGAATCTGATGCCCCAGGGGCTGCCGGTCTTCTTCCTCGTCCAGCTCAACACCGCCGATCACCCGGCTGCGCACCCCCGTACCGGTGAATTTTTCAAACAGTGCCACTGCGCCGTCGTACAGGTCCGCCGCCCGGGCAAACAGCCAGGTCACTCCCCTGGAAAGATTCCAGAGGGCCGGTGTCAGCCCCTTTCTCCAGATCACATCCAGATCCACCGTCATTCCTTCATGGGGTTCCATTCTGCGGATCAGCAGCACAAAAGGTATGGAAGCGCCCAGGAACAGTCCCAGGTATTCCAGAATATGCGCCGCGGAAAACAGGTGTCCCACCGGAAGGCCAAACAGCCCGTAGCAGAGCTGCGGAAAGATTCCGGTAATCACGCACAGCGCCGTGCCCGCTCCCATGGCAGCGGTTCGATGGGCCGGCACAGGCCGGAGGGTACGCCCGGCAATTGCCATCCCCGGCTTCGGCTTCCGGAGAAATACAAACCAGTTGATCTTCATGGTCACAGACAGCCAGGTCCCGACGCCTGCTGCGGTCACCAGCAGCCCGGCCGCCTCCATATGGCTGGCCTTCAGGGCTTCCATAATCAGCGCCTTGCTGGCAAATCCATTCAGAAACGGGAAACCGGCAATCGCTAAGGACGCAGTCAGAAAGCAGCCGAAGGTAAAGGGAAGCTTTTTTCCCATCCCGGCCAGATCAGTAATTTTCCGCAGACCCCCGGTAGCATAGTACAGATTGCCGATTCCCATGATCAGCACACCTTTGTACAGAATATTGAAAGCGGCATGCAGCGCCGCTCCGTCCAGCCCGGCTTCCAGGCCGGTGGCAAGTCCTGCCACCATCATGCCCAGCTGACTGATAATATGGTAGGACAGCAGCCTGCGCAGATCATTTTCCATCAGTGCCATGCAGGCGGCAAAAACAGCGGTCAGCGCTCCGAACAGCGCCAGCCAGTGCGTTCCGCCGAAAAAGCGGATCATCGCGTAAATCGCGACTTTTGTGGTAAACGATCCCAGATAAAGCATGCCTTCCGGCGTACATTCCGGATAGGAATCCGGCAGCCAGGTATGAAAGGGCGGCATCGCCGCATTTACCGCGACCCCCGCCAGGAGTACCCAGAACGCGGCTCCCGCGTCAGGCCGAATGCCTTCTACCTGTGTAATGCCCCGGGCCCACAGCAGCATCGCGCCGATTAATACCAGATTTCCGCCGAACAGATGCATCACCAGATACCGGAAGGAAGACCGCACTTTATCCGCTCCGTCGCCCAGCCATACCACCGCCGCCGAAGCCGCCGCCATCAGTTCCCAGAAACACACAAACCCAATCAGGTCTCCGGCCAGCACGGCTGACAGACCGCCTCCGGCATAGATCAGAAGGGCTGCCCGTTCTCCCCTGGTTTTCTCATTCATGGCATACAGGGCCGCCAGCACCGAGACAACCGCGAAAACCAGCGCAAATACACGGCTCAGCGCATCCACCCGCAGGAAAACACAGGTGATCCGTTCCGTAACTGCCACAGTCCAGCTGTCCCCTGTCTCCAGGCCGACGCAGGCCGCAAGGGACAGCAGAGATCCCGCCAGCCCCGCGTATTTCCCTGCTTTTTTCGGAAGAATCAGCGTCAGCAGGCCGCAGATGATCAAAAGAAATCCCGGATGAATCTTATACATCAGTCTGATCCCCCTCTGTCCGCTGTTCGTAAATGTTCTGTTCCCGGTGAAGCAGACGGTTCATGAGCCCCTTAGAAAGGAAAATCAGGGCGGCGCTGCTTAGAAATCCGATTCCGATCGATTGAATAAAAACCATACACTCCTCCATTCTTCGTGCAGTGAAGCGGTCCCTTCAGCTAAAAATGCTTCCGGCAGCCATCCGGGCCATCTGCATCATACGCGGCCCGAAGTCCGGAGCTATTCCCAGCGCGAAGGAAATCCCCACCGTAATCAGAAGCGGTGCCAAAAGGCAGGGGGAAGCATCCGCAAAGAACACTCCCCTGCCGCGTTTTCCCATGGGGATCCGCACCGGACCGGACGCAAACTCCGGTTCTGTCCTGCGGAAAGAAAAAGCCAGATATCCCACCGGAACCAGATACGTCAGAGACAGCAGCGCGCTGGCTGCCAGCACTGCAATGAGCACCGGTTTTCCCTCTTTCGCAGCTCCTAAAATCAGATTGGCTTTGCTCAGAAACGCCGGCAGGAACGGCAGTCCGGCAATGCCCAGAGAAGCTGTAAGAAACGCCGCCATCGTATATGGCATCCGCCGGCCAATCCCCCACATCTCACGGATATCTGTCTTGTGGGTCGTAACCATAATGGCGCCGGCACACATAAACAGCGTGATTTTCAGGAAGGAATGGGCCACCATGTGATACAGGGCGCCCTGAACACTGTAGGGAGAAAGCAGGCAGATCCCCAGCACCAGATAGGACAGCTGCCCCACGGTAGAATATGCCAGCCTGGCCTTCAGATTCGTCTTCTGCAGCGCAATCAGGGAAGAGAGAATAATCGTCCCGGCTGCCAGCCAGACCATCACCGTGGATCCCCCGCACTGTCTGCTCAGTTCCGGTCCGAAGGTATAGCAGACCACACGCAGCAGGGCAAAGGCGCCGGCATTGACCACCGCCACCGCATGCAGCAGCGCGCTGACAGGGGTAGGGGCCACCATGGCTGCCGGAAGCCAGCTGTGCAGCGGCATGACTCCGGCCTTGACCGCTCCTGCCCCGATCATCAGGAAAAACAGGATGGCCGCCGTGCTCCCGCTGACATGGGGCGTCAGGAAGCCGCCGGCTTGAAAATCCATGGTGCCGCAGCGAAAATATACATAGACAATCCCGGCAAACAGCAGCTGCCCGCTGGTCAGTGTGTAAAACAGATATTTCCGGCCGGAAGCCCGGCTCTTTCCATCCCTGTGATGCACCACCAGAGGATAGGTGGCAATGGTAAGCACTTCAAAAAACAGGAAAAAGGTCAGAAGATTTCCCGCAAAGCATATGCCCATTGTTCCGCACAGGCACATGGCAAAGGCCGCGTAATATCCGGTCTGGTGCTTTTCCCCGTGTCCCCGCATATATCCGATGGAATAGACAGAAGTCAGAATCCATAGAAAGGAGGCGATGCAGGCAAAAATCATGCCGGCGGGATCCACCCGGAACATCAAGTCCACCCGGTCCGTGAGACGCATCACGCGCAGCACAATGATTTTTCCTTCCAGCACCGCAGGCACCATGGAATACACCAGCAGAAACTTGATGCCTGCCGCGGCAAATGTAATCCCTTCCCGCACATTCGGCCGGACCCGGCTGCCGGTCAGAAGTATCAGAAGCGCCGCGGCGGCGGAAACCAGCACAGCTGCCAGCGGCCGGATACTGCAGATTATTTCTGTCATGAACTCACCCCCCATATTGCGGAATTCAGCAGGTCCACCACTGCTGTGTTGCAGATTCCAAGCAGGATAATCAGCAGCGCGCAGGCCAGAATCGGCAGCAGCATCAGAACCGGAAGTTCTGCTTTGCCCTGCCGCGGCGCCTGCAGGCTCCGGTCCTCCGCTTCCCGATCCATAAACAGCCGTTCGAACAGGCGGAAGAAATAGACCGCGTTCAGAAGGCTGCTGATGACCAGTACCACGACATAGAGGTAAATTCCCTCTTTTGCCGCTCCATACGCCAGATACCATTTACTGAAAAAACCGGTCAGGGGCGGCACGCCCACCATAGAGAGCCCCGCGACCACAATCGCTGCCGATGTCAGCGGCATGGTCCGGTACAGCTGGCCGAACCTGAGCATCTGCACCTCACCATAGCGGTAGCGGATTCCTCCGGCGCAGAAAAACAGGCAGGATTTCATGGCGGAATGTCCCAGAATATGGAGCACCGCCCCGATCAGTCCGTAATGCCCGGCAATGGCAATGCCCATCCCCACATAGCCGATCTGGGCAATGCTTGAGTATGCCAGCAGCCGTCTGAAATCCGTCTGCCGCATGGCTTTCAGGGAACCGTACAGCATGCCCGCACAGGACATCAGTCCCACCAGCAGCAGAAAGCGTCTGACATATGCGGAATTGCCCGCGAACAGGAAGAAAAAGAATCGGATCATCCCATACGCCGGGATCTTTCCCATCACACCGGCAATCAGCGGCGCCGCGCCCGGATGGGCATTGGTATAGGCCGCCGGCTGCCACCCGTGCAGCGGAAACAGAGCCATCTTGATTCCAAAACCGATCACAAAGAAACTCATGGCGATCAGAGTCGTTCCGGAAGTCTCTGACGGCAGCAGCCGGTAGGCGATATCCGCCATATTCAGGCTGCCGGTCTCCCCGTACAGGAAAGCCACTCCCAGCAGATAAAAAGAGGCGCCGATGGTGCCGATCATCAGATAGCGGAACGCCGACAGGGTTCCCTGGTCTCCGCCCATGGCAATCAGCGTATAGCCTGCCAGCGAAGTGATTTCCAGAAAGACATAAAAATTAAACACATCTCCCGTCGCTGTCATCCCCGCCAGGCCGCAGATCAGCAGCGACAGCACGGAACAATATACAAAACTTTTTCTTCGGTTTTTCTGCTGCAGAAACGGGATGCTGAAAAGAATACTGAACAGCCCCATGAGAAAAATCATCACCAGGAGCACCGAATTAATGGAATCCAGATAAAATTCGATCCCGTAGGGCGCCGCCCAGTTGCCCATTTCGTAAGAAACCGGTCCCTTCCGCGCCACGAAGGCCAGTGAAATACAGGCTAGCAGAAGTCCGGCCCCGTTTATGGCTGCTGTCAGGATCTTCGGAGCCTGACGGCCGGCAAACGCCGTTAGCGGAGCCGTCAGAGCCGCCAGGAAAGGGCAGAGAATAATCAGTATCGGTAAATGTTCGCTCATGATTCTTTCCTCTTTCGGATTTCCTCTTCTTCAATGGAATAATACTTTTCCTTGATGCGCATCAAAAGCGCCAGGCCCACGCCTGTGGTTCCAAGGCTGACCACAATCGCAGTCAGCATCAGGGTATGGGGAATCGGATTGATATAGTGATGGATTCCCGCATAACGGCTGCTCAAGACCGGGATGGTCCCCCCTTTCTTCTGTCCCATACAGAGGAAGAAAAAAATCACAGCCACCTGCATAATGTTCATGCACACCAGTTTTTTCAGATAGTTGCCGCAGGCAGCCATCCCGAAGATTCCCAGGAAAAACAGAACCAATGTCAGAATATAGATTCCCTGTGCGGCCAGAAATGTATTAAACGCTTCCATGCTCTTTCCTCCCTGTCTTTTTCTTCCGGCGCAGCATACGCTGGGTCAGCTCGTTCCGGATCAGAATTGCGTTAAGGATTGTAATAATCGTGGCCATCACCGCCAGTGTCACCCCGATCTCAATAATGAGAATCCCTGTGGCGTGAAGCTGTGCCGCTGTCTTTCCGCCAAACGGCAGCCGGGCGTATTCCAGGAATTTCCCGCCGAAAAACATGGGAAGAATCCCCGCTGTCCCGTAGATCAGCACGCCTGCAGCTGCCAAGGCAATGGTGACATGGGGGGTAAATTTCAGATGGTAGCGGGCCGGGTTTCCAAAGGTGCAGAACAGAATATACGCCATGGCCAGCAGCGCCCCGGCCTGAAATCCGCCGCCAAGGCTTATCTCCCCGTGCATCAGTACATAGACGGCAAATACCATGATCACCGGAATAATCATCGCCATAATCATCCGGATCTCTATCCCGTCAAAACGTTCGTCTTTTGTATAGATGGCCGCGCTCCACTGCCCTTCCTCCCGGTTGGACAGGATGGCAAATACAGACATCCCGGCCAAAAACATCACGGTGGTCTCCCACATGGTGTCAAATCCGCGGAAATCCGCCAGCACTGCGGTCACCAGATTCGGCGCGTGCGTGTAGGCATAGGCATTGCCGATATAAAAATCGGAAATATGTGTATTCGGCGGCGAGTCCGGATCTCCGATCACCGGCAGCTGATGCACCAGAAGGGCGAACAGGACGGTCACCGTAATCAGGACAATGGTTCCCAGGAGTATCACGCCCTTCTCCGAACGCCGGAAGGGATGGGCCATACGGTCTGTGGTCTTAAGGGATATGACAAAATACAGCGTCGAAATCACACCGATCACCGCCTCTGTAAAGGCCACATCCGGCGCCCCGGAAAAAATATACAGCACCATGGCGCAGAAACTGAAGGCACAGTAAATCACCATAACTGCCAGCATATCTTTCACAAAAATAATCACCAGTGTAATCGCGATAAGAAACAGAAGCAGCAGCGCTTCCGCTGATAAAATCTGCATCAGTGTCCCCCTTTCTTCTCCGGCGGCTGCTCCTGCGCATCCGGGATCTGCAGTTCCTCATCCCGGATCTTTACATGATCCAGCAGCCCGCTGTGGAGTTCCGCCTTGCCGATCAGATGCGTGCCCACCGGATTCACCAGCAGCATGGCCAGCACAATCAGCACGATCTTGACAGACACCTGCGTTGCTCCCGCATGTACGATGAATCCTGCGGCAAACAGGGTAATACCCATGGTTTCCCCCACGCCGGAAGCATGGAGTCTCTGCAGAAATGTAGGAAACCGCAGCACGCCCACAGCAGAAAGCAGCGTGCACAGAAATCCGGAAGAAAACAGAAGTACCGTGATAATATCCCTGATCATTTTTCCTTATCCTTTCTGCCGATAAACCGGGCAACTACAATCGTGCTGACAAATCCGAGAATCGCGTAAGACAGCGCGATATCCACATACATATCCAGACGGCCGTCCGCGAATCCCACCAGAAGCAGAAGAATAATAATATCTGTCCCGATTACGAAGATTCCGTTGAGCCGGTCATAAATCCCCGGCCCGCGGAACACACGGACCAGCATCATGGCAATCAGAATCAGAAATCCAATGGAAAAAATAAGAAATATCACTCGTTCAAACATCAGCCTGTCCCCCTGTTTCCCTGTATTTCATGCGGTTTTGCTTCAGATCCTCATGAAAGACCCGGGCAATTTTCTGCTGCATGACACCGCTCAGAAGTCCCTCCGCCGCATGATCGGTCAGCGCGTTGACAATAAAATCATTTTCATCCGTAACATCGATCGTCACGGTACCGGGTGTCAGAATAATGGAATTGATAAACAAAACCACGGCTCCCGGCGCTTCCAGATCACAGTGAAACCGGATCAGCTGGGAATGGATCCGTTTCTTCGGCGCAAGGACCGTCCCCATGACATCCAGGGATGAAAAAAATATTTCTTTGTATAACCAGAAAAAATACGGAAGAAAACGAAGCAGGTCGATATCCAGCAGATAATACCGTTTTCCCCGATAGACCGTATGGAGCATAGGCACGCAGCAGAATGCGATAACCGCCGCGCAGACAGCCCCCGTGATCAGAAACCTGGCTTCCGTCCGTCCGGACAGCAAAAACCAGATGACAAATAAGAGTAACGATAGGCGAAACCATTTTGCAAACAATAAAATCCTCCCCCGGTCTTATGTTGATGATTTGTCTGTTACTGATAGTAAAATTTCTTAGGCTGACAGGTTTTTCGTGACGCATCCCCTGTCTTTCAGCCGTTTTTATCATTTTAACACAAAACTGTCGTTCATTTTGTTAAAAAACGCAAAAATGTCTGATACTTCCAGACGCACAAAAGGAGGCTGTCAGATTTGACAGCCTCCTCCAGTTTACTTCATTCAATTAATCAACGGAGATGATCTCACGTTTGTTATAAGAACCGCAGTTTTTGCAGACACGGTGGGGAACCATCAGTTCGCCGCATTTGCTGCATTTAACCAGTGTCGGAGCGCTCATCTTCCAGTTCGCTCTTCTTCTGTCACGTCTTCCTTTGGAAGATTTATTCTTTGGACAAATAGACATGTGAAACACCTCCTATATATAAACTTGCGTAAATTTCATAAGACACGCTGACAATTATACAGAACTGCAGACCAAATGTCAATAGCCTGTATGCAGGAATCTTTTCGGATCTTTCCGGTAATTGCGGAAATCCGGCAGATTATTTTACCAGGGCAGCCGTCTCACGGCAGATTGCAAGTTCTTCGTTGGTAGGAATAATAGCGACTTTCACTTTGGAATCCGCTGTGGAGATCATCAGATCTTCTCCTCTGTGTCCGTTTGCCTCCTGATCCAGCGTGATGCCCAGATAACCCAGATAGGAAACTACTTTTTCGCGTACCAGCGGAGCATTCTCGCCGATGCCTGCGGTGAAGGCGATTCCGTCCACGCCGTTCATGGCTGCCACATAGGCGCCGATGTATTTTGCCACGCGGTAGCTGAACACTTCAATGGCTGCTGCGCAGAGCTTGTTGCCGGCTTCCATGCCTTCTTCCAGATCACGGAAATCAGAAGACACTTTGGAAATTCCCTGTACGCCGGATTTTTTGTTCAGTACGTTCATAACGCCGGCGATGTCCAGATTTTCTTTGTTTGCGATGAATTCCATGATTGCCGGATCGATATCACCGGAACGGGTACCCATAACCAGACCTTCCAGCGGAGTAAGACCCATGGAAGTATCTACGCACTTGCCGTCTACGACTGCGCTGACAGAAGCGCCGTTGCCCAGATGAGCCACGATGATCTTGGAATGATTCAGATCCAGTCCTGCAAACTCTGCGAAATGTTTGGAAACGAAGCTGTGGCTGGTTCCGTGGAAGCCATATCTTCTTACTTTATATTTTTCGTAATACTCGTATGGAAGTCCGTAAAGATATGCTTTTTCCGGCATGGTCTGATGGAAAGCGGTATCAAATACGCCTACCATCGGTACGCCCGGCATCAGTTCCTGGCATGCGCGGATACCGATCAGGTTTGCCGGATTGTGCAGCGGAGCCAGGTCGTTGCACTCTTCAACTGCTTTGATCATCTCTTCGTTAATGACTGCGGAGGACGCGAATTTCTCGCCGCCATGCACGATACGATGTCCAACTGCCTCTACTTCGCTCAGATCCTTGATGGCGCCTGTTTTCGGGTTCACCAGGGCATCCAGCACCAGCTGAATCGCTTCCTTATGTGTCGGCATGGCAGGGGTGGATTTTTCCTTTTCTTCTCCTGCTTTCTGATAAGTAAGCGCGCCGTCAATTCCGATACGCTCGCAGAGCCCCTTTGCCAGAACAGCTTCTGTTTCGGAATCGATCAGCTGATATTTCAGTGATGAGCTTCCGCAGTTGATTACTAATACTTTCATTCGTGTATTACTCCCTTCTCTCTTTGTGAAAATGTGAAAACACATACATAAATATTATATACGTATTTCGGATATTCGCAAGGAGTATTCCCCCGATTCTCCGGATGGTTCTGGAAAAAAATCTGTTTTTTTCCTTCTTTCCCCTTTATAATCAACAGTGATACCCCATCACTTGCAGAAGCGGAGCCAGAAATGACCGTCACAGGAATCATAGCCGAATACAATCCCTTTCATAACGGACATGCCTACCACATCGCCGAAACCCGCAGAAAAACCGGCGCGGATTATATCATCGCCGTGATCAGCGGGGATTTCGTGCAGCGGGGCGCGCCCGCCCTTTTAGACAAATACACCCGGGCGGACATGGCACTGCAGTGCGGCGCGGACCTTGTGCTGGAGTTGCCAGCAGCAGGCGCCGTCTCCAGCGCGGAAACCTTTGCCGAAAGCGGCATCCGGCTGCTGGAGGCCCTGGGAATTGCAGATTTTGTCAGTTTCGGCTGTGAAGCGGGCACGCCCCGGGAGCAGGAACTGCTGCTTCTGTGCGCAGAGCATTTATATAAGGAAAGCCATACCTTCCGCCTGGCACTGGCAGAGGGGCTCAGACAGGGCATGACCTTTCCCCGGGCACGGGCGGAAGCCCTGCGGGCGGACTTTGCCGTCTCCGCCGGGATTTCATGCACAAAGCAGGAGCTGTCTGACCTGCTGAAAGCCCCGAACAACATCCTGGCGCTGGAATACCTCAAAGCCCTGATGCGCAGCAGCGGCGGACATTCTGCCGACTCTATGAAGCCCTGTATGATCCCGCGCAAAGGCCCCGGCTATCACAGCACCTCCGTCAGCGGAAACACCGCCTCCGCCGCCGCGATCCGCCAGCTCCTGTCGGATTCCGCAGATTCTTCCGTATGGTCCTCCCTCATGCCGCCCCCAGCCGAAAAGTTGCTGCGCCGGGCCGTATCCACCCATCAAACCGTAACTGCCGGAGACTTTTCCCATCTGCTGCAGTACGCGCTGCTTACCCGACAGGCAGATCTGCCCCGCCGTTTCTCCCGGGAGCCCCGCCTGGCAGAGCGCCTGTGTGCGCTCCTGGAAACCTATACGGACTGGCCGTCGTTCGCCCAAGCCCTAAAAACCAGGAACCGGACCCTTACCGCTGTCAACCGTTATCTGACGCAGATCCTGCTGGGCATCGACACAGAGCTCTTTGAACTGTTTCAGGAACAGAACTATGCTCCCTACGCAAGAATTCTCGGATTCCGCCGCGCCGCCTCCCCGCTTCTCGCTTCCCTGAACCGACAGTCCTCCGTCCCTGTCATCACTTCTGTTCGCGCCGGATTTAAGCAGTTGTCTCCCGCTGCCTCCCGCCTGCTGCAGAACGACCTGACCGCTTCCGCTGTCTACCACTCGGCTCTGACCCGGAAAACCGGCAGGCCCTGTCTGAATGATTTCCGCCATCCGCTGATTTACCGCTGAGCGCTTTTTCACTTTAACGTTTTATCACAACTAAGAATCGTGTATCTTTTTTGTACAAAAATCCGTACATCTTCTTTCTGTTTCGCTTGCAATTCTCTTTACAATTTCATATAATTATGGTTATTGGCAATGCTATCGGAATTGCTGATTTACTATTGGGGAATATTTTCCATTCACGGAAAATAATTGTCAACAAAATTAACTTTAAGGAGTATGTCATGAGTGAGGTTAAAATCAAGCCTTTCAAAAAGGTTATGGTAGCAAACCGCGGCGAAATCGCGATTCGTGTCTTCCGTGCCCTGTCCGAGCTCGGAATCACCACGGTCAGCATCTATTCCAAGGAGGATCGCTACGCGATGTTCCGTTCCAAAGCTGACGAATCTTTCCCGCTGAGCCCTGAGAAAGGTCCTATCGACGCATATCTTGATATCGACACGATCATTAAGATTGCGTTGGCTAACAACGTTGACGCTATTCATCCCGGCTACGGCTTCCTGTCAGAGAATCCTGACTTTGTCGATGCCTGCGAGCAGAATGGCATTGTATTCATCGGTCCGTCCAGCAAAATCATGAACGCTATGGGAGACAAGATCTCTTCCAAGCAGATGGCCATCGACGCAAAAGTACCGATTATTCCCGGTGTCGACCATTCCATCAAGACCTATGAGGAAGCCCGGGAAATTGCGCAGCAGGTCGGTTTTCCCATTATGCTGAAAGCTTCCAACGGCGGCGGCGGACGCGGCATGCGTATCGTCAATGATCTGGATTCCCTTGCTCAGGAATTTGAAGAAGCAAAGAACGAATCAAAAAAAGCCTTCGGTGATGACAAAATCTTCATCGAAAAATATCTGCGCGGCCCGAAGCATGTGGAAGTTCAGGTACTGGGCGACAACTACGGCAATGTGGTGCATCTGTTTGACCGTGACTGTTCGGTTCAGCGGCGCCACCAGAAAGTCGTGGAATACGCGCCTGCCTTCTCTCTGCCGGATGAGACCCGCCAGATCATCTTTGATTCCGCGATCCGTCTCTGCAAGGCTGTAAACTACCGCAACGCGGGTACCTGCGAGTTCCTTGTGGACGAAGACAACAATCCTTACTTTATCGAGATGAACCCCCGGATCCAGGTGGAACATACCGTATCCGAGGAAATCACCGGCATCGATCTGGTGGCATCCCAGATTCTCATCGCCATGGGATATCCGTTGGATTCCCCGGAAGTCAACATTCCGAACCAGGAATCTATCAAAGCCAACGGCTACTCGATCCAGACCCGTGTCACCACCGAAGATCCGGCCAACAACTTCCTGCCGGATACCGGTACAATCACGGTATACCGTTCCGGTTCCGGACAGGGTATCCGTCTGGACGGCGGCAACGCATACACCAGCTCTGTCGTATCACCTTTCTATGACAGTCTGCTGGTAAAAGTCGTATCCCATGCCAGAACCTTTGATGTTGCCATCCGCAAATCGCTCCGCGCCCTGACCGAGATGCGTATCCGCGGAGTAAAAACCAACATCCCGTTCCTGGTAAACGTTCTGAACCATCCGGTTTTCCAGGAAGGCAAATGCTATACCACTTTCATTGAGGAAACGCCGGAACTGTTCAAACTCACCAAGAGTCAGGACCGGGCCACCAAAATCATCGAATTCATCGGCGACAAGATCCTCAACGAAAGCGCCGGCAATAAAGGTACTTTTGAAAACCGTGTCCTTCCGAAACTGGACCGCAGCAAACCGGTATATGGCATGCGCGACGAATTCTTAAAACTGGGACCGAAAGGCCTGATGCAGAAGATTTTGAAAGACGATAAGCTCTACGTTACCGACACTACCATGCGCGACGCCCAGCAGTCTCTGATGGCCACCCGTATGCGAAGCAAGGATCTGTGCGGTGCCGCTTATGCTACAAACGCGTTCATGCGCAATGCTTTCTCCGTAGAAGCCTGGGGCGGCGCGACTTTCGACACGGCTTACCGTTTCCTGAAGGAATCCCCCTGGACACGACTGCAGCTGCTGCGGGAACGTATGCCAAACACTCTGATCCAGATGCTTCTGCGTGCATCCAACGCAGTGGGATATTCCAACTATCCCGACAATGTGGTCAGTGAATTCATCCGTATCTCCGCGGAACAGGGTATTGATGTATTCCGTATTTTCGACTCCCTGAACTGGGTGGAAAATATGAAAATGCCCATTGAGGAAGCATTAAAAACCGGCAAGATCGTCGAAGGCACCATCTGCTACACCGGCGATGTCATCAGCCCGAACGAAACCAAATACACCCTGGACTACTATGTAGAACACGCAAAACAGCTGGAAGCTCTCGGTATCCACTCCCTGGCCATCAAGGACATGGCAGGCCTTCTGCGTCCGACCGCCGCAAAAGAACTGATTACCACCTTAAAGAGCGAACTGCACATCCCGATCCATCTGCATACCCACGACTCCACCGGCAACGGTGTCAGCACGGTACTGATGGCTGCGGAAGCCGGCTGCGATATTGTGGACCTGGCCATCGAGTCCATGTCTTCCCTGACCAGCCAGCCTTCCATGAACGCCGTGGTGGAATCCCTGCGGGGCACAAAGCGGGATACCGGCCTGGATTTCGAGGAACTGGACGAACTGAGCCGTTACTACGGCCATGTCCGCAAGGTATATGCGGGCTTCGAAAGCGACATGAAGTCCCCCAATGCCGAAATCTACAAATACGAGATCCCCGGCGGACAGTACTCCAACCTGCAGGCACAGGTTGCGTCCATGGGATCCGCGGATGAATTTGAGCAGATCAAATCTCTGTACAAAGATGCCAACGATCTTCTGGGCAACATTGTCAAAGTTACCCCTACCTCCAAGGCAGTGGGCGATCTGGCTATCTTCATGTACAAAAACAACCTGACCAAAGACAATATCCTGACCGAAGGCGCCGGACTTTCCTATCCGGATTCCGTTGTATCCTACTTCCAGGGTATGATGGGTCAGCCCTATGGCGGTTTCCCGAAAGAACTGCAGAAAATCGTCCTGAAAGATATCGAGCCCCTGACCGACCGTCCGGGCAAACATCTGAAACCGGTAGATTTCGAGGCAATCAAAAAGATGCTCATCGAGAAATACCACTTCGAAGACAAGCCGGATGATGTAATGGAGATGAAAGCCATCTCCTACGCCCTCTATCCGAAAGTATACGAAGACTATCTGGAGCATGTGGAAATGTTCAACGACGTCACCCGTCTGGAAAGCCACGTATACTTCTTCGGTCTCAGAAAAGGCGAGGAAACCTATCTGAAGATCGGCGAAGGCAAGGAACTCCTGATCAAATATCTGGAAGCCAGCGATGCGGACAAAGACGGATACCGCAACCTGATGTTCCTGGTAAACGGCTCCATGCGTACCGTTCGTATTCTGGATAAGAAACTGGAAGTCAAGACCGACAACAAGCTGAAAGCCGACAAGAACAACCCGCAGCACCTTGGTTCTTCGATCCCGGGTACCGTCGGAAAAGTTCTTGTAAAAGAAGGCCAGAAAGTCACCAAGAACATGGCTCTGCTTACGGTAGAAGCCATGAAGATGGAGACCACAGTGGTATCCAAGGTAGACGGTACCGTCGACAAGCTTTACGTCAAGCCGGGTGATTCCGTTCACCAGGATGACCTGCTGATCTCCTTCCATCTTGCAGGATCCACTGCCATCAAAGAAGAAGAGGCAGAGGAAGCACAGGAGAAATAACAGCTGGCTGCTCATATATTTCCCCGGATCCGTCCGGCTGTCCGACAGCCGCGGATCCGGGCGAAACAGCAGATGCTGCCGCTGCCCTGCCGGCGTAAGCCGGAAAATAAAAAATGCTCAGACCGCCGTTTTGGTGATCTGAGCATTTTTATTTTCCGTATCTGCGTTTCTCTTAATGATGGAACAGCCGAATGCCTGTAAAGCACATAGCCATCTGGTATTTGTTGCAGGTTTCGATGACGTTGTCGTCACGAATGGATCCGCCCGGTTCCGCAATATATTTCACGCCGCTTTTGTGGGCACGCTCAATATTGTCCCCAAAGGGGAAGAATGCGTCCGATCCAAGGGCCACGCCGGTATTCTTTGCCAGCCAGGCTTTTTTCTCTTCTCTGGTGAAAACCTCCGGTTTTACCTTAAAGATCTTCTGCCACTGGCCTTCTGCCAACACATCTTCGTATTCCTCGCCGATGTACACGTCGATCGCATTGTCGCGGTTTGCCCGGCCCAGGCCATCCACGAACTGCAGGCCAAGCACCTTCGGGGACTGGCGCAGGAACCAGTTGTCCGCCTTCTGTCCTGCCAGACGGGTACAGTGGATTCTGGACTGCTGTCCGGCACCAATTCCGATTGCCTGTCCGTTTTTCACATAGCAGACGGAATTGGACTGGGTGTATTTTAATGTGATCAAGGCAATGAGAAGGTCTGTTTTCGCGCTGTCCGGGATCTCTTTGTTCTCAGTTACCACATTGTCCAGCAGTTCCCGGTTGATCGGCAGCTCATTGCGTCCCTGTTCAAAAGTAATTCCGAAGACCTGCTTATGCTCTACCGGATCCGGACGATAGGAAGGATCGATCTGGATAATGTTATAATTGCCCTTCTTCTTCTGTTTCAGGATTTCCAAGGCTTCCGGCTCATATCCCGGAGCGATTACACCATCGGAAACTTCCCGTTTGATGAGTCTTGCGGTATCTGCGTCGCAGACATCAGACAGGGAGATGAAATCACCGAAGGAAGACATCCGGTCTGCGCCTCTTGCCTTTGCGTAGGCAGAAGCCAGAGGGGACAGTTCGCCCATATCATCCACCCAGTAAATCTTTCGTTCCACTTCCGTCAGCGGTGTCCCCACTGCAGCCCCTGCAGGTGACACATGTTTAAAGGAAGTGGCTGCCGGATATCCGGTGGCTTCTTTCAGTTCCTTTACCAGCTGCCAGCCGTTTAAGGCATCCAGAAAGTTGATGTAGCCCGGTCTGCCGTTCAGTACCTGGATCGGCAGCTCCCCCTGTTCCATGTAAATTCTGGAAGGTTTCTGATTGGGATTGCATCCGTATTTCAGTTCAAGTTCTTTCACAATATCCTCCTGCTTCTGCGCTTTATTTGTTTTTATTGACAATCCGTGTCTCATAGTTTCCGGTCGCGATATCAATGTAACGGACAAACAGAGATACTTTATTCTCTTCATTCAGGTTGTTCCAGAGCAGTTCCGTATATGCGTCCAGATCATCCAGAGTCTCGGTCAGCTCCGGTTCTCCTTCAAAACTCGGCAGCGGATTGCCGTCGCACTGATAGGTGTGGATAAACCGGGCTTCGCCTGCTTTTGGCTTTTCATAAGCAAAAGTGTAGCGGCAGCAGCAGTCCGGATCTCCCTGATTACTCTTTAAGATGGACATGGCAAAGCTGTATCTGCCGTCTTCCAGATGCATGATTCCGCTGATTCTGGGCGTGTAATTCGGCGCGTCCGGCTCAAATTCCCGGCTGCGCAGCGTCTGTTCAAAGGTCAGCTGCTTATCCATTCCTT
This sequence comes from Clostridium sp. SY8519, assembly GCF_000270305.1. NCBI lineage: Bacteria > Bacillati > Bacillota > Clostridia > Eubacteriales > Clostridiaceae > Clostridium > Clostridium sp. SY8519. Next base: position 2,224,404 of record NC_015737.1, on the reverse strand, counting down.
CGTAAATCGTGTCCGTCTGATCCCCGTTGGTTACGATGGTTTTATTGCCCAGCACCCGCACCGGCGCGTAAATAATCAGACTCGGGTCCTCCAGTTTGGAAGGGTCAAACGCCTGCGTGCGGATCCCTTCTCCGTCTTCCACAAAGATACGGTTCCGGCTGTTGGCGCTGCGTCCCATAATAAAGTATGCCGCAACTGCCTTGGTGCCGTCCGGTGTGCGGCCGATGACAATCCCCCGGCCCGGATAGGTATTGCTGCTTAACAGCTTCGCGATGGATTCCTGAATCATAGTTTTCTTTCTCCTCCTTAGAAAGAATCCCGCCGAAGCGGGATTCCTGTGCAATGATACGGTGCCGTTAGTTTTTGAAACTGTGAACCGGAGCGGGAATGCGTCCGGCACGGTTCACGAAGGCTTCGCAGGAATGCTGGTTTACCGGCATAATCGGCGCATAGCCCAGCAGGCCGCCGAACTCCGCCTCGTCTCCTACATCTTTGCCGATCACAGGGATCACACGTACTGCCGTGGTCTTCTGGTTTACCATGCCGATGGCCATCTCATCCGCAATTATGCCGGAAATGGTAGCCGCGGAAGTGCTGCCCGGAATCGCGATCATATCCAGACCTACAGAGCATACACAGGTCATGGCTTCCAGCTTTTCAATGGTAAGGGCATCTGCCCGGACCGCATCGATCATGCCCTGGTCTTCGCTGACTGGGATAAAGGCGCCGCTGAGGCCGCCTACATACGACGAAGCCATGATGCCGCCTTTTTTCACCTGATCGTTCAGAAGCGCCAGCGCTGCCGTCGTGCCGGGCGCGCCTGCAAACTCCAGGCCGATCTCTTCCAGAATGCCTGCTACGCTGTCGCCCACTGCCGGTGTGGGTGCCAGAGACAGGTCGATAATCCCGAAGGGCACATCCAGCATGCGGGACGCTTCCCGCGCCACCAGCTGGCCCACACGGGTGATCTTGAAGGCTGTTTTCTTTATGGTTTCACACAGTACTTCGAAGGATTCGCCCCGGACTTTTTTCAGCGCGTTCATCACTACGCCAGGGCCGCTGACACCTACATTGATGATGGCATCCGCTTCTGTCACGCCGTGGAAGGCGCCTGCCATAAACGGATTGTCATCCGGCGCGTTGCAGAATACCACCAGTTTGGTGCAGCCGTAGGAATCCTTTTCCTTGGTCAGTTCCGCGGTTTCCTTTACGACCTGGCCCATCAGACGTACCGCGTCCATGTTGATTCCGGTCTTTGTGGAACCCAGGTTCACAGAGCTGCAGACCAGATTGGTGCTGGCCAGCGCTTTTGGAATGGAGCGGATCAGAAGTTCGTCCGCATGGGTCATTCCCTTGGATACCAGAGCGGAATATCCGCCGATAAAGTTGACGCCCACCGTATCTGCCACCCGGTCCAGGGTTTTTGCGATGGTTACATAATCTTCCGGTGTCTTGCAGGCCGCAGCGCCTACCAGAGCAATGGGAGTCACGGAAATTCGTTTGTTGACAATCGGAATCTGGTATTTCTTTTCGATCTCCTGACCGGTTTTTACCAGATCCCTGGCAAGACGTGTCATTTTGTTGTAAATGTTTTCATTCAGGGTGTCCAGATCTGCGTCAATGCAGTCCATCAGGCTGATGCCCAGTGTAATTGTACGAACGTCGAGATTCTCATGTTCGATCATCTCATTGGTTTCGTTCACTTCGTACATATTAATCATAGTGTATTATACCTCCGGAATATTCTCTTAGAGACGGTGCATCATGTCAAAGATTTCTTCTTTCTGACATTTGATGGCTACGCCGATCTCCTCTCCCAGACTGGTCAGCTCGGAAGACGCGTCGGCAAAGGGTTTGTCAGAAGTCGCCATATCGACGATCATCATCATGTTAAAATAGCCCTGTACGATGGTCTGAGAAATATCCAGCACGTTGATGTGATTGTCTGCCAGATACGTGCATACTTTTGCGATAATACCTACGGTATCTTTTCCTACAACAGTGATAATTGTCTTGTCTGTCTTTCTTTCCATGCTCTCTCCTTTTTATATGGTAATCAGTTCTGACGGTTTCTCCCGGGAGGCTACCGCGATCGGGAAATCGCTTCCTTTATACGGATTGTCGCCCATGGTAATCTCCGACCGCACCGTCTCATAGGCCAGTCTGGGATAATTATTCTCTTTACTGAGATGTCCCAGAAGCACGCATTTCATATTGTCATGCAGCACAGCGCCCAGAAGCTGCCCGGACAGCTCGTTGGACAGATGTCCCCGTTCGCCCAGGATCCGCCGCTTCAGGGGGTAGGGATACACGCCCACCTGCAGCATATTGACATCGTGATTGGCCTCTAATAATAATACATCCAGATTCTGAAGATTGTCTATAATATAATCATCATATTTTCCCAGATCTGTGATCACTCCCATGGACTGCTTCTGATTCTTCAGAATATACGCCACCGGATCCGCCGCGTCATGGGAAATCCGGATCGGACGCACGGTAATGTCGCCGATCTGAAATTCGCTGTCTTTTTCAATGGGGCAGAACAGTTCCCAGTCGACTTTTCCGATTTTATCCGCTCTGCGGATGGCGTCTATGGTCCCCTGTGTGGCATACATCGGGATCCCGTATTTCCGGGCCATTACGCCCAGGCCCTGGATGTGGTCCGAATGCTCATGGGTAATGAGAATTCCCTCCAGTTCCTCCGCCTTCAGGCCGATTCCGTGCAGTCCCTGTTCGATCCGTTTTTTGCTGATGCCCGCATCAATCAGAATGTGATGCGTTTCCGTGCCCGCGTAAATGCAGTTTCCGCTGCTGCCGCTGGCAATACTACATAATTCCATATTTTCTGTACCCGTACTCTGACAGCACACGGTCAATCTGGCAGATGCTCTCTTCCACTGTGCCGTTATTGTCGATGATTACTTTGCATTCTCTGCGGAATTCTTCCTCTGTCAGCTGCGCCGCGAAAATTCCGTCTACTTTTTCATCGGAATATCCGCGGGAAATTTTCAGCCGTTCCCGGCGAATCTCCTCAGAGGTAAAAATATACCACAGTTCATCACAGATTTCATCATAATGTTCTTCAATCAGCAGCGCGGATTCCACAATAACAAAATCCAGTTTCTTGTTTTCCCTGGCTTCCGCCGCGGCGTCCATCACATACTGCTTGACCGCCGGGTGGACGATCCCGTTCAGCTGCCGGCGTTTCTCCCTGTGCTCAAACAGTACCTTGGCCAGAGCCAGCCGGTCGAACCGGCCGTCCGGTTCATAGACCCGGTCATCGGCAAAGACTTCTTCCAGCTGATTGTAGCAGGCGGTGCCCGGTTCCATCAGGCGGTGCGCGATCTCATCCGTCAGCATCACCATGCAGTTGTAGTGTTTTTCCAGATGGCGCAGAATCTCTGATTTGCCCGCGCCGACTCCGCCGGTTATTCCAATAAATCGAATCATATCCCTGTTCCTAATGTGCCTCGTACCAGTTCTTTCCTGTTTTCATATCGATCTCCAGCGCCACAGACAGGTCTGCCGCATGGCACATCTCTTCTTCCAGGATTTTTTTCACTGCGTCCACTTCTGTCTGTTCCGCTTCAATCAGCAGTTCGTCATGGACCTGAAGGATCAGTTTCGACTGAAGGCCTTCCCGCTCCAGGCGGTCATGCACACGTATCATGGCAATCTTGATAATATCTGCCGCAGTGCCCTGAATCGGAGAATTCATGGCAATCCGCTCACCGAACTGCCGCTGGGCGAAATTGCCGGACTTTAACTCCGGCACCGGTCTCCTGCGTCCGAACATGGTCACGGAATATCCCTTTTCCTTCGCGTCTTCCACCGCCTGGTCCAGGAAAATCTTAATCCCCGGATAGGTGGCGAAATAGCTGGCAATATACTCCTGGGCCTCTTTTCTGGAAATACTCAGGTCCTGGCTCAGTCCGAAGGAACTGATGCCGTAAACAATGCCGAAATTGACCGCCTTGGCATTGCGCCGCTGCAGCGGCGTCACCTCTTCAAACGGTGTATGGAACACCAGGGAGGCGGTAATGCGGTGGATATCCTTGGACTGCCGGTAAGCGCTGATCAGATTTTCGTCTTTGGACATGTGGGCCAGAATCCGCAGTTCGATCTGGGAATAGTCCGCGTCAATCAGCACGCTGCCTTCCCTGGGGATAAACACCTTGCGTATCATGCGGCCCAGTTCCATCCGGATCGGGATGTTCTGGAGATTCGGATCTGTACTGCTGATTCTTCCGGTCGCGGTAATGGTCTGATTGAAACTGGAGTGAATCCTGCCGTCTGCCCGGATAAAGCCTGCCAGACCGTCGGCATATGTGGATTTCAGTTTCGTCAGGGTCCGGTATTCCAGCACCCGGGCTGCGATGGGATATTCCGGCGCCAGTTTTTCCAACACATCGGCAGCTGTGGAATACCCGGTTTTTGTCTTTTTCGCATAGGGCATCTGAAGCTTTTCAAACAGGATCGTTCCCAGCTGCTTGGGGGACTGAATATTAAAGGTCTCATCCGCCAGCTTATAAATCTCCTGCTCCAGCTCCTGAATCCGGCCGGTCAGATGCTCTCCGTAGGCATGCAGAGCCTCTCCGTCCACGCGTACGCCTTCCAGTTCCATGTCTGCCAGTGTGTATACCAGCGGCAGCTCAATCTCACGGTACAGCCGCATCATGTCCTGTTCTTTCAGGGCGTCCATCAGCGGCCCATTTGCCTTTGCCGCCGTATACACTTCATAACAGGCCATCTTTTCAAAGGCCTCCGGTTTCTCCTTCTGTGCCTTTTCCCGCTTCATTTTGCCGAACAGATCCGCCTCAGAGGGAATCATTTCCCCCAGATAATCACTGGCAATATCATCATAGGTATAGGCATTTTTCAGCGGATTCAGCAGATAGGCGGCAATGGACGTGTCCGCCGCCTTCTCCCGGGGGATCCGGCAGCCAAATTTGATCAGCTGTTTCAGGTCCGGCGAAATCACCCGGAGGGCCCGATCCGCCAGACGCCGGACTTCCTCACGGATCTCCGCGTCCGTCAGGCTGCCCGCCGGCACAAACGCCGCCTGTCCGGTTCCGTCCCCGAACGCAGCGCCGTACAGACAGCCCCCGGACATCTCTGTCCCAGAAAAATCCAGGGTCTGCTGGCCGGCAGTTTCCCGGTGTCCCCTGCGGCTGCCCCCTGCCGGCTCCGGCTTCTGGTAAATCTGAACCGCCGCAGTCTCCGGATCCAGTCCGT